>DATHHQ010000485.1:0-18887 GCA_035490095.1 Bradyrhizobium sp.
ATCGAAATTCATCGCGCTGAAATCGACGGTCTGCCGCCCGCGGATTGGCGCAATGTCATTATCGCGACCGGTCCTTTGACCTCCGCACCGCTTGCGGACGCCATCCGCGACATCACGGACGAGGACGCGTTGGCATTCTTCGATGCGATCGCCCCGATCGTGCACCGGGATTCGATCGATATGTCGGCGGCCTGGTTTCAGTCGCGCTATGACAAGGTGGGCCCCGGCGGTACCGGCGCCGATTATATCAATTGCCCGATGACCAAGGAGCAATACGACACCTTCGTCGACGCCCTGATTGCCGGCGAGAAGACCGACTTCAAGGAATGGGAAACCAACACGCCCTATTTCGACGGCTGCCTGCCGATCGAGGTGATGGCGGAGCGCGGCCGCGAGACGCTGCGGCACGGGCCGATGAAGCCGGTCGGGCTCACCAATCCGCACGATCCGACGGTGAAGGCCTGCGCCATTGTGCAGCTGCGCCAGGACAACAAGCTCGGCACGCTCTACAACATGGTCGGGTTTCAGACCAAGCTGAAGCACGGCGCGCAGCAACGGGTCTTCCGCACCATTCCCGGGCTTGAAAACGCCGAATTCGCCCGGCTCGGAGGCTTGCATCGCAACACTTTCCTCAATTCCCCAAAACTGCTGGATGCGCAATTGCGGTTGCGCGCGCAGCCGCGGCTGCGCTTCGCCGGGCAGATGACCGGCTGCGAAGGCTATGTGGAATCCGCCAGCATCGGGCTGATGGCCGGCCTCTATGCCGCAGCCGATGCACGCTCGACGTCGCTGGCGCCGCCGCCAGCGACCACGGCGCTCGGATCGCTGCTCGGCCACATCACCGGCGGTCATATCGAGACCATCGACGCAGGGCAGCGCTCATTCCAGCCGATGAACATCAATTTCGGACTGTTTCCACCGCTCGCCAACCCGCCTACCAAAAATGTCGATGGGACACGGCTGCGCGGCAACGACAAGACCGTTGCCAAGAAACAGGCGATCAGCGCCCGCGCATTGTCGGATCTCGATCGCTGGATCGCCGATAGCCTGCCTGTAGCGGCGGCGGCGTGAGCGTTTCATGAGTTTGCCCAGGGATGACGCCGCGGTTCTGTCGGCGCAATGGACCGAAGGCGTATTGCTGAAGCGCGACGTGTTTTCCACCGTCGAGCGCGGCCGCTTTCGTTTGCGCGACGGCGAAGTCGATGCGGTGCTGCGCCGGCTCGATCAGGTGCCGTGGTGGTCCTTTGTCCCGGCGCGCCATCTGTTTGCGCGCGAGCGCCGCGCGCTGGCGCTGGCGCGCGATCTTCACGTCGGGCCGGAGCTATTATGGGCCGGCCGGCAGGCGCTGGTGCGCGGTTTCATCAACGGCGTGGCGCTGCACCTCGCCAAGCCGACAGGCGACGTCGCCTATTTCCGTTCCGCCAAACTGGCGCTGCGCAAGCTGCATCGCGCCGGCATCTGCCATAACGATCTCGCCAAGGAGCAGAACTGGCTGCGCGGCAGCGATGGCCGCGCCTACGTCACCGACTTTCAGCTCGCGGCCTGCTTCAAGACGCGCGGCCAGCTGTTCCGCATCGCCGCCTATGAGGATCTCAGGCATCTGCTCAAGCACAAGCGCAGCTATGCACCGGAGGCGCTGACGCCGAAGGAACGCAAGATCCTCGCGCGCAAATCGCTGGTCGCCAGCATCTGGCTTGCGACCGGCAAGAAGGTCTACCGCGCCATCACCCGCGGGCTGTTCAACTTTACCGACCGCGAAGGCGGCGGCCGGCGGCTAGTCAATGACGCACCGGTGCTGAGCGATCTGATCAGGAAAAACCCTGCCGTCCGCGACACCGCCATTGTCGCGTTCGCCGACCGGCGCACCGGCGTCGGGCTTTATGCCTTCGTGGAGGCCGACCAGACCGCGCTCGAAGCGGAGCTGCGCGACGCGCTTGCGGCGGCGAAAGGCCCGAAACCACCGGAGCATATCCAGGTGGTGCAGGCATTGCCGCGCGATGCGATGGGAAGAATCCGCAACGAAGTCCTGCAGCTGGTCGCGATGAACCAGCTCGATCTGATCGAGCCGATGATGACGAGCGCGACCGACCGCGCGTTCCTGATGAGCATTCTGGAGCAGCGCAAGAATTTGCGCGACCGGTTCAATTTTGAAGCGGTGGATCTGGCGCCGCCATCGTCGTGAGGCTGTGCGCGCGGCGCAACCATCGCCGCCCACGACGGTCGTCACCCGCGACAGTCGTCACCCGCGAACGCGGGTGATCCAGTATTCCAGAGCGTGCGTGATTTAGCCGAAGGGCTGCGGCGTACTGGATACTCCGCTTTCGCGGAGTATGACGACTTCCAAAGGTGCAACCGGCCCCCCATCCTCACCGCGACGAGAACTCCCGCGACCTCGCCGCGCGCCACAACGTCCACAATGTCCGCAACCTTGATGTGACCTGAAGAACGAACGGATCGCTGTCCGCCCGCGACATCCGCGTCAGATCGCGGGCAACCAGCGCCAGCGGCAGGAACACCGGCCGCACCTCCGGCGGCACGCTGGCAAGCAGCGCGAAGGCTGTATTCAGATGCCCCCGCGCTTCGCCGATGAGCTGATCCAGCACCGCGCGCAATTTTGCGGTCTGCCTGCCCGCAAACACCTCTTCCATCGCGCTGCCATGCTGCTGCAGCACTTGCAGCGGCACGAACAGCTGGCGCCGCGAGGCGTCCCGCGGCAACGCCGCCATCAGCTGGGCCATGCCTTGGGCGAGGCCGGCGTGGCGCGCGAGGTGTTCGATCCAGTCGGATTGGGCCCCGGCGATCCCGGCGCCGAGCGAAAACAGCGCCGACGAGGTATCGTTGATATAGCTTTCCAGCGCCGCCATGGTCGGCATCGGGTCGTTGTAGAGATCGAACTGATGCTCGTCGATCAGGCGCGACAGCCGCTCGACCGGCAGGTGCCAGTTCTGGATCGCAAGCTGCAGCTCGGCCGCAACCGGATTGCCCTCGATACCACCGTGGCCCGCGCCCGCGAGCATGTCGGTCCACCATTGCAGGCGCATCTCGCCGGGCAGCGGCTGGCTCACCTGCTCGCGCACCCGGGAAATCTCGACGTTGAAGGCATACAGCGCCAACAGCGCGCGGCGCTGGCCGGCCGGCACGAACAGGCAGGATGCGTAGCGGCCAAAATCGTGGGTCCGCACCAACTCAGCGCAGAAGTCGGCCGAATCCCTGGCTCCGTCCGCGCGGCTCATGGCACCGCGATCAGTGCCGCGGCGACGCGCCGCCGCTCGCCGATCATGATGTTGTAGGTGCGGATCGCAGGACCGGTCTGCATCGCATCCAGCACCACGCGCACGGCGCGCAACGCCTCGCGCAGGTCGGATGGAGGCAACCAGACCTCGGTGCCGGTGCCGATGATCAGCGTATCGATGCCTGCAGCCGCGGCGAACACGCGGGCCAGCGAAGCCTGGTCGATTTCCTCTGGCTTTGCGACCGGCCAGGCCCAGATTGCCTCCGGCAGACACAACAGCGAGCCGCGATGCGACATGTCGGCGAACGCAAATCCGCCCTTGCCGTAAGCCTCGATCGGCGCCGACCTCGGAAGATGCGGGGCGTCAGCGCGGCCCGGCATCGTCACTTCTTCTTCGGTGTGTCCGGCGCGTCGCGGTGGGTACCGACGCCGAGATAGATCAGGATTGGCGCTGCGATGAAAATCGAGGTGTAGGTGCCGACCAGCACCACGCCGAACATCATGACGGCGGTGAAGCTGTGGATGGCATGGCCGCCGAACAGCAACAGCGCCAGCAACGCCAGCGTTACGGTGACGTGGGTGATGATCGATCGCGACAGCGTCGAGTTGATCGATTCGTTGAGCAGCGCCGGCATCGGCATTTTCTTGTAACGCCGCAGCATTTCGCGAATCCGGTCATAGATCACGACGGTGTCGTTGAGCGAATAGCCGAGAATCGTCAGCAGCGCCGCGATGCTGGTGAGATCGAAATCGACCTGCGAGATCGACATGAAGCCGATGGTCAGCACGATATCGTGGACGTTGGCGATCATGGCGCCGAGCGCGAACTGCCATTCGAACCGGAACCAGAGATAGATCAGGATCGAAAAGATCGCGAGCATCAGACCGAGCAGGCCATAGGCCAAAAGTTCGCTGGAAACGCGCGGCCCCACCACTTCGACCCTGCGATAGTCGACGGCCTCGCCGAGCGCACCGCGCACCTTTTGCACGGCTTCCTGCTGCGCGGCATCGCCGCCGGGCTGCTCGGCCACCCGGATCAGCACATCGGCGGGCCCGCCGAACTGCTGCAACTGCACGTCGCCAAGGCCGAGACCGCCCAGCGTGTTGCGCATCGAGGGGATGTCGGCAGCGCCGGATTTGGCCTGCACCTCCATCAGCGTGCCGCCCTTGAAATCGATGCCGAAATTCAGCCCGTGGGTGAAGAACAGGGTGATTGCAAAGATCGAGAGCAGCGCCGAGATCGGAAAACTGATGCGGCGGAAGCGGGTAAAATCGAAGTGCGTATCATCAGGCACGATCCGCAGCGACGGCAACAGGCCGAAGCAGCTGACCACGGTCAGCACGGCAATGAGAATGCCGAGTCCGATGAGAACCAAATTTGTCACAGCCGGCTCCGCATTCCCCCGAATATGATCCAGTCAGGCCGGATCATATTCGTCGCTTTATTTTGTGAAGGCATGATCTCCTCCGAAAACCGGTATCCACTTTTCGGGATCATGCCTAGATCGGCACGCTTTGCGGCCGCTTCCACCTCACCCAGCCCGCCACGATCAGGCGGGTGAGCGTAAACGCGGTGAAAACCGTGGTGATGATGCCGATGCCGAGCGTTACGGCGAAGCCGCGCACCGGACCGGTGCCGATATAGAACAGCACCGCGGCGGCGATGAAGGTGGTGATGTTGGAATCGAGAATCGTCGACAGCGCTCGTTTGAAGCCGGCGTCGATCGCGGAAATCGCGTTGCGCCCGCCGCGCAGTTCCTCGCGGATACGCTCATAGATCAGCACGTTGGAGTCGACGGCGATGCCGACCGTGAGCACGATGCCGGCGATGCCGGGCAGCGTCAGCGTCGCATTCAGCAGCGACAGCACGCCGAAGATCATCGCGACGTTGATGGCGACCGCGATGTTGGCAAACACGCCGAACAACCGGTAGGTCAGCAACATGAACACGATCACCAGGATCGAGCCGACATAGGCGGCGAGTTCGCCCTTCTGGATCGAGTCCTGGCCGAGCCCCGGTCCGACGGTTCGCTGTTCGATGACCGTCAGCGGCGCGGGCAGCGCGCCGGCGCGCAGAAGGATCGCGAGATCGTTGGCCGCCTGCACCGTGAAGCTGCCGGAAATCTGGCCGGAGCCGCCGGTGATCGGTTCACGGATCACGGGGGCCGAGATGACCTTGTTGTCGAGCACGATGGCGAAGGGTTGCCCGACATTTTCCAACGTGGCTTGTGCGAATTTGCGGGAGCCGGAAGTGTTGAAACGGAAGCTCACGATCGGCTCGCCCGAGCGCTGGTCGAAACCGGGCTGTGCGTCGGTCAGGTCGCCGCCGGAGACCAGCACCTGCTTCTTGATGACATAGGGCTGCCTGGATCCCTCGGCGCTTGGCAGGACTTCCGAATCCGGCGGCACACGTCCCGCGATGGCCTGATCCGGCGAAACGGTGGAATCGACCATCCGGAAATCCATCTTGGCGGTCTGGCCGAGAATTTTGATCAGGCGCGATGGATCGCCCAGTCCCGGCACCTGCACCAGAATACGATCATTGCCCTGTCTTTGAATCAGCGGTTCGACGGTGCCGAGTTCATTGACACGACGTTCGACAATCTGGATCGACTGTTCGACGGCCTGCCTGATGCGGTCGGTAATCGCCGCGGGCGGCACGGTGAGCCGGATCAGCCCGCCGCCGGCGTCGCTGACTTCGAGGCTGCGCTGGCCGCTGGTGCCGAGCAAACCACCGAGCGGTTGCGACAACTCGCGCAGCTTGCTCAGCGCGGTCGGCAGGTCGGTATCCTTGGTGATGCGCACTTCGACGCTGTCTGCGCGAGGTGCAAGACCGGTATAAACGATCTTGTTTTCGCGCAGGACGCGGCGGACATCGTCACGCACCTGGTCGAGCTTGTCCTTCTTGACCGCGTTGGCATCGACCTCGAGCAGAAGGTGCGAGCCGCCCTGCAGATCTAGGCCGAGCACCAGATGACGCTGCGCCCATTGCGGCCAGGCTTTCACCGTCGCTTCGGGGAAGAAGTTTGGAACGGCGCAAAGGCACACCGCCAGCGCGGTCAGGATGATCGCCAGCGCCTTCCACCGCGTGAAATACAACATCGAGTTGACCTGTCAGATTCTGGAATGTGCGCGATCAGAGAACGCGCTAACTCGCCGAAGTGTCTTCCTTGGCGGTTTCGGCTTTTTCCTTGGCCGGCTCGCCCTTGGCGCGCACGCCTGAAATCATCTGCCGCATTTGCCGCACGCGGACCCCGTCGGAGATTTCGAATTCGATCTGGTCGTCATCGACCACTTTTGTCACCTTGCCGACAAGGCCGCCGGACGTCACCACGGTATCGCCGCGGCGGATGTTCTTTACGAGTTCGGCGTGGTCCTTCACCTTCTTCTGCTGCGGCCGCAGAATCAGGAAGTACATGATCACGAAGATCAGCGCGAACGGCAGCAGCGACATCAACATGCTGTTGGTATCGCCGGCGCCCGCGGCCTGGGCAAACGCAGGAGTAATCAGCATTTCGGACAATCCTCGTGAAACGGGAATGAACCGGCGACGCATTGGCGTCAGGCCGGTTCGGGCAAATTCGCGCGGACTATAGCGGCCGCGGTCCCAATTGCAACGCTGCCAGACCCCTCATTTGGGCCGCTTGCGGGCTGTCAAAAGGCCCGATATGGCTGCACGGTAAGGAACCCCCAAGATGTCAAAAAAGCCCAGCAAAACAGTGCCTCGTGCCGCCTCCAAGGCCAGCTCGCGTAAATTGCCGATAGCCGCGACAAAACGTCCGGCAGCATCCTCCGAACATGACAGCGCGGACAGGATTGCGCGCTCGCTCGAAGCCATCGCAGCGCACCTGTCTGCGGCGTCACCAAAACCCAGCGCGGCCGATTCGCTTGGCAGCGCCGACGCCTTTGTCTGGCACCCCAACGGGCGGCTGGCGCCGGTGCCGCGTGTCAGCCGCGTCGACCTCGGCCTGCTCAAGGGCATCGAGCAGGTGCGCGACATCCTGATCGAGAATACCGAACGCTTCGCCGATGGCCTGCCTGCCAACAACGCACTGCTATGGGGCGCGCGCGGCATGGGCAAGTCGTCGCTGGTGAAGGCGGCGCATGCCAGCATCAACGTCAATCGCAAGCCGGCCGAGCGCTTGAAACTGATCGAGATTCACCGCGAGGACATCGAAAGCCTGCCGGCGTTGATGGATCTGCTGCGCAGTTCGGATTTCCATTTCATCGTATTCTGCGACGACCTGTCGTTCGACGGCAACGACGCCTCCTACAAGTCGCTGAAGGCGGTGCTGGAGGGCGGCATCGAGGGACGGCCCGACAATGTGATCCTGTACGCCACCTCGAACCGCAGGCATCTGCTGGCGCGCGACATGATCGAGAACGAACGCTCCACCGCGATCAATCCCGGTGAGGCGGTCGAGGAGAAGGTATCGCTCTCGGACCGGTTCGGATTATGGCTCGGCTTCCACCGCTGCAGCCAGGACGAGTACCTTGCGATGGTGAAGGGTTATTGCGGTCACTTCGGCATCAAGCTCGATGAAGCCGAACTCGAGCGCGAAGCGCTGGAATGGTCGACCACACGCGGCGCGCGCTCCGGCCGGGTCGCCTGGCAGTTCACGCAGGAATTGGCGGGACGGCTGGGCGTGAAGCTGACGGGGAAGTAAGCGGCGATCGCGTGGGCGAGAGAACGCACCGCTCCTCTCCACTGTAGATCGTCAGACCCCGCGAAAGCGGGGTACCCAGTATTCCAGAGCTTTCGCGAACCTTCATCGGCGCTCTGGGATACTGGGTCGCCCGCTTTCGCGGACGACGACGGCAGTAGGTACTGCGCGACAGCGGCCAATCAGAACCGCTCACGCTCCGTTGAGGAATTGAAGCGGGTCGACCGGCGAAGATCCTTTGCGGATCTCGAAGTGGAGCTGCGGCGACCCCACCTCCCCGGACTGACCCGACTTGGCAATGATCTGGCCGCGCTTGATCGTGTCACCGCGCTTCACCATCAGTTCACTCGCATGGGCATATGCGGTGACGTAACCGTTGGAGTGCCGAACCAGAACCAGATTGCCATAACCCTTGAGCTCATTGCCGGAATAGGCGACGACGCCGTCCTCCGCCGCCTTCACTGGCGTACCTTCGGGCACGGCCAGATTGATACCGTCGTTCGACTTGCCATTGGTCTTGGCGCCGTAGCTCGTAATCACCTTGCCGCGTACCGGCCAGCGGAACGTCGGCAGCGCGCCGGTGGCCTCGGCCGCCTTGGCCGGCGTGGTGACGGCAGCGTCTTCGACCGTCGCGGTGGCCTGGGCGAGCCGCGCGCTTTGCGGGGGACCGCCCGCGGCAGCCATCTTGGTGGTGGGCGAGGCCACTGCAGCGACCGGCTGAGCGGCAACCGCAACGGTTGCCGGCTGCGCAGCCGGCGCGACTGCCGCCGTCTTCGCACCGGGCACGGTGAGCTTCATGCCAAGCCTGAGTTTGGCGTTCGACTCGAGACCATTGGCTCTTGCGAGCTCCGACAACGACACGTGATTGTGGCGCGCGACACTGAGCAAGGTATCGCCGGGATTCACGACATGAACGGCCGACGCCGCAGCGACGGCAACGGGCTTGTTCGCCGGCGCTGCCAATGCCGGTGCGGCACCAACAGCGGTCTGACGCGGAATGACAAGCTGCTGGCCCGGCGACAAGGTGCGCGGCCCTTTGTAGCCATTGGCCTGCAGGATAGCGGCGGGCGCGACGTTATAGCGGCGCGACAGCGTCTCGAGCGTGTCGCTGGTGCCGACGATGATCGTGGTGCTGCCCGGTCCCGGGCTGCGGATTGCCGCGACCGAGCGCGGCGCGGCGGTGCCGGTGACCTCCAGCGGCGGATGGGTGGGCGGAGCATAGGAAGCTAGCCCGCGCCCTCCTCCCGAAACGCCGGCACTGGCCGTCGGATTGGACTGCGGTGCTGCGATCGGCGGCGGCAAGGCCGAGGACTGGTACTGCGGCTGCGGACGGTAATATCGCGGCGGCTCACGGCGCTCGATCGGGGCTGGCGGCACCGTGCCGATCGCTTCCGGCTGGGAGGCAAAGGGATTGGAGAACGATTCCTGCGAGAGCCGCGTTGACATGTCGCCGCTGCAGCCGGCAAAACCGATCGATATCAGCGCCAGCGCCGCGACGTGCGACAAACGGCGCGAGCAAAGCAACTCGACGATACGGGACATGGTTACTCACTCATACGCAACAAACTTACTGTTTTGAGTAAACACACCCCCAGTAAACAACCGCTTAACCCTTCGGACAGGGCGTTGACGGGGTAGTCGAAGCGGCCTGATCCACCTCCTCGGGGTCAGAGGCGCATTGTCCGGCAGCGCGCTTGCACGGTCCGGCGCGCGCGTCTCGAACAATGAGGACGAACGCCCTCCTCATGCTACCTTTGGCGCGGTTCGCGACCCTACAGTTCCCGGGCGATGCCGGGCAGCGCTGGCACGAAACGCACCTCCACCAGCTCCCGGCGCTCGAAACCGGTGTCGGTCCTGGTCATGCGGGTCAGGGTCTGGATGCCGTGATGCGGACCGACCGGCGCGATCAGGAGCCCGCCCGGCTCGAGCCGCTGCGCTAACGACTCCGGAATTTGCGCCATCGCGGCGGTGACAATGATGCGGTCGAAATTGCCGACATCGGCCGGGATGTCGAAGCCGTCCCCGAGCATCACTTCGACATTGCCGCATCCCAGCTTCTTGAGCCGCGCCCGGGCCTCATCGGCCAGGGTCCGGTAGCGCTCGATCGTCAGCACCTGGCTGCTCAGCCGCGACAGAATTGCCGCCTGGTAACCGGAGCCGGTGCCGATCTCGAGCACGCGATGATGTTTCTGCAGCTGCAACTGCTCTGTCATGTAGGCCACCACGAAGGGCTGGCTGATGGTTTGCCCGCAGGCGATGCCGAGCGCGCTGTCGCGGTAGGCATCGGCGCGGTCGGCCGCCTCCACGAAGATATCGCGCGGAATCTCTTCCATCACGCGAAGTACCGCCTGATCGCTGATCCCGCGTCGCCGCAGGTTGAGCTGAAACATCATCTTTTCCGGCGGATTTGAAGTGGGCGGCATGGCAATCCCGTCAGACCAAATATCAAGCCACTCTAGCGCGCCTCGGGCGAACAAGTTGATGCAATATGCGCTGGCGGCTTAAGGAAAGTTTTCCCACGAATCGGTGTTCCCGGGTGGAACCCTGATAGCAGCATGGCGTTAAGGGGCTGGGCGATCAATCCTGTTCCATAGCCCGCCGCGGCGCGCGGTGGCAGCCAGCAAGCGTACGTGCTGGCACATGTTGACATTGCGCCGGTCGGCGTTATTTGCGAACCTTAAGCTTGGGACGGGCAAGGACATCAACATGATAGCGACGCGGCCGCCGGGCGGTTCAGTGTTCCTCGTCGAGGACGAGGTCATGATCAGGATGATGGTCGCTGACATGCTGGAGGAGCTCGGCTACAGCGTCGCGGCCGAGGCCGGCGAAATCAACGAGGCGATCAGGCTGGCGCAAACCACCGAGTTCGACCTCGCCATTCTCGACGTCAACGTCAACGGCAAGGTGATTTCTCCGGTTGCCGAATTGATCAAGGCACGCAACCGCCCCTTCATCTTCGCGACCGGATATGGCTCCTCGGGTCTTCCGGAAGAATATCGCGACCGCCCGGCACTGCAAAAGCCTTTCCAGCTCGAAACATTGGCCAAGATGATCGACACCGCGCTCAAGAGCGCGACGGTTTAGATCACGTCGCCGGCACAACGGTCGTCATCGCCCGCCACCGGGTCGGCGCAGCGCGCCGCCCGATGAAGGGTATCACGCTTCGCGTCACTTCAGCGTCGCCGTCAGCGCTTCCGAAAACGCCTCGTCGGTGCGGTCGAGCCGCAGCGGCGTCACTGAAACATAACGCGCCGCCAGTGCTGCGAGATCGGTACCCTCCGCGGGCACGTCGATTTGCGCGAGCCGCTCGAAACCGATCCAGAAATACGGATTGCCGCGGCCATCGCGGCGCTGGTCGACTTTCAGGAATCCCAAATTGCGCTTGCCCTGCCGCGTCACGCGCACGCCCGCGACATTCTCGGGCGCACAGGCAGGGAAGTTGACATTGATCACGGTGTTCTTGGGCACCCCGGCGTCGATCACCTTGCGCAGGATCTCCGGCCCGAATTTCAGCGCCGTCTCCCACAGCGGCGCGTGCCGGGTCTCCATGCTGAATTCCTGGGACAGCGCGAACGACGGAATTCCAAGGATGGTGCCTTCCAGCGCGCCGGCGATGGTGCCGGAATAGACGACATCCTCGGCGACGTTACGGCCCTTGTTGACGCCGGACAGCACCAGGTCCGGCATGGTTTCGCCGAGGATATGCCGCGCGCCCATGATCACGCAATCGGTAGGCGTGCCGCGTACCGCGAAGTGGCGGGGGCCCACTTCGCGCAGCCGCAACGGATCGTTCAGCGACAGCGAATGCGAGACGCCGGACTGATCGAGCTCCGGCGCCACCACCCAGACGTCGTCGGACAACGCGCGGGCGATCTCCTCGACGATCTTCAGGCCTGGAGCGTAGATGCCGTCGTCGTTGGTACAGAGAATTCGCATCCGTTCAAACGCCCTCTTTTGCCGATTCCAGTGCCGCCAATGCGCCGTCTTATCCCGCTCACGCCGTCGAGGCAAACCCGGCAAATACAATCGAAATGGCCCATTCAACGGGGTATCGGGTCCGCCGCCATGTGCCGTCGGCCATTTGCTGCGACTTCAGCTTGCAGCGGAGACATGGAAGGACGCGGTGGCGTTTCGCAGCACGGGCCGACCATGGTTCGCGGACAGCACCTCGTTTGTTCTGTCGATCGCTTGGCCGCGGAAAATCACCGACGCAAGGCGGCCATCTGAAATGGTTTGCCGGCGTGTGGGGATTGGATTCGAAATGAAGCGGGAGCTGTTCTAATGGCCGCTTACACAGGCAAAGACGGCAACCGGTCCGCGCTAATGGTCGAACCAACATATGTTTCTGCCCCAACATTGCGTTGGAACGATTCGGCGACAAACCGGAAGCTGAAAAGCGCCTGCCCGGCTTCGTCCGCCACTTCGAGGAGCCATTCCGGCTCCTCGCTCATGATATCGCGGGCCAGATCGGCGCTGATCGCGATCGCCTCTTTCCAGGCAGCTTGGGTACCTTCAAGTGTCGCCTCAACGCTGGATCCGTTGGAAAACTTACCCCGGCGTACCTGAAAGCGATATCGCGGCATGCCTGGGATTTAATCGCTTCCCCGGCGGCGCGTCTGCCATGTTGCGTGCTTAGTGAGCAATATTGCTCACTCCTCGACGAGAGATTGCCTGGCGCAGATCGAGGTTCTGGCCGCCAACGGGCGACCATCCGGGATCATCCGGAGTCGTTTAGCACGTTGGCTTCCAGCCAGTCCTTCTTCTTGAAAAGGGCCCGAAGCGACAACGCGATCTGTCGATGCTGATTGCGTTCAGGGCCGGGCGGGAATGAGCGCGCATATCGCAGAATGTTGCGCCGGTGCTCAATAAGTTCCGCCATGCTGTAGAGCGGATGATCTAGCGCCAATGTACGAGCCACAGACGGCATGATGCCACCTATATCGATTCGCGATCACCGTGATGCCGGTGACCTCGCCAATCTGACACCGAGCATTTCCGGCTCGCTGCTCAATATCGCTCAATTCCAAAATTTAAGTTGCGAGTCCGGTTGCTGAACCATCTATTCGTCCTCTCGTATTTGAGGCTTGTCCCGCAAGACGGCGTTCAACAGCGAACGGCGTACCTCGATTTTGCCGTTGTAGTCGATGAACCCCTTTTTCCGGAATTTGTTCATGAAGAAACTTACCCGGGAACGCGTTGTGCCGATCATCTCCGCCAGCGTTTCCTGACTGAGGGTCACCGCGACCGGTTTTGCGTCGCTCTCTTGGCCGAAATTCGCCAGCAGCAAAAGCAGCCGCGCGAGCCGCCTTTCGCTGGAGTTGAACAGCTGGTCGATCAAATCGTCCTCGATCCGGCTGTTTCGCCTCAGCAGATAGGCCATGAAGAACGCTGAAAACTTCGGCTCCGCACCGAGGGTCGCAAGCATGGCGGATCTCGTTATCGACGTGATCAGGCACTCTTCCATGGCATGGCTGGTTGCGCTGCGTAGTTCGCCACCCCTGAGACATGCTTCGCCGAAGAACTGACCCTCCCCGAAAATCCCGACGACCGCTTCCTTGCCGTGTTCGGACAAGACGGTGATTTTGACCTTGCCTTTTTGGATGAAGAAGACCGCGTCGGCGATATCGCCCTGGCCGAAAATCTTCTGGTTTTTTCTGTATCTCTCGACCGTCTTTCCCGCCCCGATCCGGCCAAGAAACGCCCTGGGATCAAACACGTCCTCCTGCAGGATTTGCTGCGTGTCGGGCATGGTGTTGTTCCGTAATTGAGCGGGAGCACAACACTCTCAGTCACCGGCAAGCGCCGAGAGCAGCACCGATAACGCAGCAGAGTCCCGATGTGTTCGGTAGACGACATAATTTGGCCGGGGATCACAACTCAACTGGTCGTGAGTTCACCTAAGGAAGTCAACCCACGCGAGAACAAGCCCGCTGATTCCCGCAGCCGTACTTATCTCGGCGGCCTTAGTTCGCTGACAAGCCAGCCGCTGCTATCGGAGTTCATGGGGTCGCTGGATACCACCGTGGTGTGAACGCGACCGCACTTCTGGCACTCGAATGTACGGTGATCGAAGCCGGATGGTCCCGCCTTAAGCTTCGAGAGCAGCATGCGGTTCTGGTTGCACTTCGGACAGCGAGGCCGCTCGATCGCAGCAATAGCCGCTGAGGATACCGGCTGAAATTCGGGCATGGGGGCATCCTGCGTAACGCATTGTCCCACCAGCAAGGCCGACGGCGACATTCACGTCTCAGATTGGCCTGTCCGGCATCGCATGCCTGTTCAATATCGCTCACTTTGAAAAACTTAATCAGCGAAGGTGAACGGACCGAGCGGTAATGCGGTCTTTCGCTTTCGCGAAAATCATACCGTTACCGCTGACGGCGGATGCGCCAGGGCGACACGAATTTTGCCGGCAAGCCTTCACTTCGCATGTCGAATGTTTCTGCTGCCGGTTTCGGCTGCTCGGCAGCAGCCCCATCCTTCAAGCGAGAAAAACTCTCTTCGTTCAAGCGAGAAACGCTCTCTTCGGGTGGAGCGGCTTGTCGGGCCGGTTCCGGGTAATGCTTGCGGGCCGCGGCAAGCCCTTTGTCGAAGTCCGCCACATTGAGCCATTTCAGCGCATGCATGCGTTCCGCGAGGCCGTCATCCCATAAACCGGAGAGCTCGATATCGAAAATGCCATTCAGCTTTTGATCGATCGCCTGCATCCCATAGCCGGTGACGGCCCATTGCCTGCCGACCCAATAGATGTCGCGATGCAAGGGCATTGCCGGTCTTCGTTTCCAAACAGGCCCGGTCGCGGGCAAGGAACGAAGATACCGCGTCGCGCCGCCTTCGCAACAGCGAACGCGGCTGCGTTGAATAGAATTACCTGTCGCGGGCGATCACCTTTAGCCCGCCCATGTAGGGCTGCAGCACATCGGGCACCGCGATCGAGCCGTCGTCCTGCTGATAGGTTTCCATGACCGCAATCAGCGCGCGGCCCACGGCGGTGCCGGAGCCGTTCAGGGTGTGCACGAAACGCGGCTTGCCGTCGGGCCCGCGATAGCGCGCGTCCATGCGCCGGGCCTGGAAATCGCCGCACACCGAACAGCTCGAGATTTCGCGGTAGGCGCCGCCCTCGCCCTGCCCCGGCATCCAGACCTCGATGTCGTAGGTCTTCTGCGCCGCAAAACCCATATCGCCGGCGCACAGCGTCATCACCCGGTAGTGCAGATCAAGCTGCCGCAGCACCTCCTCGGCGCAGGCCAGCATGCGCTCGTGCTCTTCCTTGCTGGTCTCCGGCGTTGTGATCGAGACCAGTTCGACCTTTGTGAACTGATGCTGGCGGATCATGCCGCGGGTGTCGCGCCCGGCAGCACCCGCCTCGGCGCGAAAGCACGGCGTCAGCGCCGTCAACCGCATCGGCAATTCTTTCTCGTCGACGATGGATTCACGAACGAGATTTGTCAGCGGGACTTCGGCGGTGGGGATGAGCCCGAGGCGCTCGCTCCGCAATTCGCCGAGGCCCGCAACAGCACTCTCATCGACGGCAGTCAGCAATTCGCCTTTGATGGCCCAGAACTGGTCATCTTCAAACTTCGGCAGTTGCCCGGTGCCAAACATCACCTCATCGCGTACCAGCAGCGGCGGGTTGATCTCGGTGTAGCCGTGCTCGTTGGTGTGCAGGTCGAGCATGAATTGGCCGATCGCGCGCTCCAGCCGCGCCAGGCCTTTTTTCAGCACCACAAAGCGCGCGCCCGACAACTTTGCGGCGGTCTCGAAATCCATGAAGCCGAGCGCGCCGCCGAGGTCGTCATGCGGTTTTGGTACGAACGCATAATTGCGCACCGCGCCGAAATGATGCCGCACCACGTTGCCGTGCTCGTCAACGCCATCGGGGACTTCGTCCAGTGGCAAATTCGGAATCGCGGCCAGTGCGGTGGCAAGCTCTTCCTCCGCCGCCTTGGTCGCGGCTTCGAGTTGCGGCATGGTGGTCTTGAGCTCGGCGACCTCGGCCATCAGGATCGCGGCGCGCGCATCGTCCTTGGCCTTCTTGGCATCGCCGATTTCCTTGGACGCCGAATTGCGCCGCGCCTGCGCCTGCTCCGACTTGAGGATCGCCGCGCGGCGCTTTTCGTCGATCGCGAGCAGCGACGAGGACAGCGGCGCCAGCCCGCGCCGCTTTAACGCAGCGTCGAAAGCATGGGCGTTTTCGCGGATCCATTTGATGTCGTGCATGGCTACAATTCCTGCGTCATGGCCGGACTTGTTCCGGCCATCCACGTCTTGGCTGCACGGTCTGTAAAAGACTGACATGGCCGGGACAAGCCCGGCCATGACGAATCATAGGCTGTGCGCCGCGATGTCAGGTGAAACGCAGGCCGCCGCGCCCTACTCCGCCGGATTGGCTGCCGGCGGCGGCGGGGCGGCGGATGGCGGCGTACCGGCGGTCGCTTTCGCCGCTGCCGCCCTCTTCTCCACCATGGCCACTGCGAGGATCGAACCTTCGTACAGCGCCAGCAAGGGTATCGCGAGCGAGGCCTGGCTGATGACATCGGGCGGGGTCAGGACGGCGGCGATGATAAAGGCGACCACGATGAAATAGCGGCGCTTCTCGCGGAGCTGTTTGGCGGTAATGATGCCGATCCTTCCCAACAGCGTCAGGATCACCGGCAGCTGGAACGCGACGCCGAAGGCGAAGATCAGCGACATCATCAGCGACAGATATTCGCCGACCTTGGGCAGCAACTGGATCTGCGCGGTCTCGGCGCCCGCGGCCTGCTGCATGCCGAGCGAGAACCGCACCAGCATCGGCAGCACCACGAAATACACCAGCATCGATCCCAGCACGAAGAAGAACGGGGTGGCGATCAGATAGGGCAGGAACGCACCGCGCTCGTGCTTGTAGAGGCCGGGCGCCACGAATTTGTAGATTTGCGCGGCCACGATCGGGAACGAGATGAAACCAGCGCCGAACAGCGCCAGCTTCAACTGGGTCAGGAAATATTCCAAAAGGGCCGTGTAGATGAATTTCGAATTTTCCGGGCCGGCGATCCAGACGAATGGCCACACCAGCACGTTGTAGATCTGCTTGGCGAAGAAGAAGCAGAAGATGAAGGCGATGCCGAAGGCCAACAGCGCCTTGATCAGCCGCGAGCGCAGCTCGATCAGATGATCCATCAGCGGCGCTTTGCTGGCCTCGATGTCTTCGGCGCTCATGACGCTTTGGCGTCCTTGAGGATGTCGGGCGCCGCGGGCGTGATGTCCTGCGGGGCCGGCTGAGACTGAACCTCGCGCGTGATCGCCAGCGGCTCGCTCGCGGCGGCGTGGGCATCCGCCTCGGTGAACGTTTCCGGGATCGGCGGCTCCGGAGTTTCGATCTTCGAAATCTCCGGCGTCGTCGGAATCACCGGTGGTTCGATCGCCGGCGTGTCAGTCCCCGATATCGCCGGCGTATCGGTCGCCGAGACCGCAGGCTTATCGATGTCGTCGATCCGCAGGGCGTCACCGACGTCCTTTTGCAGCGAGGTCATGACGTTGCCGCCGGTGAAACCGGTGGCGGCTTCCTTGACCTCGTCGAAGGTTTTCTTGAGGTCGGCCATTTCGGCCTCGCGCATCGCTTCCTGGAACTGGCCCTGGAATTCGGCGGCCATCTTGCGCGCCTTGCCCATCCACTGCCCGACCATGCGCAGCACGCCCGGCAATTCCTTCGGGCCGATGGCGATCAGCGCGACAACCGCGATGACGACCAATTCACTCCACCCGATATCGAACATGAAAAATTCCGCTCACGCGAGGCGATTTCACCCCAATGCTTGCAACAGGATTCGGGGCCGCCCGCGTCTTTGCTCGACCGGCCCTTGCCGCACGCCTGCCGCAAGATCTACGCGCTGCGGCGGGCTAGCCGCAAGAGGTTCAGACAGCCTTGCTGCCGACGTCGGTGCGCGCCGCCGTGGTTGGCGCGGCGTTGTGATCGATCGTCTTCACGGGCTCGGGCTTTTCCGCAGTCTTGTCATCGTCCTGCATGCCCTTCTTGAAAGCCTTGATGCCCTGCGCGACGTCACCCATCAGATCGGAAATCTTGCCGCGGCCGAACAACAGCAGGACGACTGCGATCACGACGATCCAGTGCCAAATGCTAAGCGAACCCATCCTGCAACCCTCCAAGCACACAAGCCGGAAACCCGGCCTAATCTTCCCGGAAAGTAGGCTCAGGAGGGGTGAAAAACAAGGACTTAGGCCGCGTCAAATCGCTGTTAACGCGACGCATTGCCGCTACCGTTAACCGACGTCGCGGACCACGGCCGCAGCAGCGGAAATCAGCTTTCGTCCCCGGTTTCCGGCTCCACCGCGCGGGCCAGCGCGAGTTCCAGATCGCCAATCTCCAGCGGATCCTCGTCATCGTGCAAGGCGGGGTCATCCGAGGGCGTGGGAACGCTGAAGCCGGACGGCAACCGCGAATCCAACAGCCCCGTGCCCTTCAGTTCCTCAAGGCCCGGCAGATCGCCGAGCGCCTCAAGACTGAACTGCGACAGGAAGGTTTCCGTGGTTCCGAACGTCAGCGGACGTCCCGGCGTCTTGCGGCGGCCGCGTGGGCGAATCCACCCGGTTTCCAGCAAGACGTCCAGCGTCCCCTTGGAGGTAATCACGCCGCGGATGTCCTCGATCTCCGCGCGCGTGACCGGCTGATGATAGGCAATGATCGCGAGCACCTCGATCGCCGCGCGCGACAGCCGGCGCGTCTCGGTGCTCTCCCGTGTCATCAGCCAGGATAGATCGCCCGCGGTGCGGAAGGTCCATTTATTGGCAACGCGAACCAGATTGACGCCGCGCGAGGCGTAATCCGCCTGCAGTTGCGCCAGCGCAACCTTGATGTCGACGCCTTCGGGCATCCGCTTTGCAAGCGCCGCCTGATCGAGCGGCTCGGTCGAGGCGAACAGCAGCGCTTCCAGCAGCCGCAATTCCTCGGGCCGCGCTTCTGGGTCCACGGAATGCTCCTCAGCTTCAGC
>DATHHQ010000486.1:0-4153 GCA_035490095.1 Bradyrhizobium sp.
CGTCACCGGCCGCACCGACGACATGATCATCACCGGCGGCGAGAACGTATCGCCGGTGGAGATCGAAAGCTGTCTGTCGCTGCATCCGGCGGTGTCGGAGGTAGCGGTCGTCGGTCTTGCCGACGAGAGATGGGGAAAGATCGTCGCCGCGTTCGTCAAGCGCAGTGCGTATGTCAGCGAAGCCGAACTCGAAGCATTCTGCCGGGATTCCGGCCTCGCGAACTTCAAGCGTCCGCGAAGATTCGTCTTTGTCGATGCGATACCGAAATCCCCGGTTGGAAAGCTGCTGCGCAGGCTGCTGGTCGCCGGGGAATACGACGTCGAGCGCCGGCCGCCACCGACCGACGCATAGTCGCAATTTTCAAAGAGAAGGAAAACCACGATGCCATCAACGTTCAATTTTTCCGATTCCCGTCTGGCAAAGCTCGACGGCTTCCAGGTGGAGATCGACGAGGCTCACGAACGGGCCGATATCATTCTCAATCGTCCTCCCTACAACATCGTATCGATGCCTCAGCGCGACCAGCTTCGGCTGGTGTTCGAGACCCTCGACGAGGATCCGCGCGTCAGGGTCATTGTCGTGCGATCGATCGGCGAGCATTTCTCCAGCGGCGGCAATATCGGAGGCTTCATGGAAGCGACGCCGGAGCATGTATCGAAGCTCGCCTGGAGTATCGCCTCGCCGGCACGCTGCACCAAACCGGTGATCGTCGCCAATCGCGGATACTGCTTCGGCGTCGGGTTCGAGCTGTCTCTGGCCTGCGACTTCAGGATCGCGTCGGAGACGACATTCTATGCATTGCCGGAGCAGAAGCTCGGACAGATTCCCGGTTCGGGCGGATCGGCGCGTCTGCAGAAGATGATCGGCATCACGCGCACCAAGGACATCGTGATGCGTTCGAAGCGGATTGCCGGCAAACAGGCCCAGGAATGGGGCATCGCCACCGAGTGCGTGCCCGACGCCGAGTTGGAAAAGGCGACCGACAAGCTGGTGGACGAACTCCGCACCTTCTCGCCGCTGGCCCAGCGCACGGCCAAGAAACTTCTGAACGATACCGAGGACTCGACGCTCGCCATCGCGATCGAGCTCGAGGGCCATTGTTACAGCCGGCTGCGTCAATCGGCCGATTTCAAGGAAGGCGTCGAGGCTTTCAACGCCAAACGCGCCGCGAAGTTCACGGGACTATAGCCGACGCCGGATTGGGGTCCGGCAGACGCAATATATCAGGCGGTCCGGATCGTCCGGCCGCCCGGGGCGCCAAGGCTACTGGGTTGCAAAAATCAAAAAAGAGGGGCTTTCGAAATGACAATCACAGGCACGCCGCTGGTGGATGCGCAAGCCCCCGCCGGCAATCGACAAATGATCAATGCGATCATCGCCTCCGTGCTCGGCTGGTCGCTCGATCTGTTCGATCTGTTCATTCTGCTCTATGTCGCGCCGGTGATTGGTGCGCTGTTTTTCCCTTCCACCCATGCAACCCTCTCGCTTGCCGCGGTATACGCATCGTTTGCGGTGACGTTGCTGATGCGTCCGATCGGTTCCGCGGTATTCGGCCATTATGCCGACGTCCACGGTCGAAAGGGCGCGATGATGATCGCGATCGTCGGCGTCGGGATCAGCACCGCGGCCTTCGGCGCGCTGCCGACGATCGCACAGGCCGGCATCGCCGCGCCGATCATGTTCCTGATCCTCCGTCTGGTTCAGGGCGTATTCGTCGGCGGCGTGGTTGCATCCACGCATACCATCGGAACTGAATCGGTTCCCGCGAAGTGGCGCGGCGCGATGTCAGGTCTGGTGGGCGGCGGCGGGGCAGGCATCGGCGCGTTGCTGGCGTCATTCGTCTTCCTGATCACATCGTCGGTGTTCCCGGGCGAGGCCTTTGCCCAATGGGGATGGAGGTTCATGTTCTTCTCGGGCCTTCTGAGTTCGCTGCTCGGATGGTTCATCTTCAAGAATCTCGAGGAGTCGCCGTTCTTCAACGAGTTGCAGCAACAGAAAGCCGCACGCAAGGCGACGGCGGCACCGTCACCGGTCAGGACGCTGTTCTCGAGCAAGTATCGCGCCGTGCTTTTGATCAATCTGCTGATTACATTCGGCGGCGGTGCCGGCTACTACCTGACATCGGGCTATCTCCCGAGCTTCTTGAAGGTCATCAACGCGGTCCCCAACAACATCTCGTCCCTGATCCTGATGGGTGCGAGCGTGGCCGCGTTCATCTCCGCGGTCCTGGTCGGAGCGCTCAGCGAAAAGATCGGACGCAAGCCTACATTTCTTGCCGCCGGCGTATGTGCGCTGGTGTTGTTGCCGCTGTGCTATCTTGGGTTGGCTCAGGCGGCCGGTACGACGCAGGTAACGCTTTATGCACTGGCCATCGCCTTCATCGGCAATGCCGGCTATGCGCCCGTCCTGATATTTCTGAACGAGCGGTTTCCGACTTCGTTGCGTGCCAGCGGCACCGGATTGTCCTGGAACATTGGCTTCGCCCTGGGCGGGATGATGCCGACCTTCGTCTCGCTGGCAAGCGCCAGCACGGCGCAAATCCCGATGTCGCTTGCGATATTCTCGGCGGTGATCTTCGTGATCTACCTGATCGGTGCACTGAGCATTCCGGAAACCAGGGGTAGTTTTCATTGAGGGTCGGTTGGTGTTTGCGTCGCAAAGCGCCGGATTTGGCCGAAATCGGCACAAGACTTGGTCGCCCGGATCGATGCGGTGCGGGGCCGATTGACAACGATCAATGAGGTCCCTGAGATTTTCCCGGGGATAGCGCTCCTTTTTACAATCAAGATTCATCCTGCCCTCTAACCGCCCGAATCGCTCCAGACCTTCCTGTCGACCCAAGGGTCTGGATTTTTAGTAAAATGATTAGGACTGTGTGGCTTACGATTGCGGGTTTGGCCGTGCTCGGCGCCTTGTTGGCCGGCAAGGCTGTCAAAACATCTGTTGTCCTGGCAGCAGCGACATCCATGAACGCGACGACAATCGGCTCCAGCTCGGCCCAAGCACCATTGACCAAGGCCGACCGGCTTGAATTTGCCTATGCGCGTCCGGAAACCCCGGCTCAGCCGGCATTGCCGCCGACCGAGCCATCGATTTCGCCCGTCACGACAATCGTCCCGCCGGTCGAGCCGAAGATCATCAGCCGGCATTGGCATGACGCCAATGCGACGACTTCATCGGTCGGGAAGCCCAAACAGTCCGCGTCAATGGCTGCCAGCAAGAAAGGCAAACCCGCCGATCCCAAAGTCAGCCGGGCGGCGGAGCGTTCCAAGCCAGCTGAACACTTAAAGCCGTGTAAGCGGACCGGTGCTTTTGATGATCTTTTGAGGTCATTGAACCTGTCGCCGGCCTGCGCCTCATAGTTCTTCAGCGCCTTATTCTTCCCGCGTGCCCCAGGACAGTTCGGGCGCCGGCTTTGGCTCGCTCACCAGCCGTGCAAATCCGTAAGCGAGCACCAGGAAGAACAGGGTATGCGAAGCCGCGCACCAGAGAATGCCGGCGGCGGTCAGGCCGATCGTCGAGGCGGTTTATCAGCAAGTCGAAGGGCCGGAGCGCGTCGTCCGTTGAGCCATTGGCGAAGATCGTTTTGACTGGGGCGTGGACTGATCAGCGCGCAGTCGAATTCGGATTGATACGAGCTTGATAAAGGACAGATAGTTGGCCGCGAGTTTGTCGTATCGGGTCGCGCCACGTCGACGTTGTTTGATCCTGTTGAAGAACCGTTCGATCAAGTTCAGTGACGAACCGGCATTTTCCGAGATTACCTGATCATGAGCGGACGCCCGGCCGATCACTCTGAACTTATGGGCGCATGCTCTAGTAGCTAATCCGCCATGCAATCCAGTTGCCTGACGGGCCGTTGATTTTGCCTGACGGGCCAAATTCTCTCGTTTCGTGCCGCGATGACGAATGACGTCGTGTAAAAAAATATCCTGCCCGACGGGCCAGATTTGGTGTGATCGCGGCTGTCGAGTCCCATAGCAAAAAATTTTGCTGTTTCGCGCCGACCCAAATCACTTCTATAGCCGCCGCTGTCTCGTCCCACACAAGGGGCGTATCGCGATCGTCACGGACGCGGGATGGGATGCGGTGGACGCAGCAGTGTTAGGCGTGCGATGCGAGCGCAGGGCGGATTGCTCTCCGTGAGCGGTT
>DATHHQ010000487.1:0-5753 GCA_035490095.1 Bradyrhizobium sp.
GGTCTGATGGAAAAGAGCTCGCGTGCCCTGGTGGCGGCGCTTTGGCCGCTGACGGCCGGCCATCTGCTGGCCATGCTTCTAGTACTTCTTCCCTTTGCGCTGCTGGTTACACTGGTCGAATGGCAGCGCCAGATACAGATCAGCGCCGCCGTGCTTGTCATCGGGTTCGGCATCTTCCGGCTCATCAACCGGCGCCATCCACGGGCCTTGGCGCGGATACGACCGACGCAACTGGGGCTTTGGTCGTTCGCCGTGGCGATCGCGCACGGCGCAGGACTGATGCTCGTGCCGATCTATCTGGGACTCTGTCGGGCTCCCGACCTCGACAAGGGTCATCAGGCGGCAGGGGCCCTCATCAACTTCAATCTCGGCATGGCGGTCCTGACCTCTGTGGTCCACTCGGCCTCGATGATCGCTGCCGGTGGATTGTCGGCGTGGCTGGTCTATCGCTATCTCGGCCTCAAGTTCATGCAGCGGAGTTGGTTCAATCTGGAGACGACCTGGGCTGTCAGCCTCATTCTGGTGGGAGCTATTGCACTGGCGTTCAGCGTTACGGCCTAGCTAGCACGGAAGTCGCGTGTGGCTGCAAAGACGGCTATCGCCGGCATCCGACGCATCAAATATCCGCCAGTCTCTTCAACGTCGCGCGAAAACTCAGGCTTCGGTTTCCCACCAGGGTGGTGCCGAATACCTCGGCCCGGTCGTCGGCAAAAGTTCCCGAAAACCCGCTGGTGACTTCCTGCCCAGCGAATAGCGGGCGAACGAAGCGGTCAGCAAACGGCGTGTGCTGATTGGTGCGCAGGTCGCCCTTCCATGTCCCGTTATCCACGATGTAGGAGCCGACCGACCAGAAATAAGGGCCCCCGCCGATGAGCACGCCGTTTCGCAGCACGAATACGCCGCTGTCGCGGCCCCTTACGCCGTCGAGCATATGGATGTGAATAGAGTAGAACCCATTTTTCATTGAGACGCCGCCGATCGTTCGGGCTGGGAACGATAAAGCCTATAGCGATGGACGTCGAGCGAAGCCGTGGGAGAGCCGGCTGACGGGCGCAAGCAAAGCTGCTATGATCGCTTGAGGTTCACTGGAACGGAGCATTGCCATGGACGCCGTGACGCCGAAGGGTTCCCAGACCGCCGACACGCATTCCCACGTCGTTCGCCCTGAGAGCATGGAATGGCAGAAGACCCGCTTCCCCGGCTGCGAAGCCAAGACGCTGCTGTTCGATCGCACGACCGGCCTGATGACCGCGTTGATGCGGTTCGCGCCGGGTGCGGTGCTGCCCGACCACGAACATGTCAACATCGAGCAGACCTACGTTCTTGAGGGCAGCCTCGTCGACAAGGAAGGCCCAGCGAAGGGAATCGAGGCCAAGGCCGGCGAATTCATCTGGCGCGAGCAGGGCAGCCGCCACGTCGCATGGTGTCCCGAGGGCGGGCTGATGCTGGCGATCTTCCAGGTCCCCAACAAGTTCTTCGAGGCCGACGGCCGCGTTGTCGATGCCGCGGGCCAGGATTGGGACGAAACCTGGGGTCACACCGCCAGGCAGTGAGACCTGTTCGCTTCCGCCTTTTTCCGGCATCGAGCGCCGCCTTCGTCAGCGAAGGGCGCGCACCCCATTTTCGACAGCGCTGCCGACGTTGCCGAACGCTGATCAGATCCAGCTATCGGACGATAGGCAACTCGCCATCGACTCGTCGCAACGCGGCGATACAATCTCGCGGTCGTTACCAACACCCGAGGCTGTCATGTCGCGTCCCCCGCTTCCGCCGTTTACCAGAGAGACCGCCGCGCAAAAGGCCCGCATGGCCGAAGACGCCTGGAATTCGCGCGATCCCGAGCGCGTGGCCTTGGCCTATACCGAGGATAGCCGCTGGCGTAACCGCTCCGAATTTTTCGAAGGCCGCGCCGCGATCGTTGCGTTCCTCACCCGCAAATGGGCGAGGGAGCACGAGTATCGCCTGATCAAGGATCTCTGGGCGTTCGACGGCAACCGCATCGCGGTGCGGTTTCAATACGAATGGCATGACGATGCCGGGCAGTGGCACCGTTCCTACGGCAACGAGCAATGGGAATTCGACGAGCACGGCCTGATGCGCCGCCGCGAAGCCAGCATCAACGATGTCGCGATCGCGGAAGCCGACCGCCGCTTTCGCTGGGCCGCACCGGGCCCACGGCCGGCGGATGTTCCGGGATTGGGTGAAAGTCCGTTTTGAAGTCTGCACATCAACTCCAACGGCGTCGCCCCGGCGAACGCCGGGGCCCATACGCCGAGGATTTTCGATTGAAGCGCGGTGTGCGACGGCTGCCTTAAGCCGCGAACGCCTGTGGTTATGGGTCCCGGCATTCGCCGGGACGACAATTGAATTACGCCGCCGCCTTGTGCCGCGCGAGTTCGGCCTGATACAGCTTGAATTCCTCGGCGACCGCCTTGGCGATACTGGGGCGCGCGCGCAGCCGCTCGTAATACGCTTTCACGGCCGGCCATTTTGCAAGTTCGATCGGCGGCGTCGCCATGGTCCAGTTGATGACGGTGACGAGGTAGGCGTCGGCGACGCTGAAATGATCGAGCAGGAATTCGCGGCCCTTGAGATAGTTTTCGAGATAGTCGAGCCGCGACAAACCCTTGCCGAGGATGTAGGTCTTCACCTCCGGCGGCGCTTTCTTGTCGAGCACCGGCACGAACAATCCCTTGTGCAACTCGGTCCCGATGAAGCAGAGCCATTGATGCAGCCGGCTGCGCTCCATGCCGGGGCCTGTTGAGATGCCGGCCTGCGGGAAACGATCCGCGACATATTGCAGGATCGCGGCGTTTTCGGTGAGCACGGTTCCGTCATCGGTGCGCAGCGTCGGCACCAGGCCAAGCGGGTTGACCTGCCGGAAGTCCGAGCCGTCGTTCTGCACGACCTTGGTTTTGGGATCGACCTCGAGATAGTTGGCCTCGGCGCCGGCTTCATACAGCGCGATGCGGGTCGCCAGCGAGCAGGCGAGCGGCGAGAAATACAGGTCCATGGATGCCTCCTTGGCGGTTCGGTCCCGGCTTTCGAGACCTGGGTTGATTTTTATACTGTTCCGCATAATATAAGTCGCGTCAAGGAGTTTATTGCGAAATGGTACAAAAAACTAAAAAGCCGGCGGCGAACCCCGATGCTGTTGCGCCAAGGCGCCGCGGCCGGCCGCGCGCCTATCAGCCCGAAATCGCGCTCGGCAAGGCGCTCGATCTGTTTCGCAAGGACGGCTTCGCCGCCACCTCGCTCGACGACCTCAGCGCCGCCACCGGCATGAACCGGCCGAGCCTTTACGGCGCGTTCGGCGACAAGCGCGAGCTCTACATCAAGAGCTATGCGCGCTACCGCGCCGACGCGCGCGCGGCGATGATCGACATCTTCAGAGAAGAACTGCCGATCCGAAGGCGGCTGGAGCGCATCTTTGCGGTGGCGCTCGATATCTATCTCTCCGGCGACGCCGGCCCGCGCGGCTGCTTCACAGTGATGACGGCAGCCTCCGAAGCGGTGTCCGATCCCGAAATCCGCAGCATGGTGCTGGAGGGATTTTCCGAACTCGACAAGGCGTTCACCGCCTGCTTTCGGCTTGCGAAAGAGAGCGGCGAACTGCCGCAAACAGCCGATCCCGTGGTGCTCGCGCAATTGGCATCCGCGACCATCCACAGCATTGCCGTCCGCGCCCGCGCGCGCGTGCCGCGCAAGGAGCTGGAAGCGATCGTGAACGGTGCGATCGATGTGATGGTGCGCGGTTAGTCCCGGCGTGGTCCCGGCTCCCGGTGCGCAATTGCGCACCAGGCGGTGACGACGCAGATATCTAATAGCCGCGCGTGGGATCGACGACATTCTCCAACGCGCCGCCGGCTTCAAAGCGTTCGATCTGCCGCGCCACGTATTTCGATATCTCTTCGGGATCGGTATCGGCGGCGTTATGCGGCGTCAGAACGACCTTGGGATGGGTCCAGAACGGACTGTCCGCCGGAAGCGGTTCATTGGCGAAGACGTCGAGCGATGCGGCACCGAGCGTGCCGTCGTCGAGGCATTGCAGGATGTCGGCTTCGTCTTGCAGCCCGCCACGCCCGGCATTGATCAGGACCGGTGCACCGAGCGGACTGTTGCGGTTGAGCTTTGCGAACAATTCCCGGTTCAGGATGTGTCGGGTATCCGATGTGAGCGGCAGCAGGCAGACCAGGATGTTGCTCCGCTGCAGAAACGCTTCGATCTGCCCGCTGCCGTGAAAGCACTCGATGCCCTCGATCTCCTTCGGGCTGCGGCTCCAGCCCGCTACGCGAAAGCCGATCAGCCTGAGCGCTTCGGCGGCGTCGGCCCCGAGCGTGCCAAGGCCCATGATGCCGACGGAAATCGCGCTCGCCGGCCATTGAAACTTCGGCTCCCAGCGCTTCTCGCGCTGGCTGGCTCTCAAGTAAAGCTCCTGCCGATGATGCATCAGCACGTGAAGCACGACATATTCCGTCATTCGATGGGTGAGATCGCCGACCGCCACGCGAACCAGCGGCACTTTCGGCAGGCTCGAATCGGCCATCAGCGCGTCGACGCCCGCACCCAGATTGAAAATGACGCGCAGGTTTGGAAACGCGGCAAGATCGCCATGGCCCGGCTTCCAGACCGCGGCGTAGTGGACCTCCGTTGGATCGAAGCCCGCCTGCGGTA
Source organism: Bradyrhizobium sp. (assembly GCA_035490095.1). GTDB lineage: Bacteria > Pseudomonadota > Alphaproteobacteria > Rhizobiales > Xanthobacteraceae > Bradyrhizobium. Next base: position 4,675 of record DATHHQ010000487.1, read on the forward strand.
GCAGCAAGACGCTCCGGTCCTTGCACACGATGTCGAACCGGCGCTTCCATCGTTCGGGAGACCAGTTTGCGGACCCGCCGCGCACCAGCAGGGCGAGCGCACCTTTATTCATCGGATTTTCGCCTTTTACTTTGCGGAATTGCGAGTGATCTTACCGGTCCGGGTTGTCTGTGCAAAATATTTCCCTTCCCTGTCGGCCACCGTCATACTCATTCGTCTTCCAATCAAACGGGAACCTTCCCCATGCTCTACGCCATCCTTTGCTACCACGATGAAGACACCGTCGGTTCCTGGACCAAGGAACAAGACGCCGCCGTCATGAAGAAGCTTGCCGTCGTGCAGGACAAGCTGACAAAACAGGGCCGGCTTGGACCGGTGGCGCGGCTGTTGCCGACGACATCGGCGACCACGCTGCGCAAGGAGGATCCGCCGCTCGTGATCGACGGGCCCTATGCCGAGACCAAGGAGCAGCTGCTCGGCTTCTACGTCGTCGACTGCAAGAATCTCGACGAGGCGCTCGACGTCGCCCGCGATCTCGGGGCGGCCAATCCCGGCGGCGCTTATGAAATTCGCCCGGTAGGTGTGCTGAACCCGGGGAGCATCAAGCCGTGACCGACACCGCCTGGATCGATGCCGCGCTGACTTCGGCGCGTCCCCAGGCGGTCGGCGCGCTGCTGCGCTATTTCCGCAATCTCGACACCGCCGAGGAGGCGTTCCAGAACGCCTGCCTGCGCGCGCTGAAAAGCTGGCCGCAGAACGGTCCGCCGCGCGACCCGGCGGCCTGGCTGATCATGGTCGGACGCAATGTCGCGATCGATGATATCAGGCGGAACCGCAAGCAGCAGCCGCTGCCCGAGGACGAGGCGATCTCCGATCTCGACGACGCCGAGGAGGCGCTGGCCGAACGGCTCGACGGTTCGCATTATCGCGACGACATCCTGCGGCTGCTGTTCATCTGCTGCCATCCCGATCTGCCGGCGACGCAGCAGATCGCGCTGGCGCTGCGCATCGTCTCCGGCTTGACGGTGAAACAGATCGCGCGTGCGTTTCTCGTCACTGAGGCTGCGATGGAGCAGCGC
>DATHHQ010000488.1:0-9074 GCA_035490095.1 Bradyrhizobium sp.
CGGCAGGCTCTTGGCCTTCGAGCACGAACGGGCTCAGACCCAGCGACGGGCGGTTGGTGAGAACCGCCCGTTCGCATATTCTGGCAGATTTTTCGGACACAAGAGCACGAAGGAAACCGTTAAAACCATTGCGTGCGGGAATGTCGGGTGATTCCGGTGTACTCGTTGTTACTCGTGTGCGTTCTACCACTACCAAGTGCACACGGGGCCGCGGGTGCAACGGGCATCCGGCATTCCCCACGCCCTCTTTGGGCGGAAGATTTATCAACGGCTCGGGCGCATGGCGCGGCGAGGGCGTGAACGTGTGTTTGCTGTTTGACAATTTGCATCATCTTGCGTCGTCCCGGCGAACGCCGGGACCCATACGCCGTGCCGTTTGTGTTTTGGCACGTTGGTCGATACTTTCGGTAACCACAAACGCCGGTGGTTATGGGTCCCGGCCTTCGCCGGGACGACGCTAGAGTTTGGACCCGTCATTGCGAGCCAACGGGTCGCGCGAATGCGCGCCCGATGACAGGCTCCGCGAAGCAATCAAGACGCCGTCATTCCGGGATGGTCCGCAGGACCAGACCTCAGGTGCGCAATTGCGCACCGGGGAATCTCGAGATTCCCCGATGTGCAATTGCACATCTGAGGTTCGATGCGGAGCCTGTCAACGGGCCGCGCTTTGCGGGGACCCGTTGGCATCGCCCCGGAATGACGGTTGTGTCACGACGGCCACCCCCGCGTCTATTGCGGCTTGATGCCGGCTTCGCGCGTCAACCGAATCCATTTTTCGATGTCGGCGTGCATCAGCCGCGCAAACTCCTCGGGGCTGTTGCCCGCGGGCTCGAGGCCTTGCTCGATGAGGAATTTTTCGATCTCGGGCGCTTTAAGCGCCTCCACGATGGTCTTGTTGAGCTTGTCGATGATCGGCCGCGGCGTATTGGCCGGCGCGAGTACACCGTTCCATCCCGTTACTTCGTAGTCAGCAAGGCCAGCTTCCGCGATCGTCGGTATCTCCGGCGCGACCGCGAGCCGCTTGCGGGTACTGACGCCAAGTGCTCTCACGGTGCCGGCGCGGATCTGCGGAAGTGCTGTAATCGGCGTGTCAAAGAATGCCGCCACTTCGCCGGTCATCACCGCCTGCTGCGCCTGGGGCACGCTGCGATAGGGGATGTGAGTCATCCGCACGCCGGCCATGGAAAGGAAAAGCTCGCTCGCCAGATGGGCAAGGCTTCCCACCCCGACCGACGCATAATTGAGCTCGCCTTGACGCGCGAGCTCGACGAATTCCTTCACCGACTTTGCCGGCGACGAATTGGGAACCAGCAGGATTTCACTGACCTTCGTCACCATGGAGATCGGAGCAAAGTCCTTTTCGCTGTCGTAGGGCAGGTTGGCATAGAGCGCAGGGTTGGCGGCATGGCTTGGAAACACCATCAGCAAGGTGTAGCCGTCGGGTTCGGCTTGCGCGACCGCTCGCGTTCCGATCGTGCCGCCGGCGCCGGTGCGGTTGTCGACGATAACGGGTTGGCCAAGCTGGTCGCTGATGCTCTTGCCAACCAGTCGCGCCAGAATGTCGGTGACGCCGCCGGCACCGGTCGGCACGATCATCTTGATGGTGCGCGTAGGGTAATCCTGCGCCATCGCGCTGGATGACAGAGCGAGGACAAAGCAAACCGCGACCCAGGCCCGTTGCAAGCCAGCAGCCTGCATCAGCTCCACCATGATGTCGTCAGGAGAATCCGCGCCAGCATTTCCTCGCCCCCTCGTGTTTTTTTCTGTTTTTGTCGATAGGATATCGGGGCTCTCATGGCAATGCTAGAAGTCGCGCATGAGCTCACGTGCATCAAGGCGCGCGATGCCGGCGCCGACAGGAGATCGTCATGCCTTACGCTACTGCGCGGGATTCCACGCGGCTCTACTATGAAGAAGCCGGAACTGGTTCGCCAATCCTGTTCCTGCACGAGTTCGCGGCCGACTACGCGAGCTGGGAGCCGCAGATGCGTTACTTCTCGCGCCGTCATCGCTGCATCGCCTATTCGGCGCGAGGCTATGCGCCATCCGAGGTGCCCTCGGCGGACGCTTTCACCTACGAGCACTTCCGGGACGATGCGCTTGCGGTGCTTGACCATCTCGGGATTGAACGGGCGCATTTGGCCGGACTCTCGATGGGGGCCTATTCGTCGCTTCAGGTCGGGCTGCATCGTCCGCAGCGCGTGCTGTCACTGACGCTCGCCGGCGTCGGCTCCGGTTCGGAGCCGGCCCATATCGATGCCTTCCGCGAAAGCGCGCAAAAGAATGCCCGCGACTTCGAAACGCTGGGATCCGCCGAGGTCGCCAAGACCTACGGTAATTCGCCGAACCGGATTGCCTTCAAGGTCAAGGACCCTCGCGGATTTCTGGAATTCATGGAAGCGCTGGCGCGTCACGACGCGCAGGGGTCGGCGCATACCCAGCGTGGCTTTCAGGGCGGGCGGCCGTCGATCTACGCCTTCGAGGATCGCATCCGGCGCTTGACGCTGCCGGCTCTGATCATCGTTGGCGATGAAGACGACGCATGTATCGAGCCGAGCCTGTTCCTCAAACAGACCATTCCGGCCTCGGGGCTGGCGATGTTTCCGAAGACGGGCCACATCCTGAATCTCGAGGAGCCGGCGCTGTTCAACGAAACGCTGGAGCGCTTCCTTGGCCTGGCAGAGGCGGGCCGCTGGCCACCACGCGATCCTGCCTCGCGACGTGCCTGAGCATTAGCTCGTGCTTGTCGAGCATTCGGCGACGCGCCTCTCGACAAGAAGCCGATAAGCTCCAATCGATCGAATATTTTCCTCGTCGTCTCCTGCAATCAGGCCAGGGCGCTCATCGCGCCGATGGTTGGTGTTCCGCGACGTTATCACAGCGCACTGATTCGCGGCACGAACATTGCTTTGATGATTCTGCCGGAGAACACAGGAGCGAGATGGATGAAACTTATCATCCTTTTTCTGAGTATTTTCGGTTGCTTTATTGCCGGCGTGAACGCCCGTGATTTAGGACAATGGGAAGCGGTAGATCCGGCAATCCGGGAATGGTATCAGGCTCTGATGCAGCCGGATGTTCCAACTGCATCATGTTGCGGCGAAGCCGACGCCTACTGGGCGGATGAAGTCCATGTCAGGGACGGCAAGACCTACGTCAAGATCACCGACGACCGGCCCGACGAACCGCGCGGCCGGCCTCACGTCGAGATCGGAACGGAAATAGAAATCCCGAACCACAAGCTCAAATGGGACAGAGCGAATCCAACCGGTCACGGCATCGTATTCCTGAGCCGCAACGGTTACGTATTCTGTTACGTTCAGCCCGGGGGCGTCTGATCGATCGTGTATCGCGCTTTGCGTCTGCGTTGGTTGGGGCGATAGCGGTCCGGCATTTTGCCCAAATCGCGAGCACGTTGCTTGTCATTGAATCGGCGAGATCAAGAGGTCTCGTCGAGGAGATGGATCGACCCTACGCGCGCGCTTCGATCGGCGTTCAGGGCGTATCCTTGGCAGGCAGAATCGGAACCGGCAGCGGCGCGAATTCGATGTTGCCGGATTCGCCGGTCAGGAACGATAGATCGAGCGGGCCGCCGCCGGTCGGATCGCCGCCCGGCGCGGCTGCGGGACGAAAAGTCGAGACATCAGACGGCCCCTCGGGTGCGGGTTGTCCATTGCCCGCCCCGAGGTCGGCGGCGCGCCCTCCCTGCGGATGGCCTTTCATGATTTCGTCGCGCGCGGCTTGCACCTTGGCGGCAAGCGTTGCCGAATAGGGAAGTCGATAGGCCCGGGGTTGACCGCTCGGAAGGTTGGCCGCATCGAGCGCCTCGATCCAGACATGCACCGCACCGGGGTCCCGATCGAGCGGGTTCGGTTCGACGATCCGCGCCCAGAGCAACTGGAATTGCGGCGGCAGCGGTGCGGTCGCCGACCAACCGGGCAGATATTCGATGCGGAAAAATGCCACGCAGTAATAGACGCTGGTAACGAGCACCATGGCGACCTTGAGCGGCCAGGGAATGCGGGCCCGCAACGCGATGACAAGCAACAACGCCGCCAGCAGCGCGTATGCAATCGCCAATCCGAGGATTTCCTTCTGCAACTCCATGTTCAGTCAGCCGCTTTTGCTGAGCCGATTGCGCAGGGTCTGCAGCAGCGACTTCTCGTGAAGGTTGACGTCGACGACGCCGCCGCTGGCATCGATCGAAAAGCGGACGGCGGTGCGTTCGGTGCCCGCGCTTTCCATCATGATCTTGGCGTAATGGACGACCTGCACCGTTGGATTAAGTTTCTCGACCTTCACCGAAACCGGCACGGGTTCGCGGCCCATGGCGACAAAATGATAGACGTTGACGGTGTACTCGCCGGCGACGATGCCGCGGATGCTGACGGTTTCCTGGCGGATCGGCGACAGCACTTTGCGCCCGTTGACCAGAATGAAATCATTGGCGCCGCCGCGATCGTCACGATCGAGCAACATGAATCCGGCCTCGCGCCGGCGATACCAGACCATGTTGCCGATCGGGTCCTGGACGAACATGTCGAAGTCGTCAGGATGCTGGTCGGGCCAGGACATCGTAACAAGGAATTCCGCCTTGCTGTCGATCTTGCCATCCTTTGCCTCGGGCGCGATCGCGAGCAGGGCAATGAAAAACAGGAAGGCAAGGACCTGCAGCGCCTTGAACAGCATGACGGCGAACGGATCGAACGGTTCTTCCTGCGGCATAAGCTCGAACTCGTCGATCATTCCGCCGCTCCGGGCTGATCTTCGAGGACCGATACCACGCGGACTTCAGTCAGGCCGACGGCATAGGCAAACAGCTTCGCGGTCGCATCGTCGAGCATGTAGTATTGGATCCTGACCAGGATCGAGCCGACGAGGCCGGCGAGGGTGGTGTACATGGCAACCGCCATGCCGTCGCTCATCAGGTTCATCGAGGATTTGATGGCGCCGCGATCGCTGGGGTCGAGCCCGGCGATCGGCGCCAGCATCATGATGAAGCCGATGATGGTGCCGAGCAGGCCGAGCTTCATCAGCGTGTCGCTGGCGAAGGCGCCGAACTGGTTGGAACCGCGCAGCCGGCCCGCGAGCCCGCGCAGCAGCAGCGTCTGGTCGAGTCTGCGCGGGCCCTGCAGGCGCGCCTTGACTGCGAGATCATGGATATGCGCCGAGACCAGGCAGGGCGGGAGTTTGCCGGCGCCGTCGACGATAATCGCGTCGCCCTCAACGTTCAGGCCACCCGATCCGGCTGCGATCAACGCGCCGCCGCGGCGGGCCGCATCGGCCTCGCGCGAGATCACGATGGTGCGCCACAGGCAATGCATCGACGCCGCAACATAGAGCAGACCGATGATCGAGGAGAGATAGGTGCGGTCGCTGGCGACCATCTGGCGGATCAGTCCGAAGCGCCACAGCAGGACAAAGGCAAAAACACACAGGCCGGTGAAGACCAGCCATCGCAAAAGAGGGCCGCGGTCACCGAAGGAATCAGGATTCGCATTTGTCGTCGCCATCCAGACACCTCGACACCGACCTGAGACCGAGCGTTCCACATCCCGCGCGGGCACGCAAATTACGTAACCGAAGTTCCGGGCTAGCTCGGTCTGCCGGTTCACTGCAACGCAGCATCTGCGTTTCCACGTCAGGCCAGCCGTTGTCCGCAGCAACTTCGCTCACGTTCGGCGTTTTCGCCTTGTCAAATTTGTTCCACCCGGCCAGATTGCGCCGGTCCGGCTCGGCATTCGGGAATGTCGTGTTGAGATCAACTATAAAAATCTGGGGAGGAAAGAATGGATAAGCGTTCCATTTTGGCCGTCGCTTTGGCGGGGGTTGCCGGTATTCTGATAGGACCGGTGTTTGCGCAAGAAGTTAAGCAGGAAGCCAAATCGATATCCGGCAAGGCCAAGATTTCTTCGGTCTCGCAAGATCAGCTCAACAAGGCAGACACCAATGCCAACAACTTTCTGCTGACCAACGGTAATTACGCACAAACGCGTTTTCATCCGGCCCGGCAAATCGGGCGCAACAATGTGAAGAATCTGCACGTCGCGTGGATCTTCCAGACGGAGGTGAAGGAATCGCTTGAGACGTCACCCATCGTCATCAACGGCATCATGTACGTCACGACGTCGTTCAGCCACGTCTATGCGCTCGACGCCAAGACCGGTGCAGAAATCTGGCACTACAAGCACAAGATGGGACCGGTAACGACCTATTGCTGCGGCCCCAACAATCGCGGCGTTCAGGTTCTCGGTGACCTCGTCTACCTGGCCACGCTTGACGCCAAGCTTGTGGCGCTCAACGCCAAGACCGGCGATGTGGTGTGGCAGAGCGATATCGCAGATCCGGAGCTCGGATACAGCGAGACGATGGCTCCGACCGTCATCAAGGACAAGGTTCTGATCGGAACCAACGGCGGCGAGTATGGCATTCGCGGCTTTCTGAAAGCCTATGACGCCAAGACCGGCAAGCTGCTTTGGACGTTCAATACGGTACCGGAGAGTTCAGTTGGTGTCTGGGCGACGAAAGACGCCACCGGCCGGGACATGCACCGCGATATCCAGGTTGAAAAGGACCAGCTGGCCAAAACCGGCGATCCCTACCAGAAGCTGGGCGGCGGCGTGTGGCAAAATCCTGCCATCGATCTAGCGACGAACCGGCTCTATTTTGTCGTCGGCAATCCATCGCCGGATCTCGATGGTTCGAATCGCCCCGGTGACAATCTTTATACGGACTCGCTGGTATCCATCGATCTCGAGACCGGCAAATACGTATGCCATCTTCAATATATCGCCCATGACGTCTGGGACCTTGATGCCGTAAGCCCGCCGGTGCTGGTGGACGTCAAAGGCAAGGATGGCAAGATCATCCCGGGTGTGATCCACGCCGGCAAGACCGGTCACATCTATGTTCACGACCGCAAGGACTGCAGCCTGATCCGTTTCTCCCAAGCCATGGTGCCGCAGGAGAACATGTGGGTGCTGCCCACGAAGGAAGGCGCGCGCATGCTGCCGGGGGCCAATGGTGGTGTCGAATGGTCGCCGATCGCGACCGACCCAGGGCAGGGGCTCGCCTATGCCATCAACCTGCATCAGCCGATGACCTACCATGTCGAGAACTCGCCATATCCGAACGGCAAGTTGTGGCTTGGTGGCGCCTTCAAGGTGATCCCGGGCGAGGCGCAGGCGGGCAATATTACCGCAGTCGATTACAATACCGGCAAGATCAAGTGGCAGGTGAAGACGCCACAACCGATGATCGGCGGCATTCTCGCCACCGCAGGCGGCCTTGTTTTCACGGGTGAGGGCAACGGCAAGTTCGCCGCTTACGATTCATCCAGCGGCAAGGAATTGTGGAATTTCCGCGCCGGCGCCGGCGTCAATGCGCCGCCGTCGACCTACATGGTGGATGGCAAGCAATATGTCGTGGTCGGCGCGGGCGGCAACACGCAAGTCGATTTCCGTCGCGGCAACAACATCATCGCTTTCTCGCTCAACTGAAGGCCGAGGCGATTATCGAACAGTCGAGCGGGACCGCCGGTTGCGGTCCCGCTTGTTTTAATGGTCCTGACTGGATTGGATGAATGAGCGGTAAGTTAAGCGCGTGCATTTTTGGCATTGTTGGATTTTTGATTGTCTTGACCATCACTGCAACGTCGTTGAGCGCGCAGAGCATCGAAGAAAAGACTCAGGTTTGCGCGGGCTGTCATGGCCAGAACGGCAAGCCGGTTGACAAGACAATTCCCGTTATCTGGGGACAGCAGCAGGGCTACCTCTACATCCAGCTGCGCGATTTCAAGCGCGGCGATCGCAAGAACGACAGCATGCAGCCGATCGTCTCATCGATGGAACGCGCGGACATGCTGGCTATCGCGGAATATTTCTCGAAAAAGCCGTGGCCCGACCTCGGCCAACCCAGGGCGCCAAAGGAAGTTGCAAATCGGGCCTTGCGCGCCAATGCTTCCGTTGGCTGTACCGGATGCCATCTGGATCAATTCCAGGGCGACGGCACCGTGCCGCGTTTAGCGGGCATGAGCAGGGATTACATGACGAAAACCATCAGCGATTTTCGTTCGCGCGCGCGAGGCAATAACCCTGGCATGTCCGACTTGATGCTTGCCACTGCTCCCGATGACCTCGCGGCGCTGACAGAATACCTCGCAGGCCTCTGAGCCGATTGTCAGCGCGGTGTCAGCTGTTCGCGGAGCGAGGTTAGCACGGTGAGGTCGACAGCGCGCTTTCCTGCTTTGTCCTTCAGAGAGGGGTCGGCCCCGCGCACGAGCAGCAAACCGGCGATCCCCGATCGGCCGCCCTCGGCCGCGATCATAAGAGCGGTACGGCCACGGGCATCCCGATCATCGATACGCGCGCCTGCATCCAGCAATTGCCCAACGATTTTGATCGCCTGGGTCTCTGGCGCCGATTCATCCGGACCCGAAGCCCACATCAGCAGGGTCAGATCGTTGGGATAGCGGGCATTGATATCGATATTGCGCGCCAGCAATCGCGTCGCGACGTCAAGCCGCGCGCCCGCCACCGCATAGACGATCGGCAATTTGCCGGTCTGATCGGGCGCGCGATCGTCAGCGCCGCGGGCGAGCAACGCTTCGACGATGGCGTCGTTGCCCTTATACGCGGCGGCAGCGACCGGAGTGACTCCGCTGCGTCCGGCAACATTCACATCCGCGCCCCGTTCGATCAGTCGCTGCGCAACCTGTGTATGGTCGCCGTCGGCGGCAAGAAACAGCGCGGTGGCGCCGGCGAGGTTGCGTGCATCGAGCGGCGCGCCACGCGCCAGCAGAAGATCAACCATGGCCAGATGTCCGAACCTCGCGGCATGGCTGAGGGGCCGGGCGCCGAGGCGGTCGCGCGCGTCGACCGATGCGCCGTGATCGAGCAGTTCGGTCACCAGATCGAGGCAATTCTTGTCGACGGCGGAAAACAGCGTCAACGACACTTCGATGGCGCTGATCTGCGGTTTGATCGTTTCGAACCGAAGCCGGATTTCCCGGCAGGGCTCAGACTCCGCGGCACGCGCGGCGGAGGCCGCGCTTAGTGCGGCAAGCATCGAACACA
>DATHHQ010000489.1:0-3631 GCA_035490095.1 Bradyrhizobium sp.
TTTGCGCTCATGCGATGGACCAGCCTCCATCGATCGGCAGGGTCGCACCTGTGATGTCCTGCGCGGCCTGGCCGCAGAGAAAGACAACCATCGCGCCGACGCCTTCCATCGCAACAAACCGCCCGGTCGGCTGGCGTGCCGCCAGGTAGTCGCGCGTGGCCTCGTCGATGGTGCGGCCTTCGGCCGCTGCGATCGATGCAATTTTCTCCTGAATGGCCGGCGTCTGCAGCGTACCCGGACAGATCGCGTTACAGGTAATTCCGCCCGTGGTCGTCTCGATCGCGACCGCCCGGGTCATGCCAAGGATGGCGGTCTTGGTCGTCACATAATCGATGCGGTCGGTGACGGCGCGGGTCGAATAGATCGACGCCATGTTGATGATGCGGCCCCAGCCGCGTTTCCTCATGGCCGGCAAGGCAAGGCGAATGAGATGAAACGGAGCCGACAGATTGACGGCCAGCGCTTCCTCCCATCGTTCCGGCGCGAAAGCTTCGACCGGCGCAAAGTGCCGGACCACCGCGTTATTCACCAGGATATCGATCGCGGCGTGGCGCCCGAGCAGCTCCGCCATCATGGTTTCAATGGATGAGCGTTGCGACAGGTCGGCGGCGACGCTCACCGCATCGACGTCAAAACGGGACCGAAGACGATCCCTTGTCTCTCTCGGCTCGACCAAATCGTGCAGGACGATATTGGCTCCCGCGCCGGCAAGGCTTTCCGCCACGGCAAGTCCAAGGCCTGCCGTTGCTCCGGTCACGAGCGCCCATTTGTCCTTCAGCATCGGATAGGGCTCCCTGCTTACTTCTTTTGATCGAGCTCGGCGAAGACTTCCCGTGCATTGCGGAAGGCATCGACACCGGCCGGCACGCCGCAATAGATCGCGACCTGCATGAACACCTCGCGTATTTCCTCGTGCGTGGCGCCGTTGGTCAGCGCGCCACGAACATGGGTCTTGAGTTCGTGCGGGCGGTTGAGCGCGCACAACATCGCGAGGTTGAGAAAACTGCGGGTCTTGTGCGAAAGGCCATCGCGGCCCCAGACATAACCCCAGCAATATTCCGTCGTGAGGTCCTGCATTGGACGATTGAAGTCGTCGGCCGACGCGATGGCCTTGTCGACGAATTCGTCGCCAAGGACGCTTTTGCGGATCTTGAGGCCTCGATCGTATGTCGCCTTGTCCATGATGATTTCCAATGTTTGCGGTTGCAGGTAGGCGCTAGTTCTTGGGCCAGAACGGCTGGGACAGCGCCAGTTGCGGCGGGAATACCGTCACCGGAACTCCGGATTGCCACTGCACGATCGTCATGCCGGCGCCGACACGCCGGCCCTTTTCGTCGAACTTGATCTCGCCGAGCGGATAATATTTTGAAGGACCCGCGTCCATTGAACGCAAGGCCTCGGCCACGGCGACCCGGTCAGCCTTGCCGGCCTTTTCGAGCGCGTCCTTGATTACCCACATGTCGCCGTAAGTGGAGATTGCGTTCTGCGTCATCCAGGGTTCTTTGTAGCGTGCTTTCAGCTCGGCGATCAGCGCCTCGTGACCCTTGGCACCCCAGCTTGCGACGCAGGTAATCACGCCCTGCAGCAATTCCGCGCTGACGGTCTGCAGCATGTCGGGTTCGGCGATGGCGATGCCGAACGAGATGGTTGGAATCTTGCCTTGTCCCATGCCGAACTCGTTCATTTTCTCGAGCAACAGCTTGGCGTCGGAAATCACGGTCGGCAGGAAGAACAAAAGGTCCGGTTTGGCGGAGCGGATTTTCTGGACCAGCGACGTTGCGTCGGCGAGCGGTGGCGTAAAGGTTTCGTCGACAATCAGTTGCAGCCCGTTTTCGGCGAGCAAACCCTCTCGCATCGACTTTGCCGAGGCGACCGATGCTCCGGTGTTGTCGGTGATGATCGCGACGGTCTTGGGCTTCTTGCCGGAAGCAGTCTCCGCCAGCTTCATGATCTGCGGCAAGGCTTGTTTGGCCTGGGATCCTGCCGTTGCCGAGGTCTGAAATACATATTTGAATCCGCGATCGGTGATCAGGTCGGAGTAGGACAGGGTGAGAACCGGCAGATTGGCCCGCTCCGTAACCTCTGTGACCGCGAGCGTGAACGAGCTCAGATAGGCCCCGCTTGCCGCCACCAGATCGGGTTCTTGCGCGACCATGCGCTGCGCCGCATTTTTGGCTTTCTCGGTGGTGTCGCCGGAATCGAGCACGACAAGTTTGAGTTTGGCGCCTCCGAGCGACTTGATGCCGCCTTGCGCATTGATGTGATCCACCCCCATCTCGGCGCCGTCGCGCATTACCGCTCCCGGGCGTGCATAGAGGCCCGAGATCGGCACCAGCAGTCCGACTTTCACTTCGGAGGGCGCTTGCGCCCACACCCGAGAGGACATCAATCCAATCGATGCGCCGGCAAGCAGCGTGCGTCGCGTGATCTTGTTCATGACAATTACTCCCTGAAATTGGCGAGACGCGTTTTAGTCAGGATTTTTTCGGCCAGAACGGCGCCGCCAGTGCGAGATCGGGCGGAAATACCGTGACAGGCACGCCGGACTGCCACTGCACGATCACCACCCCGGCGCCGACGCGGCGGCCCTTCTCGTCGAATTTCAGCTGACCGCCTGGGTAATGTTTCGAAGGACCGCCATCCATCGTCCGGAGTCCTTGCGCGACGGCAAGGCGGTCGGCTTTGCCGGCCTTTTCCAGCGCCGCCTTCATCAGCCACATATCGCCATAGGTCGAGATGACGTTCTGCGTCATCCATGGCTCCTTGTATTTTGCCTTCAGCTCGGCGATCAGATCCTCGTGGCCCTTCGAACCCCAATTGGCGACGATGGTCATGATGCCCTGGACGACGTCGGGGCTGACGCTTTGCAGCATGTCGGGTTCGGCAATCGTGATGCTGAAGGAGACTGTCGGAATCTTGCCCTGGCCGAGGCCGAACTCGTTGATTTTCTCCAGGCCGAGCTTGGCGTCCGATATGGCGTTCGGCATGAACAGCAGCAGGTCGGGACGAGCCGACCTGACCTTCTGGATCAGCGAGGTGGCATCGGAGAGCGGTGGCGTCCAGACTTCCTCCACCACCAACTGAAGGCCTTCCTGGGCGAAGATCTTTTCCTTGAGCGCCTTGGCGGTCGCAACCGACGTCGCCGTATTGTCCATCAGCATCGCCACCGTCTTCGGGCGTTTGCCGGATGCGGTCTCGGCAAGCTTCATCAGTTCGGGCAGGCCGAGTTCGGACTGCCGGCTCGCGGGCGCGGCAGTCTGGAAGATGAATTTGAAGCCCCGTTCGGTCAGCAGATCCGAATAGGATAATGTCAGCATCGGCAGTTCGGCGCGCTCGGTTACCTCGGTCACGGCCAGCGTGAAGGAGCTCAGATATGAGCCGGTCGCCGCAACGAGATCGGTCTCCTGCGCCACCATGCGCTGCGCTGCGTTCTTGGCCTTTTCCGTGGTGTCGCCGCAATCGATCACCACGAGCTTGAGCTTGGCGCCGCCGAGCGACTTGATGCCGCCTTGCGCATTGATGTGCTCGATGCCCATCTCCGCGCCCATGCGCATCACCTGGCCCGGACGGGTATAGATGCCGGAAAGCGGCACGATCAGACCGACCTTGACCTCGGCCGGTTGTTGCGCCC
>DATHHQ010000490.1:0-2276 GCA_035490095.1 Bradyrhizobium sp.
CGCATCCTGCGCTATATCGCCAAATACACCATCAACGCCGCGCGCACGTTCGGGATATCAGGCCATGTCGGCTCGCTGGAGGATGGCAAGCTGGCCGATATTGTGGTCTGGCGTCCGGCCTTTTTCGGCATCAAACCTGAACTCGTGATCAAGGGCGGCTTCATCGCATGGGGTGCAATGGGTGACAGTGCGGCCTCGTTGATGACCTGCGAGCCGATCCTGATGCGTCCGCAATGGGGCGCGTTTGGCAGGGCGCCGGCGGCCTTGTCGGCATGCTTCGTGCATCCGCTGGCGATCGCGCGCGATCTACCGGGCGAACTTGGCCTTTCCAAGAAAATGCTGCCAGTCGGCGGTACGCGACGGCTGTCGAAGCGTGACATGCTGTGGAACGATGCGTGCCCAAAGATTTCCGTCGATCCGGAGACCTTCGATGTCTTCGTTGACGGTGTGCTTGCCACCTGTGAGCCGGCATGTGAAGTGCCGCTCGCGCGTCGCTATATGCTGAGGTGACAGATGCTGCATGCCATTAACAAGGAGAATACGGCGCCCCAGGTCGTATCGCCGGCGGCCCGGGTCGGGATTGGTGGCCCGGTCGGATCCGGCAAGACGGCGTTGATCGAGGCGCTGATCCCGGTATTGCAGCGCAGCGGCGTCGATCTCGCGGTGGTCACCAACGATCTCGTCACCAAGGAAGATGCCGAACGGCTGCGCCGCTCCGGCCTGATCGATCCCTCGCGCGTATCCGCGGTCGAGGCGGGGGCCTGTCCGCACACCGTGATCCGCGAGGATCCGACATTGAACATCGCGGCCGGCGATGACCTTGAGGCCAGATTCCCCGGCGTCGAACTGATCCTGTTCGAATCGGGCGGTGATAATCTCGCCTCGACCTTCTCGCTTGATCTGGTCGACTGGTGGATGTTTGTGATCGATGTCGCGGGCGGCGATGACATTCCGCGCAAACGCGGACCCGGGCTGTTGCGGTGCGACCTGCTGGTCGTCAACAAGATCGATCTGGCGCCCTATGTTGGAGTCGAACTTGCGCCGATGCTGGCCGAGGCGGAACGCGTGCGCGCCGGGCGGCCGGTGATCGCTACCAACGCGCGATCCGGCGTTGGAGTGGAGGCGGTTGCCGATGCAATTCGTGCCGCAGTCCTTTTCAAGGTTTGAGGCCGGCCGAAAGGCGGAAGTTCTGTTGGTTGCCGAACTCGCCGGCGGACGAACCGTGCTTCGCCGCCAGCATGTCGGGTATCCGTTTCACGTCACGCGCGCATTCCAGCTCGACCGGATGCGGCCGGATCTCGCGACGTTGTATCTTCAGTCGGCATCCGGGGGACTCTATGCCGCGGACCGGCTGGCGCTTGATCTTGTCATCGGCGCCGGCGCCGCGCTGAATCTCACCACGCAGGCATCGACGGTCGTGCATGACGCGCGAGGGCAGGGTTCGAGCGTGTGCCAGTCGGTGACGGTGAAGGACAACGCGTTTTGCGCCGTTATTTCTGATCCTTACGTGCTTTTTCCCGGCGCCGATCTCTACATCGAAACGACGGCAACCGCCGCTGCCGGCGCAACCTTGATCATGGCCGAAGGCTTTGCAGCCCACGATCCGCATGGGCGCGGCCGAGCATTCACGCGATTTTCGAACCATACCCGCATCATGGCACCAGATGGGAGGTTGTTGGTTTCCGACCGGGGCAGTGTTAGCGGCGAAGAGCTCTCCACAAGCTGCGGCACGCTGGGCGGAATGGCCGCGGCCGGTTCGGTTCTCATGATCGCCGCACCTGATCGATTGGCCGATATCGCGGAGATCGAGGCGGCGGCGGACGCTTGCGGATGTCTTGCTGGCGCAACCGCGACCCCGAACCAGGCGGGGCTCGCCATGCGATTGCTGGCGCCGGATAGCGGCACGCTGATCCGTGGCATCGAAGCGGTATTCCATATCGCCGCACGCGCTGCGCTTGGCGTCGATCTGGCGCCGCGACGCAAATGAAAACAAACGACTGGATGAACTCGGGCCCTAGTGTCCTGAACCAGAAGTTCGTTGCCTCTGATCATGCGTTTACCGGGGCATTGCGGAGGCAGAAGCGCTGGATTGATTGAAGGATGTCGTCTGCGGATTTGGTCCATTTGAAGGGCTTGGATCACGATTGTGTCGTTCGATGTAGGAAGCGATATCGGCTCGGAGCGCGGCGACGCTACGGTAGATGCCGCGGCGGATTTTGCGCTCGGTGATCAGCGCAAAGAAGCGCTCGACCTGATTGATCCAGGATGCGCTTGTG
>DATHHQ010000491.1:0-4243 GCA_035490095.1 Bradyrhizobium sp.
TGCTGCCCATGCTTCGAGACGCTCGCGTCGCTCGCTCCTCAGCATGAGGTTGTTGTGTTTCAACAAGTTAGACCTCATCCTGAGGAGGCCGCGAAGTGGCCGTCTCGAAGGATGGGCTGCAATACCGATTTGTGATTCCAGATACTAGAACCACGCTGCTGGTGCGGGCGCGGGAGAGACGTGTGGCTTGGCGAAAATGGATCGCTACCGCGTTGGTGCTGGTGATAGCCGTGGCGCTGGCTGCCTATTTTCGTCCCGATCGCGCCATTCGCGTCGCGACCGGCGTTGTCGCCGACAGCGTCTGCGCAAGGACCTTCGTATCGGGGCTCGATCCTCAAGCCGTATTCGCGGAGACCATGGACCGTCCTGGCATTCGCCGGTTGCGGTGGCTGATGCGATATCAACTTGATCGCGCCGCCAACACCGTCGACGCTTCGGTGCTAGGCCTGCTTGGCAGCCGCGCCGCATTTCATGACGGCTTCGGTTGCGTGCTGCTGCGCGGATCGAAAGCACCCTATCTGCTCAAGAGCGATGTCGAAGCGCTGAGGGTACCGAAGAACCCGCCGCTGCTGCCGGACATTGCCGGCCCCGATATCGTCCAGCCGTCTGGCCCGGCGCTAAAAGCCGCGCTCGATCATGCCTTCGAAGAGCCCGCGGAGCCGCCGTTTCGGCGGACCAAAGCGGTCGTCGTGGTCCACGAGGGCAGGGTGATAGCCGAACGCTATGCCCCCGGCGTCCGCGTCGATACGCAGCTTGTTGGCTTCTCCATGACCAAGTCTGTTGTCAACGCGCTGCTTGGCATCCTCACCCGACAAGGCCTCATCTCGCCGTCGCTGCCGGCGCCGATACCCGAGTGGCGCGGCCCGAACGATCCGCGCCGCGAAATCGAGGTCGAGCACTTGATGCGAATGACCACGGGTCTGGCGCTCGGTGAAACCAACACCGGCTTCGATCCCTCCAACCAGATGTACTTATACGGCGACATGGCCGGCTTTGCCGTGACCGCCCCGATGATCGCTACGCCGGGAACGCGGTGGCACTACTCCAGCGCGACCACCCAGCTGTTGGCACGGATCGTTCGCGACGCCGTCGGCGGACCGGAACAGACGCTGGCATTCGCGTGGCGCGAGCTGTTCAATCCACTGGGGATGCGCAACGTGACGCTGCAGTTCGATGCCAGCGGCACGCTGCAGGGATCAGCCAACATGCTGGCCAGCGCCAGGGACTGGGCGCGCTTTGGCTTGCTCTATCTCAATGACGGCGTGGTCGGCGGAAAACGTCTTCTTCACGAGGACTGGGTGGACTTTTCAGCCGCCGCTACGCTCAACACCGATTACGGCGCCGGTTTCTGGACCAATCGTAGTGAACACGAAAACGCCAAGGGGCGCGCGCGGATGGGTATTCCACGCGACGCGTTCTTTGCATTCGGGTTTCTCGGCCAGCGCATCGTGATCCTGCCGTCGCAGCATCTTGTCGTCGTTCGCCTCGGCGACAGCGTCGATCCTACCGGAGACATCGGCGGTCTCGAACGTCTGGTGAAAGAGGTGATAGCGGCAACGCAGCCCTAGAGCATGATGCATTGGAGTTGGATCGATTCGCCGCGAGCGCGAAGCACTAACGATCTCGTGTCCCGGACGCAGCGCAGCGCCTCATAAGCGCGTTCACGCGCGTCTTCGACGCGCTATGGGGCGGTACACCGCGGAGCCCGGACACAAAATCGCGAAAACAACCCCATGCAAAGTAGAATGGGCCCCGGCTCGCAGCGCTCGTGCGGCTTGCGTCCGGGACACGAGAAGAAAAATGGTCCGTCGTCACGGCCCCAACCTCATCTCATCCCGCTCTAGATCGTCGCTGCGCTCCTCGCAATGACGAAATGACGAGCGGCCTCTTCTAGCGCCCGACCGAATACGGACCGCCCTTTTCAAGCGCGCGCTTGTAAGCCGGGCGGGCGTGAATGGTTTCCAGAAATGCCATCGCCTTGGGATGACCCTGGTCGAGTCCGCCGCGCGCCGCAGCGGCTTCGAGCGGAAAACTCATCTGGATGTCGGCGGCGGTGAACGCACTGCCGGCGAACCATTCGCTGTTGCCGAGTTCGGCTTCCCAGTACGCCATGTGCTGCTTGAGCTGCGGATTGACCAGCGTGGTCAGCGCCTGATTGCTGACCTTGCGCACCAGCGGGCGCAGCAGCGCCGGCGTGCGCTTCGGCATCAACGTGAACAACAGCTTCAGCAACAGCGGCGGCATCGCCGATCCTTCCGCATAGTGCAGCCAATAGGTGTAGCGCAGCCGCTCCGGCGTTTTCGGCGGCGGTATCAGCCGCCCCTCGCCATAGGTGTCGATGAGGTATTCGGCGATCGCGCCCGACTCCGCGATGGTGTTGCCGTTGTCGCTGATGACAGGCGACTTTCCGAGCGGATGGACCGCGCGCAGCTCAGCCGGCGCGCGCATGTCCGGCTGACGCTGATAGCGGACGATCTCGTAAGCCACGCCGAGTTCCTCCAGCAGCCACAGCACGCGCTGGGAGCGGGAATTGTTGAGATGATGGACGGTCAGCATGGCGAATTCCCCCAGGGCATTGGCGACGATTGGACGTGCTGACCTCGTAGCAGCGGGCGGCGAGGTTGGCGATTGGACGTTGCTTCGCATGCCGGCACCGAGCGACCGCCCGCCGGCCCGGGATATTATACCCGGGTGATATTGACATCGATATTTGCCCGGGTATAAATCAACCAACCCGAAATTCAGAGTATTGACCGATGATCCACACAGTTCCGCAGGGCTTCACCGCCTTCATGGGCCACCAAAGACTGGTTTCTGGCCCACTGGCCGAGGTCGCGCTTGCCGTCCTGAAGGCGTCCCAGAGCGCGGTCGCGGGGCCCATCGTCATCTTTGACGATGCCAACGGCCGGCCGATCGACCTGGATCTGCGCGGTACCGAGCGAGATATCGTTGCGCGCTTGCCCCAACCCGCTCCGAATTCGGAAACACCCGCCGATGATCCATCGGCGCCGGAGCCGCGCGGGCGCGGGCGGCCCAAACTCGGCGTCGTCGCCCGCGAGGTGACGCTGTTGCCGCGGCACTGGGAATGGCTCGGAGCACAGCCCGGCGGCGCCTCGGTGGCGCTTCGAAAGCTCGTCGAGGAGGCACGTCGCGCCAGCGGCGACCGCGATCGCGGCCGGGCGGCAAGAGACGCGGCCTATCATTTCATGTCTGTCATGGCCGGCAATCTCGCGGGCTTCGAGGAAGCCTCGCGCGCGTTGTTCGCGGACGACCGGCGAGGTTTCGCGGAGCTCATTGCCGGCTGGCCCGGTGATATCCGCGACCACGTCGTCAAACTCGCTTTCAGCGATCGCACCGAATCGCCCAAAGCCTGAACGCGCCAAGCGTGATCGGGGTCGATGCGCTCGCGGCGGTCTGATCTGACTTTCCTCGCGGTCCCAGAGTATTATGGTCGTCATCATTACTGTGGACGCGCCGGCGGGGCTGCGCCAGAATGCGCTGACAAGAAAACGGGAGTCCGCCTTGACCAGGACGTCGCCGCAATTCATGTTCGATGTCGGTAGCCCCAATGCTTTCCTCAGTCACGAGGCGATCCCGGGAATCGAGAAGCGCACCGGCGCGAAATTCGAATATGTCCCGATCCTGCTCGGCGGCATCTTCAAGGCCACGGGCAACAAATCCCCCGCCGAATCGCTTGCCGGCATCAAGAACAAGCCGGAGTTCCAGGCGCTGGAGACCGAGCGCTTCGTGAAGCGCTTTCACGTCAGGCCCTACACGATGAACCCGTTCTTTCCGGTCAACACCCTCAACCTGATGCGCGCCGCGGTCGCCGCGCAGCTCGAGGGCGTGTTCGAGAAATATGTCGATGCTGCGTTTCATCACATGTGGGTGGAGCCGAAGAAAATGGACGACCCTGAAGTGGCGATCAAGGCGTTCACGGCCTCCGGCCTTGATGCAGCAAAGCTGTTCGCGCGCGCCCAGGACCCCGACATCAAGGCGAAGCTGATCGAGAACACGCAAGCCGCGGTCGAGCGTGGCGCCTTCGGCTCGCCGACTTTCTTTGTCGGCAAGGAAATGTTTTTCGGCAAGGAGCAGCTGCGCGAGGTCGAGGAACTGGTTTCGGGACAGTGAGCGTTCCATGAACCTCATGGTGAGGAGCCGCGCATCTCGCGCGGCGTCTCGAACCATGACGTAAACCGTCGCCCTTCATCCTTTGAGACGCGGCGCAGACGCCGCTCCTCAG
>DATHHQ010000492.1:0-8996 GCA_035490095.1 Bradyrhizobium sp.
GGAACGCGCCCCGAATCAATGAAGGTGTGGGTTTTGTGTGGCCTGGACACGTTCCAGCCGGTTTCAAACTTTTTTCGCTTGGCAGAACGGTTGTGATTACCGACAATGCGTGCTCATAAAAGCTCCGTTTTTCTGAAAGGATGTATCAGAACGGCGGATTCCAGGGACGGCGCCCGACGATGACCCAGTTAGATGGCGAACTGTCGCCTCCGTTCGAGATCGTGGAACCGGCCGTTTGGCGGGCGCCAATCATTTTCAATTCCCCGCATTCCGGCTCCATCTACCCGGACGAATTCCTTAACGCGTCGCGGATCGACCTCCCCGCGCTGCGCCGCTCCGAGGATTCGTTCATGGACGAGTTGATCGGTGGCCTGAGCGACCGCGGTTTTCCGACCGTAAGGGTCAACTTCCCCCGCTCCTATGTCGACGTTAACCGGGAGCCCTACGAGCTCGATCCGCGCATGTTCACGGGGCGATTGCCGAGCTTCGCCAATACCCGATCGATGCGCGTTGCCGGTGGTCTCGGAACCATTCCGCGCGTGGTCGGCGACGGGCAGGAAATCTATCGCGAGCGGCTTGCGGTCGACGACGCGCTGGCGCGGATCGAGGCGCTCTACAAGCCCTATCACCGCGCGCTGCGGCGGCTGATCAACAAGGCGCATCAGGCATTCGGAACCGTTGTCGTGGTGGATTGCCATTCGATGCCCTCGATCGGGGTGTCGCGGGACGAGCCGCGGCGGCCGGACATGGTGATCGGCGACCGCTACGGCACCAGTTGCGCGGCGCTGCTTCCCGACATGGTCGAGGAAACCATGCGACAGCTTGGTTATTCGGTCGGACGCAACAAGCCTTATGCCGGTGGTTTCATCACCGAGCATTACGGCAACCCGGCCAGCGGACTGCACACCATTCAGCTCGAACTTAACCGGGCGATCTACATGGACGAGCGGCGGCGCGAACGCAGCGCGAGGTTCGGCCAGGTGGCTAAAGATTTTGCAAGCCTGGCCGACGCGCTGGCCGCCGTTCCGCTCGGCGACCTCGGACCGTTCCAGGCCGCCGCAGAATAGAGAGTCGCTGGACTGGAAGCTAAGGATTCACCACGATGTGCAATTGCACGTCGACGTTCACGCGAAAACGCGTGTCTCGGAATGGCAGCGCATAAAATAGCTGCGCTTAAAAAATAGCGCTTCTCAAAAAAAAGGGCCGCTTGAGTAAACAAGCGGCCCAAGTCTAGGGAGGAAACGCCCAAGGAGGGCAGCGATAGCGCAAGAGCGCTACCGCACCGCAACAATATGCGACCGCGCTGCACAAAGTGCAAGGGCTTTTGAAGCTTTTCCCATGCAAAATCCACAGGGCTGGTTCCCAGGTAACATAGGACAGGCTGCAGGTTTTCTCTTATAATTTCAAAGTATTGAAGGCAGCGCCCGCGCCAATCGGGCGAACCAGCGAAACATCGTCGTTAAGTTCTCGAATTCGTGATCGACGGCGTTATCGGAAAATACACCACCGAGCGGTCTTGCTTCGAACGCCGATTCGCGCGCCGAAAAGTGCCGAATGCAGGCGGGACAAGTCTCCGTAATCCGTGCGCGGCTTGCAGGATTGGGCTAGGCAAGAGCCAACGCAATCTCCCCGCTCCACGCCTCAAGGAACAGCCGTGATGGTCATTGATTTTACAGCCTTCATCGGACGCCTTGCGACTTCCTCCGGCGAAACCATCCTGCCGTTCTTTCGCACCTCGCTCTCCATCGACAACAAAAGCACCAGTCACGATTTCGATCCGGTGACCGAAGCCGACCGCGCGGCGGAAGCGGTGATGCGGCGGCTGATCAAGGCCAATTTCCCCCAGCACGGCATCGTCGGCGAGGAATTCGGCAGCGAACGCGAAGACGCCGAATATGTCTGGGTGCTGGATCCGATCGACGGTACCAAATCCTTTATCGCGGGCTTCCCGATCTGGGGCACGCTGATCGCGCTATTGCACCAGGGCACGCCGGTGTTCGGCATGATGCACCAGCCGTTTATCGGCGAGCGCTTTTCCGGCGACAGCGGCTCGGCCCAGTACCAGGGGCCATCGGGCGAGCGGAAGCTGGCAGTGCGGCGGTGCCCATCCCTGAACGAGGCGACCGCGTTCACGACCAGCCCGCTGCTGATGAACGCCGCCGACCGCGCGGCCTTCGGACGCGTCGAGGAAGCGGTGCGGCTGACGCGCTATGGCGGCGACTGCTATTCCTACTGCATGCTCGCCGCCGGCCATCTCGACCTCGTGGTCGAAACCGAACTGAAACCTTACGATATCGCAGCATTGATTCCGATCATCACCGGCGCCGGCGGCATCGTCACCACATGGGACGGCAAGCCCGCCCAAAGCGGCGGCCGCATCATCGCCGCAGGCGATCCGCGGGTGCATGAAGCCGCGATCAAGCTGCTCAACAGCTAGGGCTAAGTAGGCGGCGAAGATTAATATGGTTGCCATGAGTGCCGTCATGGCAAGCCCCGAGGACGTTAATCACCGCAGATAGATTTTGGTTCCGAGCGACGTGACGTGTCTAGATAGCCGACATCAAACCCGCGTTGGCTCGACAGCCAGTTGTCAGGGATCGTCATTTGGACGACTTGGATGGAGATCCCGGATTACTTATCCTCTGTTTGGGGACGGTCGCCAAGAACCTGATCCCAAAAGGGGCGAGGATACGAACCGGAGGGACAAATGGCCATAACAGCTACTTTCGGGACGCTATCCGCGTCCGAGCATAGCACACAGTTGCGCAAGGCGGTTATCGCGTCAACGATTGGCACTGCGATCGAGTGGTACGACTTCTTCCTTTACGGCACCGCAGCCGGGCTCATTTTCGGCAAGCTGTTCTTTCCCAATTCGGATCCGCTCACGGCGACGCTCGCCGCCTTCGGAACCTATTTCATTGGATTTGTTGGGCGCCCGATCGGCGCCGCGATCTTCGGCCACTACGGAGACCGCATCGGCCGCAAGGCGACGCTGATTGCAACGCTGTTGTGCATGGGCATCGCCACCTTCCTGATCGCGTTCGTTCCGACCTACGAAACGATCGGCATCTGGGGCGCGGTTATCCTGACGGTGCTGCGGATGATTCAGGGCATCGGCGTCGGTGGCGAATGGGGTGGGTCCGTTCTGCTGGCGATGGAATGGTCGCGTCACCACGGCCAGCGCGGCCTGGTGGCGTCCTGGCCGCAATTCGGCGTGCCGTGCGGCCTGTTCCTGGCGAATCTCGCGGTACTCGCCTTCAGCCAGTTGTCCGGCGATCAGTTCGCCACCTGGGGCTGGCGCATTCCCTTCGCGCTGTCGATAATTTTGGTCGGTGTCGGCCTGTGGATTCGCCTTGGCATTCTCGAGACGCCGGTGTTCCAGGCGCTCCTTAACAACGACAAGATCGAGAAGACGCCGATCATCGAGGTTATCAGAAAGCAGCCGAAGCAGATCATCCTGTCGGCCTTGCTGCGGTTGTCGGAGCAGGCGCCGTTCTACATCTTCACTGCTTTCATCTTCGCTTATGCGGTGGGCACGTTGCATATGTCGCGCAACCTGATTTTGAGCGCGGTGCTGGCAGCCTCCGTCGTTTCGTTCGTCACCATCCCGCTGTCGGGCCATATCTCCGACCGCATCGGCCGCAAAAAGATGTATCTGATCGGCGCGGCGACCACGGGCGTGTTCGGCTTCCTCTATTTCGGCATGGTAGACACCGCGGCTCCCCTGGCGGTGTTCGTCGCGATCGTGCTGTCGCTTATTCCGCATGACATGCAGTATGGGCCGCAGGCCGCGCTGATCGCCGAGGCCTTTACACCGCGTCTGCGCTACAGCGGCGCTTCCCTCGGGTATCAACTGGCATCGGTTATCGCCGGCGGCCCGGCACCGCTGATCGCGACCGCCTTGTTCGCGAGCTACCATTCGGGCTACGCGATCTCGATCTACATCGCGGCATGCGCAGTGGTGAGCCTGGTGGCGACGGCGATGATGCCCGACTACACCGGCCAGGACATCTCGATGGAATATGATGACTGACAATCACTGCGATCATCATTTTTCCGAGAGAGGGGCCTGGACGCCCCTCTTTCTTTTGTGGCCGATGTCCGCTGTAGGAGATCAGTATGGGGCAATGATGATGATTGCGACGACAATGAATGCCGCTACCAGTGAAAGAACGCGATCAATTGTGTTCGATCTGGGCATTGTGGCCGCGCCGGGCGGAGGCATTTCCTATATTGGCGGCTGCAATTCGCCAACGAGCCAGCCAACATCACCGGACTTCATTGGATCTGACGCTATAGCGATTTGTTCGACGTGATCGCATGTGGAGCATTCGAACCTGCTAAGTTCAAATCCTGTGGGCCCCGGCGAGACGCGCGCAAGCATCATGGGCGTTCGGCATTTCGGGCAGCGGAGTCGCTGAATTGCGAGCAGTGGGATTGCAGCTGGGTAATCGGTCATTGCATTCCACCCCGGATCAGGCGGGAGCGCAAAACTCTCAGTCACCGGTAGACGCCAACGAGGGACGGTGATGGCATCATTAGATTCCCCTTATGTCCGGGAGTCGACTCAAGAAACATTAATTCGTCGAGCCCCTTAAGGGAGCCATTCATCTTGCCGGTACCGAGTCCAGTCATCACACCGTCAGCAGATTCCAGTGGTCGGCGGTTTGCAGCAAATGGCTCAGCGCGTCGCTCACCGGGCCGCCATGGCCATCGGTCAGAGCGATATCATGCGTGATGAGATAGGGCGTATTCGGATTGGTCGAGACCGAGTCGATTTGTAGTTCGATGCGTTCAATACCGGCGACGTGCAGCCCGTCGACCTCAAAGCTGCCGGCATGGCCGTGCCTGGCCGCCAGATCGAACGCGGATTCAATCCTGAGAAACTCGGCGATCAGCGCACTCTCGGCATTGGCATTCTGATCGTTGATGATGAACTTCAGCGTGTCGTGGCCGCTGCCGCCGCTGATCACCTGTTGGCCGAAATTGAAACTGCCATTGGATTTGACGATGCTCGCGCTTTCCTTGAACACAAAGAGGTCATTGCCCGACCCGCCGAACAGGGCATTCGTGCCGGCGCGATTGACAATGAGCGCGTCGCTTCCCTCGCCACCGGCGAGTGTGTTGGTGCCGGTCGAATTGGTTTCGAGGACATCGGCGCCGCTGCCACCATCGAGCGTGGCGTTGCCCGATCCGGCCGCGATCAGGTCGTTGCCCGAACCGCCGTGCACCGTCACGTTGCCTGAGCCGGCGAAGATCACGTCGGCGCCTGGGCCGCCGTAGATCGTGTAGTCGTCGTTGAGCGCGGGATTGGCCGGATTGATCGGAGTAGCGAAGATGAAATTGTCGCCGTGCCCGGCGTGAATGACGCTTTGCGTACCGTCAAGGAATTGAGTGCTGTCCGATGTCAGTACGGCGTCCGCAAAGGCGGCTACGATTCCATGAGCTGCGGTGGTGGGGTGGATGCCATCGAAAAATGCCACCTCGTTAGGTGCGAATTGATGAGAACCGGCCGCGAGCTGGCCGACCCAGGTCTGGTTCAAGTCTGCCGAAAAGCCAAAGCTGTGCGGATCGGCAAAAAACGCTTCGCTGAGCTGAAAGACGTCGACCACCTGCACATTAGGGTGACTGGCGGCCATCTGCGCGAGCGCCGTGTTGTTGGCCACGTCCAGGGCATGGGCAAACTCAACCGCCTCGGGGCCCAGTGCCTGCACCGCTGGCGTGATACCGAAATCCGGTAGTGTGAACAGGACAATTTTCTCGACTCCCGCATGCGTGAGCGTGTCGATGGCCTGCGCGATGCTTCCCACGACGTTCTGCACCTCCTCCTCAATGGTCTGCGGGTTCTCGCTTTGCAGGAAGCCCTGGTAGTCATTGCTGCCGATATTGATCAGCACGGTCGTGTGGTGCGGAGCCTGATGGCCGTGCAGGTCCGCGATATATCCGGCGAGCTGGTTCGAGAGATTGATCGGCAGGGCATGCCCGGTCGCGGGGTCGACCAGAACCGGCGGCGATGCGTCGCTGGCTTCCGCAGCCGCGAACGCGCGATCGTCAAGCCGCATGTGCAGCATTTTGGCCAGCTGTTCAGCGTAGGTGGGACCGTTGGAGGCTCGGCCCTCCCAGGCCGGCGGCGCCGGTTGGCCGATCAGGTCGAACAAATTGCCGTTGTCCGACAGGCTGTCTCCGAAAACGACCAGCGTGGAGTTACGTGACTCATGCGACATGGCATGCCCCTCCCACCAAAATTAAATGAGCGTTCCCACCATGTTGTCAGCGTTCGCGGATCGCGAAGGCTGCTTCATCCAATATGCAGATCGGCCTACAACTGAAATATGCACAGCCAACTACGACCAATCTTGGGCTGCCGGGAACCGGCGAACGACATCGTTTGTTCGCAAGTGCGGAAATTCTTTCCCGGTTTGTTAGCCTGATGGACGCAGGCATGCGGGTGATTCCGCGCGGCTGGTGACATCCATGACGCCCATCGCGACCGCAATCATTGCCATGTCGTGTTCGGAAATCTCGAACAGTCCGAAGCGCAATTGAAAACCCCAATTGCTGTTGGCCGTGGTGAATTGGAGACTGCCGATGAGCGGCTTGATCGGCGCCTCTTCAGCCGTGCGCCAGTTGACGTCACGGCGGAACAGGCAAAAGCCACCGCCCATATCCACCTGATACGGCACGCCGTCCTTGACGATGCCGATCGCCGTAAAGGACTGCAGTTTGTCTTTACCGCGTAGAGCGCTGGTCGGCGAGTAGTAGACGACTCCGTCGCCGGGATGAATACGCCTGAGCGGCGCCGCCTTGCCGTGACTGACCTGCATGAACCCTTTGCTTCGGCCGATACGGACGTGCTCGGCCGAAGCGACTGCAACCCAATTCTTGCTCATGCGGCCCCCGGAACAAACACGCGCAGGCGATGACCATCGGGATCGGTCGCTACGAAGGTGTAGCCAAAATCCATTTGCACTGGTTCCTGGATGATATTCAGTCCACGCCTTTTCCAATCGGTAAACGTTGCTTTGACTGCCGCGGCATTGTCGGCCGTGAACGCGACTTCGCCGCCTCCGGCTGGCGCGACGGCTGCGGGCTCGACTGTTTTGCGCGACCACAACCCCAGCATCACGCCATCCGACAGCGGCAGCATCGCAAACGTGGGAGAGGTCTCGATGGGTGGACGGCCTAACAGATCCGCATAGAAAGCGGCGCTGGCCGGCGGGTTCTCGACATAGAGCAGGACAAAACTGAAGCTTGGCATCTGGCAGGTTCCTTGTTGAATATCGCCACCGGACCACCGCGTGGCGTCCGGCATGAATTCAATCTAGGGGACAATGCTGCCAAAAACTGTCAGTAGTGAAATCCGACGTTATTGCTCCGGGATTCCTTCGGTCGCGCGCCAATCCTTCAGCAGGACCTGACGACGACGGGGATAACGCTTGTCGACGAATTGGAGCTTGCGGATACAGTCGGTTCGGAAATGCCGAAAGCCCTCGCGTATCTCGCACCACGCCACGACGACGCGCACCCGGTCGAAAAAGGCCAGAGCGAATGGCCAGATGGTGCGCTTTGAATCGCGCCCGCGGCCGTCCACATAGAAGATGCGCAATTTGCGCTCCGTGCGGATAGCCAGGCGGATGGTCGGCAACTCGGCATCACCGGCGGCAACGGCATTGCCAGGCCCGACCAGAAGGCTTGACGTATCGAGACTGACTTTCAGGTCTTGCGGCAACACCGCGGCGATCTTTGCAAGTGCGTTGCGCGCGGCCGAGCCCAATGCCGCATCGGCCCGGTCCGCCACCCATCGTGAGCCGAGAACGATCGCTTCGATCTCTTCTTCAGAAAACATCAGCGGCGGCAGCATGAACCCGGGGCGCAGGACGTAGCCGACACCGGGCTCGCCATCGATATGTGCACCCTGTTCCTTGAGTGTCTCGATGTCCCGATAGACAGTCCGAAGTGAAATCCCGAGCGCCTCGGCCAACGTCGCGCCGCTGACGGGGCGACGATAGCCACGGAGCGCCTGAATGAGATCGAGTAGACGTTGCGCGCGAGACATCGGAGCCACCCTGCCATGAAGCGCGACCAGGTTATCACCGAATGCTGCCACTTTGTGTCAGCATGAACGCAATGCCTGCAGCTGGTCTTGATTTTCGATGCGCGATAGACTGGGCCTAGACCTCACCGCACCGCGCTATTTTTTTCGGCCCCCTCATGGACGCAATGCTTGTCGTCGATATGCAAGTCGGACTCCTCAATGGGGAGCCCAAGCACGATTTGCCCGGCGTCATCGAACGCATCAATAAGCTTGCGGCCAAGGTCCGCGAACAGTCCGGCACGGTGATCTTTGTCCAGCATTGCGGCCGCAAGGGCGACGATTTCGAGCCGCAAACGCCCGGCTGGGCGTTTCTTCCCGAACTGCTGCGAGATCCCGGTGATGTCGTTGTCCGGAAGGATCTGAATGATCCATTCGCCGGGACGGACCTGCAGGCGCGCCTGAAGGAGATCGCGCCGGATCGGGTCCTGATCACCGGATGGGCAACCGATCTCTGCGTTGATGCGACCGTCCGATCCGCGGTCACACACCATCACCACGTCGTTGTCGTTACCGACTGCCATACGGTGAGCGACCGCCCCCACCTCGATGCCGTCAGCGTCATGCGTCATCATCACTGGATCTGGAGCGATCTTATCACGCAGCGGTCCGTCAGGCTCGCAGGCGCGAACGAACTGCTGCCTTGATTTGCGCAATTGAAGCGCTCAGCGTCTGCATCCTTCCCTCATCCCTGCGTAACGGCTTCGCCGTTATCGCGGGAGCAGCGGCCACCTGGCCGCATCAAGGACGCCGGAATAGAGACGGCGAAGTGAGTGCGTTTGCCTTGAGTATGCCGCTCACGCCGCGCCATGCAGAACTTTCGATATCAGCCACACGGCGGTGATCGGGGTCGCAGCGCTCACCAGCACCAGCCCGACGATCGAGAGCACAAGATAGGCGCTCC
>DATHHQ010000493.1:0-4423 GCA_035490095.1 Bradyrhizobium sp.
CCCGCGTCCGTGACGATCGCGATACGCCCCTCTGTGGGACGAGACGCGCGGAGTTAAATCAGTGATTTGCCCGACGGGTTAAGCGAAATATTTTTGCGCGAGGGGCTGGACACTGATTTGCCCGACAGGCTGTTTTTGCGCGTGAAGGTCTCCTTGCGAGTGGCGTAGCCCGGATACTGCCCCTTTGTCGTCATTGCGAGGCGGCGCGCCACGCAATGACGGCTGCAAGCACCTCTAACATCATCCCGCCTTCTCCGGCCCGTCATAGGCAATGCCCCTGATCACGGCGGCTTGGCCGAATTTCTTGCGAAGATCGTCGATCGCGCGTTCGGCATGCGCCGAGCGGCGGTCGAGCATGTCGGTGTCGTCGGCCAGCGATCCGGGACGCAGCGCGCTGACGCCGGTGCCCATCAGCCGGAAGGCGGTGCCATCGATCTCCTTGGCCAGCATCTCGCGGGAAATAGAGAAAATTTTCGCCGCTAGCTGGGTCGGCGCGTGAATCGATTGCGAGCGGGTGCGCTGCCTGAAATCGGCCGTCTTCAATTTCAGCGTGATGGTCAGGCCGGAGAGATCGCCGGTCTTCAGCCGCGACGATACCTTTTCCGACAGTCGCCACAGCATCTTCTCGAGCGTGGCAAAATCGCGGATGTCGGTTTCAAACGTGGTCTCGCTGGAGATGGTCTTGGCGCCGCGGTCGGCCACCACGCGACGATCGTCGATGCCTCGCGCCAGCCGCCACAACCTGCGGCCCTCGGTCGAGAATTGCTTCATCAGGTCGGTTTCATCGGCGCGCTGCAGGTCGGCGATGGTGCGAAAGCCGCGCTGTGATAGCCGCTCTTGCGTCGCAGGCCCGACGCCGAAAATGAATCCGACCGGTTTTTCGGCCAGCATGGCGCGGGCCTCGTCCTGGTCAAGCGTCGCAAAACCGCGCGGCTTGTCCATGTCGGACGCGATCTTGGCCAGGAACTTGTTGCAGGACAATCCGACCGAAACCGTGATGCCGATGTCGCGCTCGACCTGTTGGGCGAAGCGCGCCAGCACTTTGGCGGGGATCATGCCGTGAACGCGCTGGGTGCCGGCAAGATCCAGAAACGCCTCGTCGATCGAAAGCGGCTCGACCAGCGGCGTCAGCGCCTGCATGGCATGGCGCACCTCGCGGCCGACCCTGACATATTTGGCCATGTCGGGCCCGATCACGACCGCCGATGGGCACAGCGCCAGCGCCTTGAACATCGGCATCGCCGAGCGCACGCCAAAGGTCCGGGAGATGTAGCAGGCCGCGGAGACCACGCCGCGCTTGCCGCCGCCGATGATCACCGGCTTGTCGGCGAGACCGGGGTTGTCGCGTTTCTCCACGGTCGCGTAGAACGCGTCGCAATCGATGTGGGCAAGGGTGAGCGAGGGCAAGGCGTGGTGACGGACAAGGCGGGGCGAGCCGCATTCGCCGCATCGCCTGGCCGCGATGTCGAGATCGCCAAGGCAATCCCGGCAAAAGCAGGTTGGCGCGGCGAGCTCGGGCGCGGCTGATGTCACGGCACATCACGCTCCCAGTCGGGGTCGCCCAGCGCCTGGCGGGCCGCGGCGATGTTGGTGGGATGCAGCTGCGAGGCGCTTGCGAACGCCTTCACGGTTGCGTCATCCCGCATCACGAAATCGAGCACGGAGGCGAGAAACTGCGGATCCGCGGCGGCCGTGCGCAGCGTCTCCGGACCGATTCCGCTCTCGGCCAGAAACAAGCCCAGCCGCTC
The DNA here is from genome assembly GCA_035490095.1 of Bradyrhizobium sp. GTDB lineage: Bacteria > Pseudomonadota > Alphaproteobacteria > Rhizobiales > Xanthobacteraceae > Bradyrhizobium. The sequence continues at coordinate 1,749 of DATHHQ010000493.1, forward strand.
GGGATCGCCGGCGATGAAGGAAAGCGCCTGAACCGCAACGATTTCAGCTACTTCCCGGGGATTATGAGCAGGCTTTCTCAATGGATGTGTTTGCCTTTCCGTAACTTATGGTCTCTATTTTGGAACGATCATGCCCGAGTCTGTCGAACGTGTTCAAGCGAATGGAAAAAACCTCGCATAAACATGGCCCCCGGACTTAACGGCTTAGAGCGGATATGGCGCTAGTTTGAATTCACTTTTCGACATGCCCGGCGGCGGCGCCTGATGCACCGCATGTCGGCACGCCTGGGGATTGGAGGGACGGGATGGCAAAAACCGTCCTGATCGTGGAGGACAACGAGCTGAATATGAAGCTCTTTCGCGATCTGTTGGAAGCGCATGGCTATCAAACCTCGGGTACCAGCAACGGTTTCGAGGCGCTTGACCTCGTTCGCAAGCTTCGTCCCGATCTCATCCTGATGGATATTCAGCTTCCGCAGGTTTCCGGATTGGAGGTCACCCGCTGGATCAAGGATGATCCCGAGTTGCGCTCGATTCCGGTGGTCGCGGTCACGGCCTTCGCGATGAAGGGCGACGAGGAACGCATCCGCGAGGGCGGCTGCGAGGCTTATTTGTCCAAGCCGATCTCGGTGGGCAAATTTATTGAAACCGTCCGACGGTTTATCGGGTAGGGGAGAACTTCTTTGTCCGCGCGCATTCTGGTCGTCGACGACGTCCCCGCCAACGTCAAGCTTTTGGAAGCGCGGCTGTCGGCCGAGTATTTCGATGTCCTGACCGCGTCCAACGGTGCTGAAGCGCTTGAGATCTGCGCGCGCGCCGAATGCGACATCATCCTGCTCGACGTGATGATGCCCGATATCGATGGTTTCGAGGTGTGCCGCCGGCTGAAGTCCAATCCGGTAACGCACTTCATTCCGGTGGTCATGGTGACGGCGCTGGACAGCCCGGCCGATCGCGTGCGCGGCCTCGAGGCCGGCGCCGACGATTTCCTGACCAAGCCGGTGTCCGACATCGTGCTGATTGCCCGGGTGCGTTCGCTGACACGGCTCAAGATGATGACCGACGAACTGCGCATGCGCGCCATCACCTCGCTTGAGATCGGCGTGCAGGCGCCCGAGCGCAGTGCCGTGGCCGATACCGGCAAGGGCGGACGCATCCTGCTGGTCGACGACCGGCCGTCATCCTACGAGCGGCTGGCGCCGGAGCTGAGCGCGGAGCACACCGTCGACGTTGAAACCAATCCGGCGGAAGCGCTGTTTCACGCCGCCGAGGGCAATTACGATCTTTTGATCGTTTCGCTCGGACTCGATAATTTCGATGGCTTGCGGCTCTGCAGCCAGGCGCGGTCGCTGGAGCGGACCCGGCACGTGCCGATCCTCGCCATCGCTGACGCCGAAAACAACGCGCGGCTGCTCCGCGGTCTTGAGATCGGCGTCAATGACTACCTGCTGCGCCCGGTCGACAAGAACGAATTGCTGGCTCGTGCGCGCACCCAGATTCGCAAACGGCGCTACACCGACCATCTGCGCGACAACGTGCAGAATTCCATCGAGATGGCGATCACCGACGCGCTGACCGGCCTGCATAACCGGCGTTACATGGAAAGCCATCTGGGAACGCTGGCCGAGCAGGCCGCGACCCGCGGCAAGCCGCTGGCGCTGATGATGCTCGACATCGATTTTTTCAAATCGATCAACGACAATTATGGCCATGATGCCGGCGACGACGTGCTGCGTGAATTTGCAGTAAGGGTGCGCAAGTCGATCCGCGGCATCGATCTCGCCTGCCGCTATGGCGGCGAGGAGTTTGTCATCGTGATGCCGGAGACCGATCTGCACGTCGCGGGCATGGTCGCAGAGCGGCTGCGCCGTTCGATCGCGGGTGAACCCTTCGCGGTCAACAAAGGGACAAACCGCATCGAGGTCACGATCTCGATCGGGCTGTCGACGCTGGAGCTCAAGGGCGAGCCCGTCGCCGACGTCCTCAAGCGCGCCGACACCGCGCTCTACCGCGCCAAGCACGACGGCCGCAACCGCGTGGTCGCACACGCTGCTTGAGCAGCGGTTGCTGTGGCGCACTACGCTTCATCATCGTTGCCCGTCATACCCGCGAACGCGGGTATCCAGTAATCACCACCGCACGAAAATATCGAGCGCTCTGGGATACTGGATCACCCGCTTCCGCGGGTGACGACGGCATTGGGTGGAGCGAACGCAGAAGTTCACTTCTTGCCGCGAGGTTTTTCCAAGGCTTTCTGTCCGCCAACCTCAATCCCCGCGTTCTTAAGCAGCACGCTCGCGGCGGCCTTGGCGGCGCGCGCCATCGACGGGTCGTCCCGCACCAGGTCCTGCGCGATCGAGCCATCGACCAGCAGGGTGAGCTGCGTCGCAAGGCCTTCCGGATCGGCGACACCGAGATGCACCAGCAGATCGCGAAACCAGAGGCGGCGGCTTTCCTTGAAGGCTATGGCAACCTTTCGGACCGACCGGTCTTCGCCGAGTTCGGCAACCGCATTGACGAAGGGGCAGCCGCGAAAATCCTTCGCCGAAAAACGCCGTTCCAGCGAATCGAAGGTGCCGAGAATCTGCTCGACCGGTGACTTGTCGGATGGACGCGGCGCCACGAAGCGCCGCGCCAGATAGGCCGAGATCAGCGCGTCCTTGGACGGAAAATGA
>DATHHQ010000494.1:0-12748 GCA_035490095.1 Bradyrhizobium sp.
TCACGGAGAGCAATCCGCCCTGCGCTCGCATCGCACGCCTAACGCTGCCGCGTCCACCGCACCCCTCCCCGCGTCCGTGACGATCATGATACGCCCCTCTGGTGGGGTGGGATGGCGACAGTTCTAGATTTGATTTGGGTCAGGTGGCAACAGATATTTTTCGGAAAATCCGAAAGAAAAGACTCGACAGGAAAATCGGAAGCACGCCCGACGGGCAAATCACGCCGCTGTAGCCCTTCGCTTCACCCATCACACGCGCTGGATCCGGTCCCCCAGCTAGCTCAACATCGAAACGATCCTGCGTATTCATTGCTTAGTTACATGCGCAACAGTGTCCTCAAAGGCCAGGCGCGCTGCAACCAGATAGGCATCGCGCTCTGGCCTGGCGCAGAACATCAATATCGCCTGCTCAGGCGAAGTTGCGCGGAGCGCCAAAATGCGGTCGACATTGACAGATGCGAGATCTGCGGCGGAAACGCCAAAATCCTCCACCAACAGCCGTGTGCGGGTCTCGACATCGACCGAGGGATTGAGGAAGAACAGCGTCTTGTTGGCGTGACCGCTCTGCAGCACATGCGCAATCTCCCACCGCACGCCATGACTTGCATCGACACACAGGACAATACGATCCGCATCGCGCGCAAGCATGGTGACGGTCTCCTGCCAATGCGCATCGTCCACATACAGGCGTTGTGCACCCCAGGGGGACTGCCGTGCACCGCCCTTGCGATCTCTGGGATTGCCGATGGCAATCAGATCGCCACGACCGTCGAGGCGCTCAAGCATCAGTTCGTCGAGGGTCGCAGGCACGCGGCCGAGATCGAATACAGATGAGAACAGGTTCCGGCTTGCGCGACTTATGCGGACCTGGTCGTCACGAAACGCACGCAGGAAGAGGGTCGATCCGGCCGGTGATACCTTGAGCTCGGCAAGTCGATCGACAAAATGTTGCCTGCCGACGTGGCGCAGGCGGTTCGCGAGGACGAGGCAGACAGCGGCGACAACAATGGGCGCTCCGAGGTCGACCGCTACCCGGCTCCAGGGATAAAATCCCGCCCAACAGGCAATCGTCGCTTCGGCGGGCTGTGCCGGAAGACCTTCTCGCATGCATGCCTGCTGAGCCTGCGAGGCGAACGCCACGAACGCACTCTGCACTCTCCGAAAGCCGTAAAAGGGGGCCATCGAGGCTGCCACGAACAGCAACGAAGAAAGTGCGAAAAGCGCTGCCTCCCAGCCCGTAACATTCTGCGATCGATGACCTGGCAGAAGGGTCTCGAGCAGGCGAGAGGGACGTAATGGCTCAAGCGGGGACAGGCGCCGACCGTAGGCGCCGCGCGGAATGCGCCCACCACTCGCCGCCCACGTGGCGCTGTAAAGGCAATAAACGATCATGATGTAACAGAAGCCGATTGTCATGATCGCAAGCTCGGTCGCGAGCGGTCCGAGCGGGCGCATGAGGGGCTGGGTGATGACGCCATATGGCATGATGACGGAAACGAAAAAGATCGTCTTGTCGGCCGTCGGCATTAAAAAGAGGCCGACGTTAACCAGGAAGATCACTGCGTATGCCCACCACAACCGATGTGCGAGAATGAGATATGTCGCGCCGACGCTTCCGAGCACCAGCGCCGACCATTTCCATGCCGGGCTCGCGGCCAATTCGAGTAAGCCCCGGAACGAAGTCAGCTGGGAGAGTTGTGGGACCGCAACCCAGACGAAAATCAAGAGATTGTAGATGAACATATAGCGCGCGTAGCGCAGCAGCGCCTCGTGACGCCGGACCGTGGTGGTTATGCCCGAGATATCAAGTGTTGAGATCCGCATGCGGCGACCAGCAGCTTCAAGTGACCGAACCCGATGGTCGGTGGGCCCGTGTTACCTGTCTCAGAGCTGTGGGCCCGTTGCAGCGATAGCCGGACGAACGACAGCCTTGTGGTGAATGCCACGTATAGCCCGCGCGGTAAACCAACCGGACCCAAGCTTGTCGTTCCCATTGCATCGTAAGGCTGCCAGGCGTCGCGTGGAGTGAACTGGTTCACACGCGATGGATTAAATAGGCCTCGCGATGATAAAGCTAGTAAGGCGGGTTGAAGCCATCCACGCCTTGACTTCAAGTCGGCGGTGAAAAAAAGACGTGGATGCGCCGCCCAAAGCCGGGCATGACGAACGGGAACTGTTTAGGTTTTCCTGATGCGCCCTGCTCTGCTCAATCCGTTGTTTGCACCGGTCACCAGCCTTTCCGGCGTGGGGCCGAAGCAGGACAAATTGTTTCGCTACCTGCTCGGCCGCGATGACACGCCGCGGCTGGTCGATCTGTTGCTGCATCTGCCGGCCAGCGTGATCGATCGCCGGGCGCGGCCGAAAATCCGCGATGCGGTGCCTGGAACCGTGGTGACGCTGGAAGTCACCGTCGACCGGCACCGCCCGACGCCGGGGCGGAATCCCCGCGCGCCACACCTGGTCTATGCCAGCGACGACACCGGCGACGTGGTGCTGACCTATTTCCGTAGCCCACCGGGCTATGTCGAAAAGCTGCTGCCGGTCGGCGCCAAACGTTACGTCTCCGGCACCGCGCAGATGTACGACGGCACCCTGCAGATCACGCATCCCGACCGCGTCGTGGACGAGGAAGGCTTTGCAAAACTGTCGGGCATCGATCCGGTCTATCCGCTCACGGAAGGCCTCGCGCTAGGCTCGCTGCGGCGCGCGATGGCGCAGGCGCTGCAGAAGCTGCCGGATTTGCCAGAATGGATCAGTCCGGAAGTGATCCGCCGCTGCAAGTTTCCGAAGGTCGCGGAAGCCCTGAACCGCGTGCACGTGCCGGTCGAGTTGACGGACATCCTGCCGGATGGCCCGTTCTGGTCGCGGCTTGCCTTCGACGAATTGCTGGCCGGTCAGTTGGCGCTGGCGCTGGTGCGCGCGCAGTTGCGCCGGCCTGCCGGCGATCGCAACGCCGGCGACGGCCATCTGCGCAAGAAAATCATCGATGCGCTGCCCTATTCGCTGACATCCTCGCAGCAACAGGCCGCCGCCGCGATCACCGAGGATCTGCGTCAGCCGGTCCGCATGCTGCGGCTGCTGCAGGGCGATGTCGGATCGGGCAAGACTGTGGTGGCGCTGCTGGCCGCCGCCGCCGTCACCGAGGTCGGCAAGCAGGCGGCGTTGATGGCGCCGACGGAAATCCTGGCGCGCCAGCACATCAAGACCATCACGCCGCTGGCCGAGCGCGCCGGCCTGCGCGTCGCCATCCTCACCGGACGCGAAAAGGGCAAGGAGCGCCGCGAACTCTTAGGCCGCCTCGAGGCCGGCGAAATCGATTTGCTGGTCGGCACCCACGCGCTGATCCAGGACGACGTCGTATTCAAGGCGCTGGCGCTGGCCGTGGTCGACGAACAGCATCGCTTCGGCGTGCGCGAACGTCTGGCCCTCACCGCCAAGGGCCGTGACGTCGATGTGCTGGTGCTGAGCGCGACGCCGATCCCGCGCACGCTGGTGCTGACCTATTTCGGCGACATGGACGTTTCGGAGTTACGCGAAAAACCCGCGGGACGGCAGCCGATCGATACCCGCGCCGTGGCCAGCAGCCGCATCCATGAGGTGGTGGACGCCGTCGGCCGCGCGCTCGACAAAGGCAAACTGGTTTACTGGATCGTTCCCCTGGTGGAAGAATCCGAGACGGTCAATCTTACCGATGCCGAGCAGCGCTTCGAAAGCCTGCGCGAGCGCTTCGGCGACAAGGTCGGCCTCGTGCATGGCAAGATGCGCGGCACCGACAAGGACCGCGCGATGGCGCAGTTCGCCGCCGGCGAAACGGGTTTGCTGGTCGCAACCACCGTGGTCGAGGTCGGCGTCGATGTCCCGGCGGCCACCATCATGGTGATCGAGAACGCCGAACGCTTTGGGCTCGCGCAATTGCACCAGTTGCGCGGCCGGATCGGCCGCGGCTCCGAGGCATCGACCTGCCTGTTGCTTTACAAGGAGCCGCTGGGCGAGATGTCGACGGCGCGGCTGAAGGTGATCAGGGAAACCACCGACGGCTTCCGGATTGCCGAAGAGGATTTGAAACTGCGCGGCGAAGGCGATGTGCTTGGCGTGCGGCAAAGCGGCCTGCCCGGCTATCGCATCGCGCGCACCGACGTGCACGGCCAGCTCATCACGCAGGCGCGCGACGAAGCGCTGCGCATCATGAAGGACAATCCGAAGCTCAAGGGTGAGCGCGGCGAGGCGTTGCGCGCCCTGCTCTATTTGTTCGAAAGGGATGAGGCGCTGCCGCTGATCGGGGCGGGGTAGCTGCCGCTCTGCCCGAACGGCGCTCGGACAGGTATTCTGCAGAGGCCGCGTCCGTCGGGACGCGCCGCTTATCGGCCCCAGCCACGTGGACGCCTGCGTGCTGTATGGCGGATGTGGGTAATGTGAATCTCATCCGCGGTGATCGTGTAGAAAATGAAATATCGCAGACGGCGGGCGATAATTACGCGTGCGTTCGGTTCGTCTGTTTCTCTTCCCTCAAATGGATGGTCGGCCAGCTTCCGCGAACGTTCGATAAGACGAGCGACAAGACGCGAGGCAATATCCGGGCTGTCTTGGCTGATATAAGCGTGAATTTGAGTGAGGTCGCGCTGCGCCGGCCGGGTAAAGCGAACTCTCATACACGATGGTGCAAGCGATAAAACTCGTCCATTTCCTCGTCAGACGCAAAATCGCCACGGCGCGCGGCGTCCATTCCAGCGCGAACCGCGATTCGCTCCTCATCGGACAGCCGGTACACGCCGCTGCGACGCGATTCGATTTCGCGTGCGACCTCGGCGAGTTCTTCCTGATCCTCTTCCGGCCAAGACTGAACCTGCTCCAACAATGTTTTTGTTCCAGGGCTCATACCGTTAAATATAGCATATCTCTGCAATTCCGCCACTTCCCAACGGCAATGGTGTTTCGCGGAAAACTCAATCCACCTTCGCTGCGCGCCCTGTTCTATTTGTTCGAAAGGGATGAGGCATTGCCGCTGATCGGGGCGGGGTAAGGCTCAAGCGCATAGCCGGCCTGTCGCCATCCGCGGCAGCCCCCTTGAATGACGGAAACGTCGGCAAAACCCATCTCCAGCAAAGCGCTTGCGGAGAGCGTGGCTTTTCCGCCGCCGCCGCAGGTCAGTATGATCTTCTGCCGACGATCCTGAAGCGCGGGATCGCGGCGTTCCTGCTCGGTATCCGCCCTGATTTCAAGCTCGCCCCGCGTGATGTTGCGGGCACCTGGTATCGTTCCGCGCTCGCGGAGTTGCCATTCCTCGCCGACGTCGATGAGCGTGACACCGCCGCGGTCGAGTAGCTTCTTGGCGTCGTCAGGAGCGAGCATCGCAACGTGCTTGCGGGCTTCGTGGACACGTTCGCGAAAGGACTTTCCCATTCAAGGCGTCCTAATCCACCTTCGCCGGCACCGGCTGCAGCGAGGATTCATTCGCGACCCGCGCGGCATTTGCGATTCCGGCCAGTGCCGCGATCTTCTTCTGCGGGTCGGAGCCGGGCTGCACCACGCCCGCGGACATGATCAGGGTCGCGGCGTCTTCGGCGCTCATCTCGACTTCGATGATCTTGCTCCGGGGCACATAGAAGAAGAAACCCGTGGTCGGGTTCGGCGCGCAGGGCAGGAACACCGAGATGTGCTCCTCCTGGCCGGGAAGCTTGTTGGCGATCTCCACGCTCGGCGCCTGCGAGATCAGCACGATCGACCACATTCCCGGCGAGGGAAATTCGACTAGACCGACCCGGCGGAAGCTCGACCCGGAACCTGAGAACAGCGTCTCGAACACCTGTTTCAGGCCGCGATAGATCGCGCGAACCACCGGCATCCGCCCGAGCAGTCGCTCGCCGAGATCGACCAGCGTCCGTCCGATCAGGTTGGCGGTGAGGAAGCCCAGCAGCGTCAGCGCAACCACGCCGACAATGAGCCCGGAGCCCGGTAGCCCGAACGGCAGATAGGTTTCCGGCCGATAGGCAATGGGAACGAACGGCCGGACCAGACCGTCGACCCAGGTCACGAACCACCACGTCAGATAAAAGGTGATGGCGATCGGGCCGGCGACGATCAAACCGGTCAGAAAATAGTTCCGGAATCGGGCCATGAAGCCGCTGTGGGCGTCCGGCGGGACTGCGGCCGGGGGCAGAGGCAGGTCGTCGCGGTTCATTCGGGTTCCAGGTCAGGCGAAATAGCCATGAGGTGATACTAGCTAAGTCTTCTAGCAGATTTTTGAAGACTTGAAGGGGGCTGGTATCAAGTGGCTGCCATCGAGTGACTTGGCAACCAGTGACTTGGCAACCAGTGACTTGGCAACCACAGTAGACCTATTCGACGGTCACCGATTTCGCGAGATTACGCGGCTGGTCGACGTCCGTGCCCATAATGACGGCAGTGTGATAGGCCAGCAATTGCACGGGAATAGCATAAACCATGGGCGTAAATGTCGCAGCCATGTCGGGCAGGACGATCGTGACCAGCGACTCGACGGTTGCTTCCGCGGCGCCCTTGGCGTCGGTCATCAGAATGATGTTGCCGCCGCGGGCCGCCACTTCCTGCATGTTGGAGACGGTCTTCTCGAACACCCGGTCGAACGGCGCAATCACAACGACCGGCATGTTCTCGTCAATCAGCGCGATCGGTCCGTGCTTGAGTTCGCCGGCGGCGTAGCCTTCGGCGTGGATGTAGGAGATTTCCTTCAGCTTCAGCGCGCCTTCCAGCGCCAGCGGATAGCTGGTGCCGCGGCCGAGATAGAGCACGTCTTTCGATTTCGCGATGTCGCGCGCGAGCTTCTCGATCTGCGGTTCGATGGTCAGCGCCGCCGCCATCAGCCGCGGGATTTCCACCAGACCATGCACGAGTTTGGTCTCATCGGCATCGGACAATTCGCCGCGCGCCTTGCCGGCGGCCACCGCAAGCGCGGCCAGCACCATCAACTGGCACGTGAAAGCTTTGGTCGAAGCGACGCCGATCTCCGGACCCGCCAGCGTCGGCAGCATGGTCTCGCTTTCGCGCGCGATCGTCGATGTCGGGACGTTGACCACCGAAAGCGTATGCACGCCCTGCTCTTTGGCGTAGCGCAGCGCCGCCAGGGTATCGGCGGTCTCGCCGGATTGCGAGATGAAGATCGCAAGATCCCCCTTGCGCAGCGGCGCCTCGCGATAACGGAATTCCGAGGCGACATCGGTCTCCACGGGTACGCGGCTCAGGCGCTCGAACCAGTATTTGGCGACGGAACCCGCGTAGCTCGCGGTGCCGCAGGCAACGATCGAGATACGCTGGACGTCTTTGAAATCGAACGGCAGCTGCAGCGGCAGCGAAACGCGCTCGGTCGCCATGTCGACGTAGCGCGCCAGCGTGTGGCCGACGACTTCCGGCTGCTCATGGATTTCCTTGGCCATGAAGTGGCGATAATTGGCCTTGTCGACCAGCGACGTCGCGGCGCTGTGCTTGATCGCATCGCGGTGAACGATGGCGTTGTTCTTGTCGTGGATAACCGCGCTGTTGCGCGTCAACACGACCCAGTCGCCGTCCTCGAGATAAGCGACGGTGTCGGTGAACGGGCCGAGCGCGATGGCGTCCGAGCCGAGATACATTTCGCCTTGGCCGTAGCCGATCGCGAGCGGCGGCCCATTGCGGGCCCCGATCATCAGATCATTGTCGCCCGCGAAGATGAAGCCGAGCGCGAAGGCGCCGCGAAGCTGCGACAATGTGGCCGTGACGGCGTCGACCGGCTTGAAGCCCTGGCTGAGAAAATCATCGACGAGATGCAGAACGATCTCGGTGTCGGTCTCGGTTTTGAAGACCGTGCCCTTCTTCTGCAGACCTTCGCGCAGCTCGCGAAAATTCTCGATGATGCCGTTGTGAACCACGGCGACGCGATCGGTCGCATGCGGATGCGCATTGTTCTCGGTCGGCTTGCCGTGGGTGGCCCAGCGGGTGTGGCCGATGCCGGTATGACCGGCGAGCGGTTCGGCTTTCAATCGCGCTTCGAGGTTTTTCAATTTGCCTTCGGCGCGGCGGCGCGCGAGATGGTTGCCTTCCAGCGTGGCGACTCCTGCGGAATCGTAACCGCGATATTCAAGGCGCTTGAGCGAATCCACCAGTTGCTCCGCGACCGGAGCGCGTCCCAGAATGCCGACAATGCCGCACATGCGGATCAATATCTCCAGATCGTCGAAAGGTTTTCAGAAACGACGCGCTCAACTTTTAACGAGAATCGCAGATCGCCGGATACTCAATAATTATTGCGGATTGCGACAGGGTTAAGCCGAAAGCTTAACAAGGCCCGTCGTTAGCTGGTTTTCGACGTCTTGTCGCGCGCTTTTCGTTTCGCGAGATCGTTTACCCCGACCCGGAGCCGCGTCGGCTGCTCGCTGTGCTCCACTGCCCGCGCATCGCCGGGCCCGCCGCTTGCGATCACCTAATCCTCGAACCGACATAGGCGCCGCCGATTTCACCCGGCGTGGCCCAGCGACGAATTCGCGCCGACCAATGCGCTGGCGGCGATCGTGGAAGGCGCTCGTCGTGGCCGTCGTCGTTGCAAATGATGGTGCCCGCGCCGACGCGCCCAAGAGCTAAATTGCTCATCTTCTATCTCAAATTGAATGTACGGTAGTTGACCGATTCGGGGTTCCGACCCCGATCGATCGTCTCGTTTGATCTCACCTTCCTTTTGCTCGGGTTTGACAGCCACCGGATGACCGACGCCGCCGCAAAGGTTCAAAAGCTGCTTCGCCAGCAGGCGGCCATCGCCAAGTTTGGCAGCTTCGCGCTGCGCCAGCGGGATCTGTCGAAGATCCTGGCCGAAGCTGTCCGGGTCTGCGCCGAGGGCCTCAATGCGCCCTTCAGCAAGGTGTGCCAATACCGCGTCGAGCAGAACGATCTTCTCATCGTCGCCGGCTATGGCTGGCAGGACGGCATCGTCGGTGCCGTCGTGTCGCGCGCCGACATGAGTTCGCCGCAGGGGCGCGCCTTCACCACCGGGGAGCCTTCGATCTGCGACGATTTACAAACCGGTACTTATTCCGACCTGCCACCGTTTTATGCGGCGCACGGCATCGTCTCGATCATCGACGTCATCATCAAGGGCACCGACGAACAGCCTTATGGAATACTGGAGATCGACAACAATCGGCAGCACGATTACGACCAGCATGACATCAATTTTCTCACCGGGTTCGCCAACGTGTTGGCCGAAGCCGTGTCAACCGCCTCCCGGGGAGCGGCCCTGCAGGTCACCGTCGATACCATGAAGGCGCTGGTCGAGGAGAAGGACCGTCTGCTGCATGAAAAAAACGCCGCCGATCTGCAACTTCGTCAGGCGCAGAAAATGGAGGCGGTCGGTCAATTGACTGGCGGCATCGCCCACGACCTGAACAACATTCTCACCGTCATCACCGGGACAATCGAAATCCTGGCGGAAGCCGTCGCCGGCCGGCCGGAACTCGTCGCCATTGCGAAAATGATCGACGAGGCGGCCGACCGCGGCGCCGATCTGACCCAGCGCCTGCTCGCGTTCGCCCGCAAGCAGCCGCTGCAACCGCGGGAGGTCGATGTCAATTCACTGGTCATCGAAGCCAGCAATCTGCTGCGGCCGACGCTGGGCGAACAGGTCGAGGTCCAGATCATGCTGTCTGGAAACACGGCGCGCGCGCTGATCGATCCCAGTCAGCTCACCAATGCGATCCTCAATCTCGCGCTCAACGCCCGCGATTCGATGCCGGACGGCGGCAAGCTCACCATCGAGACCAGCAACGTCATCCTCGACGACAGCTACGCCGGCATCCACAGCGAGGTCACAGCCGGGCCATATGTTCTGATCGCGGTGACCGATTCCGGCCACGGCATTCCAGCGGGTATTCTGGAGAACGTTTTCGAGCCCTTCTTCACCACCAAGGATGTCGGCAAGGGCTCCGGCCTCGGCCTCAGCATGGTCTATGGCTTCGTCAAACAGTCCAATGGACATATCAAGATCTACAGCGAGGAAAGCCATGGCACCACGGTGAGGATTTATCTGCCGCAGGCGAGAGGTCTCGCTCAACCCATCACCGACGAGTCGGCGAGCACGTCGATCCTCGAAGGTGGTGATGAGACCATATTGGTCGTTGAGGACGATGACCTGGTGCGAACGTTCGTGATCGGCCAAATTCAAAGTCTGGGGTATCGCACGCTGTCGGCGGTCAACGCGGACGCGGCCCTTGTCGTCATCAACAGCGCACAGACCATCGACCTGCTATTCACCGACATGATCATGCCGGGATCGATGAACGGCCGTCAGCTCTCCGATGCCGCGCTGCGGCGCCGGCCATCGCTAAGCGTATTATTCACGTCAGGCTATACGGAAAATACCGTCATCCACTACGGCCGTCTCGATGCCGGGGTGCTGCTGCTCGCCAAGCCGTATCGCAAGTCGGATCTTGCACGGATGATACGAGCCGCACTCGCCGCCGATACCAAGCCTTCGCGTACAGCCGCTTGAAGGGCGCAACGAGGGCTGACAGCTTGACGGCGCCAGCCGTTAGCTAGCTGCCTTTTGGGAGCTTGACGCCCTCCTCCAGCGACGTTCCCGGCCGCAGTTGCGCATAGGGGCCAACGGACGCATTCTTGCCGATCGATGCCTGCACAATGTGCGAAAAGGAATGGATCACCGCGCCGTCGGCGATCGAGACACCGGGACCGATCACCACAAAGGGTTCGATCGTCACGTCGTTGCCGAACGTCGTGTCCGCGGCGAGGTAGACGGTTTCGGGCGCGACCATCGTCACGCCGGCCTCGAGTGCCGCCTTGCGCAACCGCGCCTGCATGACGTGCTCGGCCTCGGCGAGCTGGGCCTTGGTGTTGATGCCGCGCACTTCATCCTCGCTGGTCTCGATCACAACGGCCTCCAGTCCAAGTTGACGAACGACGCCAACCGCATCGCTCAGATAATACTCGCGCTTGCTGTTGGCATTCCCGATTTTTTCGATGACTTCCAGCGCCCTGCGGCCGTCGAATGCCATGACGCCGGCATTGCAGAGTTTTGTCATGCGTTCGGCAGGCGTCGCGTCGGCGTGCTCGCGGATCGCCACCAGCCGGTCGCCCTCGACCAGCAGCCGGCCGTAGCCGGTGGGGTCGGCGGCTTGAAAGCCGAGCACGGCCAGCACTGCGCCGCTTTTCAACGGTGCACGCATGCGCGCGAGTGTCGCGACCGAAATCAGCGGCGTATCGCCGAACACGACCAGCAGGTCGTCGGCGCCGCGGGCGATGGCATCGCGGGCCGCGAGCACCGCGTGCGCGGTGCCGAGACGCTCGCGCTGAATGAAGGTGGTCGCATCCGGCCGCAGACGCTTGACCTCCTCCGCGACAGCCCGGTGGTCCGCTCCGATGACGACGGCGAGCGAGGCGCCGGCGCCCTTTGGGGCGGCTTCAAGCACATGCGCCAGCAGCGATTGGCCGGCGACGGGATGCAGGACCTTCGGCATCGCCGACTGCATGCGCGTGCCCTCACCGGCCGCGAGCACGATCGTGAGGCTGGTTCTGCCGGTCATCCGAATCCTTATAGTATGGTGGCGAAGGTTGCGCCGTGGTCGTCATAAAGCGTTTTCGCTCCCGATGGAAACCTGTTCGTCGCGCGGGAAAACGCCCCGGATTCCGGATCGCAGCACGATTCCTGTTAATGTTTGCCGTCTGATTCGGCTAAGGCCTCAGGAGGGCCGAGAACGTCCTATGGCAAAGGATTCCGACCACCTGGCCGGCAGCTTCGATACCGAAAATACCGGGGGATTCCTGACCGGTTTTTTGGCCGAGGAGGATAATTTCGACCGCCGCACGCTGTGGCGGCTCGGATCGTGGGCGGCGGCATCGGTCGGCGCCGTGATCGTGGCGGTGATGAGCAACCATTCCTCGATCGGATTGCACCGCGACCAGGTGGCTGGGACCGATCTGGCGCGCCAGTCGCAGCAAATCCAGTCCGTTGCCAAGGAAAGCCAGAACGAGGCGCGGCGGCTGGCGTCGGCTATTGAGACGCTCAACGGCGACCGCGACCGGCTGTATTCTCGCGTCACCGTTCTGGAACAGGGACTGGAATCCGTAACCGGCGCGATTGCACGACAAAATCCCGCAGCGGCATCGCCGCAAGCCCCCGCCACCGCTTCGGCGGCGACCGAGCCCCAGTCCGCACCGCAAAATCCGGTTGCTGCTCCGGTGGTGTCGCCGGTGGCGGTGGCTGCGCCAGCGACCCCAGCCGAAAAGCCGGCTGTGGACACCGCCGCCGCGCGGAATTCAGGCCCGGCGCCCGTCCCCTCCGTTGCACAGGGAACGCCAAATTCGCCGGCGACACCGGCCGCAATGCCGCTGATGGCCTCGAAGTCAATCCTGGCTCCGCCCGATGTGGCCGCTGGCAAGCTGATCAAGCCCGAGATGGCGGCGAACGCCGTCACCGCGTCGCCAATGCCGGAGGTGGTTGCGCCGGACGTATCCGCAGATGATGTGGAACAGGATCCGCCTTGGGCTGCGTCATCCAAGGTCGCCGTCCAGCGAACCGAATTTGGGGTGGATGTCGGCGGCGCCAATTCGCTTGGCGGCCTGCGCGCGCTGTGGCGTGGTCTCAAGTCGAATACCGCGCTTGCGGCGTTACGCCCGATCATTGTGGTGAAGGAAAGCACCACCGGGCTTGGCATGCAGCTGCGGCTGGTTGCCGGACCGCTCGCCGATGCCGCGGCGGCTGCGAAAATCTGCGCTGCCTTGCTTGAAAGCCAGC
>DATHHQ010000495.1:0-6534 GCA_035490095.1 Bradyrhizobium sp.
CGCCGCGCCATGCCGACGATGCCGCGCTTGAACGGCACGTCGGAAAATTCCGCTTTCAGATTGGGATATTTCGAACCGCCGGTGCCATTAAAATTCTGCCCGTCGCCGGTCTGCGCCATGAAGCCATCCATCACGCGATGAAACGGCACGTTGTTGTAATAGCCTTCGCGCGCCAGCTGCTTGATCCGCTCGGCGTGCTTTGGCGCGAGGTCGGTGCGCAGCTTGAAGACGATGCGGCCCTTGGTGGTATCGATGACGATCGCATTCTGCTTGTCGAGATTGGCAGGAAGCGGCTGTGCGATTGCGGGGGCCGCGCACATCAGTGCGACGACAGCGGCTAGAATTCGGATCATGAAAACTCCGGGTCAGGTGAAAGCTGGCCGGTGTTCGGCTAGCCGGCAAATTTCTTCTTGAGGCTGGCGGCAACCGAAGACGGCACGAACGCCGACACGTCGCCGCCCATGGTTGCGATTTGGCGCACCAGTGTGGCGGTGATCGGGCGAACCGCCACCGAGGCCGGAACGAAAACGGTATGGACGTTGGGTGCCATGGTTTCGTTCATGCCGGCGATCTGCATCTCGAAATCGAGGTCGGTGCCGTCGCGCAGGCCACGAATCATGATGGTCGCGCCATGCTTTTGCGCCGCGGTGACGGTGAGATTGTCGTAGGTCGTGCAGTCGAAGGCGCAGCCAGCCGCGGCAGCTACCGGGCCAAAAATCTCCTCGGCCATTTCCAGCCTCTCATCGGTGGAAAACAACGGCTTTTTGCTGGAATTGACCCCGATGGCGACGATCAGCCGGTCACACAGACCGACGGCGTGCCTGACCACATCGAGATGGCCATTGGTGACTGGGTCGAATGAGCCTGGGTACAGCGCGATGCGGGGCATAAATCCCTCTACCCCGCCCCGGGCGGCCCCGCAAGCCGGGCCGGTTCACTGCCCGGGAGGCTGACCGGCGGTTTTTTATATTTCACAAGTGCCTGAACTACTTGTGGGGTCGGCGCGTCTTCTATGCAAGCCGGCTGTGTTTCATTCTGGAACGGGCGACGAAACAAAACTCCGGTGCGACGAAACCATTATCCGCGTTGGCGAAGAGATCCTGAAACGGGCACTGCGTACTCCATTAACCAACGAAACGACGGGCCACAAAGGCCCACGACAGGGGACCGTCATGATCAAGGCTCTTTCAGCAATTGCCATCGCAGCTTGTATTGCCGCCGCACTCACTGTTCTTCCCGGATTTGCCCCGCAGGTTGAAGCCAGCGTTCCGCAAGCCCTCGCCAAGGCCGACCGGCTGGACATCAATACCGTAGGCCCGAGCTGCTCGCAGAAGGCTTGGCCGAACTTCGAGGCTTCCTGCCTGCGCGTAGCCGGCAAGAAGACTGCGATCAAGGAAGCCCGGCTGGTAACCGCCGACCGCACGCCATAAGGCGCTGCTCCCACCGCCAAGCGAATCCCATGGTAATTTGCGGCGACGCGTCGCAGACTGGCATCTGGTCGCGCCCCTCCGACTGACAGGCGCGACACCCATGGGGGGCCGCCAGTGACCGCCATTCCCGCCGCGACTTCGCCCGGCCCTCATCCACTTCCGCTGACCGCAACGATCGGGGCGCTTGGTGTCGTCTATGGCGACATCGGCACCAGTCCCCTCTACGCGCTGAAGGAAGCGGCCAAGGCGGCCGCCCATGGCGGGCCGCTGGTCTCCGAGGCGATTCTCGGGGTGGTGTCGCTGATCCTCTGGGCGCTGGTCCTGATTATTTCGTTGAAATACGCGCTGCTGATTTTGCGCGCCGACAACCGCGGCGAAGGCGGCATCGTCGCCCTGCTCGCGCTGCTTTCCGCCCGCAATGCCCAGCCTGGAACGTGGCGGGCGCAGCTTCTGGTCGTCGGGCTGGTCGGGGCTGCGTTGCTCTACGGTGACGGCGCCATCACGCCGGCCATCTCGGTGCTGAGCGCGATCGAAGGCTTGAAGGTCGATGCGCCGTCGCTGGCGCCCGCCGTGGTGCCGCTGACCATCGTCATCCTGATCGGGCTTTTCATCGTTCAGAAAAAGGGCGCTGGATTCATCGGCAATATCTTCGGGCCCGTCATGCTCGCCTGGTTCCTGGTGATCGCACTGCTTGGCATCCATGGCATCGTGCAGGCGCCCGGCGTGCTCGTCGCCGTGAGCCCGCTTTATGCTTTCAATTTCCTGATCCACCAGGATTTCCACATCAGCTTCGCGGTTATCGGCGCCGCGTTTCTCGCGGTGACCGGCGGCGAGGCGATGTATGCCGACATGGGCCATTTCGGACGGGTGCCGATTCGGCTTGCGTGGTTCACCGTGGCGCTTCCGGCCCTCGTCCTCAACTACTTCGGGCAGGCCGCGCTGCTAATTACCGACGCCAGCGCCAGCACGCTCGACCATCCGTTCTATCAGCTCGCGCCCGACTGGCTGCACTATCCGCTGGTTGCGTTCGCGACGGTGGCGACCGTGATCGCCTCGCAGGCGATTATCTCCGGCGTGTTTTCATTGACGCAGCAGTCGATCCAGCTCGGCTTCCTGCCGCGCATGCACATCA
Organism: Bradyrhizobium sp.; assembly: GCA_035490095.1. Lineage (GTDB taxonomy): Bacteria > Pseudomonadota > Alphaproteobacteria > Rhizobiales > Xanthobacteraceae > Bradyrhizobium. The sequence goes on from DATHHQ010000495.1 coordinate 2,563, forward strand.
TACACACCACCAGCCACGCGATGGGCCAGATCTATGTGCCGCTGGTGAATTGGCTGCTGGCGGCAGCTACCCTCGGCGCCGTGATCGGGTTCGGCACATCGGACGCGCTCGCAGGCGCCTACGGAATCGCAGTGTCGCTGTTGATGGCGATCACAACACTGCTGGCTGCCTTGGTCGCGATCCAGTGGGGCTATCCGCCTGTTATCGTCATCGCCGTCAACGGCTTCTTCTTCGTCATCGACTGCATCTTCTTTGCGGCGAATTCGACCAAACTGTTCGAGGGCGGATGGTTTCCCCTGTTGCTCGCGGCCGTGATCGCTTTCGTGATGTTGACCTGGCGAGCCGGCGTCAAGCTGGTCGAACGGGCGCGCGGGAAGCTGCGTCAGCCGGAAGAAGATCTGATCGAGACCGCCGTCAACAGGTGCCACGCGAGACTCTCGGGCACCGCGGTGTTTCTGGCGTCTGCCCCGAACGGCGTCCCGCTAGCGCTGACGGAATTCGTCAAGCACAATCACGTTCTGCATCAGCGCGTGGTGCTCGTCACCGTGCTGATCGAGGAATCGCCCCGCATCGCCGATGAGGATCGGGCGGAGGTCATCGAGGTGATCGAAGGCATCACCCGCGTCATCCTGCACTATGGCTTCATGCAGTACCCAACGATTTTCGAAGGATTAAAACTCGCGTGCGAGCAGGGCAAGCTGCCCGGCATCGATCTCACCGATATCACCTATTACATCGGCCGCGAGACCATCATTCCCAGTGAAGATATTCCGGGCATGTGGGTGTGGCGGGAAACCGTGTTCGCATTCCTGCAGCGCAACGCCGAACGCTCCGCCGCGTTTTTCGGCGTGCCGACACGGCAGGTCGTCGAGTTCGGCACGGAGATCGAGATTTGAATTGAAGTTGGCTTGAGCTCTATCCGTCATTGCCGGGCTGACCCGGCAATCCATCCTTTTGAAAAGATGGATGCGCGGATCAAGCCCGCGCATGACGATTTCACTAACGCATGATGCATTGGAGTTGGATCGATTCGCCGTGAGCGCGAAGCACTAACGATCTCGTGTCCCGGACGCAGAGCAGCGCCTCATAAGCGCGTTCACGCGCGTCTTCGACACGCTATGGGCAGTACACCGCGGAGCCCAGATACAAAATCGCGAAAACAACCCCATGCAAAGTAGAATGGGCCCCGGCTCGCAGCGCTCGTGCGGCTTGCGTCCGGGGCACGAGAAGAAAAATGGTCGGTCGTCACGGCCCCAACCTAATCTCATCCCGCTCTAACTCAATCCCACTCAGCCACCATTGCCGTTTTCAGCCTCTTCGCCGATGTGCTCGACCGACACCACATGCTCGTCCACAGCGGTATCGAACACGATGACGCCCTGGGTCGAGCGGCCGGCGATCCGGATGCCCTCGACCGGACAGCGGATCAGCTGACCCTTGTCGGTCACCAGCATGATCTGGTCAGAGTCCTCGACCGGGAATGACGCGACCAGCTTGCCGTTGCGGTCATTCACCGACATCGCGACGATGCCTTTGCCGCCGCGTCCCGTGGTCCGGTATTCGAACGACGACGAGCGCTTGCCATAGCCGTTCTCGCTGATGGTCAGCACGAACTGCTCATGTGCGGACATTTCGACATAGCGCTGCTCGCCGAGCTCGATGGCGCCGGAGGCGTCCTCGGTGTCGGTCCCCGCCTCCTCCTCGACGCCGCCCCGCCGCACCGCATTGGCGCGACGCAGATAGGCGGCGCGCTCCTCGGCATCGGCGTCCATGTGGCGCAGAATGGTAAGCGAGATCAGCTTGTCGCTCTTGGGCAACGCGATACCGCGCACGCCCATCGAGGTGCGGCCCTGGAATACCCTGACGTCAGTGACGGGGAAACGGATGCACTGGCCGCCGGCAGCGGTCAGCAGTACGTCGTCATGCTCGGTACAGATCTGCACGTCGACGATCGCCTCGTCCTCATCGAGCTTCATGGCGATGATGCCGGAACGCCTGACGTCGACGAAGTCCGACAGCTTGTTGCGGCGGACGTTGCCGCCGGTGGTCGCGAACATCACATCGAGATTGGCCCAGGAGGATTCATCCTCGGGCAGCGGCATGATGGTGGTGATGCGCTCGCCCTGCTCCAGCGGCAGGATGTTGATCAGCGCCTTGCCGCGACCGTTCGGCGCCGCCACCGGCAGCCGCCAGACCTTTTCCTTGTAGACCTGTCCGCGCGACGAGAAGAACAGCACCGGCGTATGGGTCGAGGCCACGAACAGACGGCTAACGAAATCCTCGTCGCGGGTCTGCATGCCCGAACGGCCCTTGCCGCCGCGCCGTTGCGCGCGATAGGTCGACAGCGGCACGCGCTTGACGTAGCCGGCATGCGAGACCGTGACCACCATGTCTTCGCGCTGGATCAGGTCCTCGTCCTCGACCTCGTTTTCATGCTCGATGATGACGGTCTTGCGCGGCGTCGCGAATTCCGACTTCACCGCGGCGAGTTCGTCCTTGATGATGGTCTGGACGCGGGCGCGCGAGCCCAGGATGTCGAGGTAATCGGCGATTTCGAGCGCGAGCTTGTCGAGCTCTTCGCCAATTTCCTCGCGGCCGAGTGCCGTCAGGCGCGCCAGGCGCAGATCGAGAATGGCTTTGGCCTGCTCGAACGACAGCCGCGCGGTGCCATCTTCGGCGAGCCGATGCCGGGGATCGTCGATCAGCGTGATCATCGCGGCGACATCCTTGGCCGCCCAGTCGCGCGACATCAGGGTGTCGCGCGCGGTGTTGGGATCGGGCGAGGTCCGGATCACGCGGATGATCTCGTCGATATTGGCCACGGCGATGGCGAGCCCGACCAGGATGTGGGCGCGGTCGCGGGCCTTGTTGAGCAGGAATTTGGTGCGGCGCGTCACCACCTGCTCACGGAAGGCGACGAACAGCGTCAGCAGGTCCTTCAGGTTCATGACCTGCGGCCGGCCGGCGTCGAGCGCCACCATGTTGGCGCCGAAATTGGTCTGCAGCGGCGTAAATCGATAGAGCTGATTCAACACCACATCGGGCACGGCATCGCGCTTCAGTTCGATGACGACGCGCAAACCGTCGCGGTCGGATTCGTCACGCAGATCGGAACACCCCTCGATCTTCTTGTCGCGTATCAGCTCGGCGATGCGCTCGACCATGCTGGCCTTGTTCACCTGGTAGGGGATTTCCGAGATGATGATGGCTTCACGATCCTTGCGGATGGTGTCGATCCTCACCTTGCCGCGCATCACGATCGAGCCGCGGCCGAGATGGTAGGCCGAGCGGATGCCCTGGCGGCCGAGGATGATGCCGCCGGTCGGAAAATCCGGGCCCGGCACGATCCTGATCAAATCGTCGATGCTGAGCGCGGGATCGTCGATCAGCGCCACGCAAGCGTCGATCACTTCGCCGAGATTGTGCGGCGGAATGTTGGTGGCCATGCCGACGGCGATGCCGCCCGCGCCATTGACCAGCAGATTTGGAAATTTCGCCGGCAGCACCCGCGGTTCGCGGAACGAACCGTCGTAGTTATCCTGGTAATCGACGGTGTCCTTGTCGATGTCGTCGAGCAGCAATTGCGCGATCTTGGTCAGGCGCGATTCGGTGTAACGCATCGCGGCGGCCATATCGCCGTCCACCGAGCCGAAATTGCCCTGCCCGTCGATCAGCGGCACGCGCATGGAGAATTCCTGCGCCATGCGGACCATCGCGTCATAGACCGACTGATCGCCGTGGGGATGGTATTTACCGATCACGTCGCCGACGGTGCGCGCCGACTTGCGATACGGCTTGTTCCATTCGAAGCCGTTCTCATACATCGCGTAGAGAATGCGGCGATGCACCGGCTTGAGACCGTCGCGCGCGTCGGGCAGCGCACGCGCCACGATCACGCTCATGGCGTAATCGAGGTAGGAGCGTTTCATCTCGTCGAGGATGGATACGGGACGAATATCCGAGGGCGCCGGC
>DATHHQ010000496.1:0-7266 GCA_035490095.1 Bradyrhizobium sp.
CATTGCGTGCGGGGACGCCGGGTGATTCCGGGTACTCGTTGTTACTCGTGTGCGTTCTACCACTACCAAGTGCACACGAGGCCGCGGGTGCCACGGGCATCCGGCGTTCCCCACGCCCTCTTTGGGCGGAAGATTCAGCAAAGCCTCGGGCGCATGGCGCGGCGAGGTCGCGAACGTGTGTTTGATGAATATGAGCGTACCACACTCTCAGTCGTCGTCGCCCGCCAACGGGTCGGCCGAATGGCCGCCCGATGACAGGCTCCGGCGGGCGATCCAGTATTCCGAGGCGCCAGTGATAGAGTCGAGAAACTGCGGCGTACTGGATACTCCGCTGGAGCCTGTCATCGGGCTCGCCGAAGGCGAGACCCGGTGGCGGAGTATGACAGTTCTGAAAGGTCGCTTCCTCGCGAGGCCCGCCTACACCGCCACCTGGTGCGGCTTGAACAGCCGGCCCTTTTCCACCACCAGCACGACGCCAAGCGCTGCCAGCGTGCAGAGGAAAAAGCCGGTCGCGAACGGCAGCAGCGTGCCGTCGTAATCCTGGCCGATGGTCATGCCGATGCCAATGCCGAGCAGCGTGGTGATCGATCCATACAGCGACGAAGCGGTGCCGGCGATATGGCCCTGCGGCTCCATCGCAAGCGCAGTGAAGTTGGCGATCATCAGCCCGAACGCAAACATCATCAATGCCGAGAGCGCCATGAACAGCGGCAGCGGAAGCATCTGCATTTTCGCCGCCAGCAGCATTGTCGCGGCGACGGCCACGAAGCCGAGCAATGCGCCGTGCGAGATCACGCGCATGCCCAGACGGCCGACCAGGCGGGAGTTGATAAAGCCGGCGATGGCGGTGCCGATGGCGACGGCGGCAAACGCCAGCGGAAAATAATGCCCGAGCTGGTAGATCTCGGTGAACACCTGCTGCGATGTGAACACGAAAGCGAACAGCGAGCCCACGACGCCGCCGGCCGCCAGCGCATAGCCCAGCGTCTGGCGGTTGGTCACGGTCTGGCGGAAGGCGTCAAACACCTCGCCGATGGCCAGCGACCTGCGCTCGGAAACCGGCAGCGTCTCCGGCATGCGCAGCGCGCTCCAGATCAGCGCCACCAAGCCATACAGCATCAGCACGATGAAGATGCCGCGCCACTGCGTCAGCAGCAGCACCGCCTGGCCGAACGACGGTGCGATCACCGGCACCGCGATGAACACCATCATCGCCAGCGACATCACGCTGGCCATGCGGCGGCCGGCGTAGCAGTCGCGGACGATCGAGGTGGCGATGACGCGGGTAGCCGATGTGCCGAGGCCCTGCAGCGCGCGCGCCAGCAGCAATGTCTCGAAGGAGGGGGCGGCGATCGCGAGCAGGCTGGCAATGCAGTAGACGGTCATGCCGCCGAGCAGGACCGGGCGGCGGCCGAAGCGGTCGGACAGCGGCCCCATCACGAACTGGCCGACGCCGAAACCAACCAGGAATGTCGACAGCACCATCTGCGGACGGTTGGCGACGGCAATGTGGAAGGCGGAAGCGATGTTCGGCAGCGCCGGCAGCATCATGTCCATCGCCAGCGGGTTAAGCGCCATGATGGATGCGATGACGATGACGAATTCGGGAAAGCCCATCGGGCGATGCCCGGATGAAACCCAGGCATTGGCATTAATATCAGACAATTAGCGACCTCACGCGAAGCCAGCACCTTATCGCCTTTGCTGCGGTGCACAATCCCCGTTTCGGGATGGGAGACCGTCGTCGAGGGGGTAGGTCGGCTCGCCGCCTCGGCGCTGGACGCAGCAAGCGCATGCCGTTACCTAACCGCCATGGACGCAGCACAGGACGCCCACGCCCCGGAGGCGCGCACCCACCAATCGCAGGGACTTCGGCTTCATTTCACGGATTGGGGTAACGCGTCGGCGCCGCCGCTGATCCTGATTCACGGCAGTCTCGATCATTCCCGCAGCTGGGATCAGCTGGCGCAGGCGTTGAGGACGAGGTTTCATGTCATCGCCCCGGACCTTCGCGGGCACGGCGATTCCGATTGGGCGACCGGCAGCAGCTACAGCCAGGCCGATCACGTCTACGATTTGACATGCCTGGTGAGGTCCGAGGGGTTTGAGAAAGTCACGATCGTTGGGCATTCGATGGGCGGAATGGTCGGCCTGACCTATACCGGGGCCTATCCGGAGAAGGTATCGCGGCTGGTCGTGCTCGACGGCGTCACCAACTTTCCGGCAAGAACGGTGAAGCCTGCGAACGTCAGGATCGCCGACTGGGTCGCCGACCTCGACAAGACAGCGCAACGAAAAAACCATCGATATCCGTCTGTGGCCGATGGGGCCGAGCGCATCCTGTCCCGTAACCGGAGGCTGACGCGCGAGCAGGCGAACCATCTCGCCCTGCACGGCCTGAAGCGGAATGCCGACGGCACCTATGGCTGGAAGTTCGATCCGTATCTCCGCGCCCGCGCGCCGTACCGGCTGTTGCTGGAGGATCACATCGCGCTGTGGTCGCGCATCCAGTGTCCGACGCTGCTGGTCAGCGGCAGCGAGAGTTTTTTGCCGGATCCCGAGACTGCCGGCGTGCTCAAGCATTTCAGGCAGGCCGAACTGGTCAGAATTGAAGGCGCCGGGCACTGGCTGCAACACGACAAGCCTGCCGAGATTATCGACATCTTCAAGACATTCCTTGAGGTCCCGGCTCGAAGTTAGGCGGCAATTTCCGGGCCGTCACCCGTTGCGTGATCCGCAAGGCAGGTCGCGGCGATGCAGTCTGCCGCGCCGGGTCGACCATTTTTCGAGATTGCCATGCAACGCATGGAGCGCCCGCCGTCCGCAACGGCGCGAGATTCCAGTCAAATCACATGAGCTGGAAACCATCAGGCGCGCTTACGGAACCTCGGCGTATTACATTCCGTGGTCTTGAAAAACCTTCCGGCATGCGCGGCCAAGCCGTTCCCGGTTTTGCTGGAGGCATTGCTGGACGGCATTGTCGCCATCTGCCATTTGCTTTCGGCAAAGCCGCGACGCATCGTGCGAGCAAGCCTTCTGCTCTTGAGGGGTGCCGGATTGCGCTCGCGCCGTGCCATATCCCAGAACCAGGACGGAAATTGCTATCAAAACGATTCTGCTCATTTGTTGCTCCTCCGAGATATGATCTGCGATCAGCCGACTCCTCGGCGAATGACGCCTATCATGATCTGCGGCAAGCGCGTCTGCGGGCGCTTGTCACGCAGCAATGCGTCAAGATGCATGTCCTGAAATTGCTGATCTCCATGGCAACCCTTTCGTGATCCGAGAATCCGAGATGCGTCGGAAACTTCTGGGGGATGGAACCGAAAAGCGCGACGCCGGTCACCCCGAGTTGATGTTTGCTCAACGAGATCCGGGAAGTGTCTGTTCCAGGGAGTTTCATTTTTTTGTAATTCATGATGCACCTATCGTGACCATGCGTGCTGATTATGCGTGCTGATGTCGTGTCGCCGCCGAGATCCCGATTGCGCCACTATCAACCAGCCACGGGGGCAAGAAGCCGATAAGAACGGCGTCTTGAAAATTTCACGAAATAAGCGGGAACGTTCCCGGCGCGGATTAATTCGATCTGAAAGGTAAAGCTGGCGGCCAGTGATTTTGGCTGTGCCGATCATGATTGCTCATCAGGCATCAAATTATTTTGCTTTGCGCCTGCTGGGCATTTCGACCGAAAGGCGGGTAAAGCGCTGAGCAAGCTTTCGTGTCTGGAGACGAGCCCCCACCCAAATGGGCTAAAGAAAAAACAGGAGTACGCCATGAAGCTAAATTCGACCCAGGTGAAGCAAACCTTGAGCCAATTCGATGCTCAGGTTCTTCCCGATGATCATCCGGCGGTTACCCAGTTGAACGATCTGTTTGGGGATCATACTTTTTTTCTAGATGGCGGCGGTCTTAAGGTCCTGGAGCCCACCGAAACGCCTGAAATGCAAGCTCAAACCGGTGAAGTCGTAAGTCTTGCCGACTGGAGCGATGCGACTCTCACCAGTCTCAGTCCGCATGAACCCGAACTGACAGGCGTGGTCATCGTTCTCGAACGTAAACACTGATCTGCGCCAAAGCAGACAGCTGTTCGGTCGCCACGAGACGAGCGTGTGCGCACTTCACCCGTTGCGTGATCCGCAAGCCAGGTCGCGGCGATGCAGTCTGCCGCGGCGGATCGACCATTTTTCGAGATTGCCATGCAGGATATCGTTGAGCCCGGAGCGCGCGTTGAGCTGCTTTTCCGGCAAGCAGGCGATGATCGCATTGCGTTCTTCGATACCCTGCTCATCGACGATCCATACCCTTAAGCTGTCGCCGGCAAGTCGCGCGGCTATTCGATCGGGTGTGGGATCGATATCGTTCAAAACAGTCACATTCATCACGATGCGGCCGCCCGGCGCCAGCCGTGCGCGGACGGCATCGCAGGTCTCAGTATCGAATTCATCGTTGAACTGAAAACCCGGACCGCCGACATCGATGGCGATGCCGTCGTAAAACGTATCGTCTTCGTAGATGAACCTCCGGAAATCGGAAACCATGCATGGCAGGTCATCCGGCAGTGCAAAAAACTTGTGAGCGATCACGAAGCTGATCGGATTGTTGTCGACGATGGTCAGCCGTTTGCCAAGACCGGCGAGCCTGGTAGCAAGGTTTCCGCCGCCGCACCCCAGCACAAGTATGTTGTTCGAGCGGTGCAGAAGCTCGTCCATCAGCTTGACGTAGGTGAATACGCTCTCACCGTCTGATGTCGCCTGGCTTTGCCTGACGCCGTCTTCGAAATAAATGCGGGTGCCGTCCCACGAACATTCGACGATCTCGATCTCGCCGTTCCTGCCCTGATAGCGCCCCAACAGCCGCACAGCCGACCACCACGTTTGAGTTCAATGCGTTAAATAGCATGCGTTATGCATCTGCTGGGATCAACCGCGGTGCCCGGTTGACCGCCGTGCGGTCTGGTCACTCGAAGCTCCCTGCAGGACCCTAAAGGCAGACACTTAAAGACAGACACTTATAACGACAGACACTTAAAGGAACGTCTCAAGCCGCGCCTGGCTCGCTTCCATGCCGTGTTCCATGCCGGTTGATCGCGTCATATGAAGGCAGGGAATATGGTCTGAGGGCAGGGCTATGGTCTGGAGGCCGGGAAAACCGTCCAGCCCGGTTACGGCGAGGTCTGGTTCTTACCCGTTGACGGATATTCAGGTCCTGAATAGTCTGGTTTCCATGTCTTCCAAAATGCCGACGAATCCCCTGGCGCTCGCGGTTCTCGCATTGTGCTTTGAGCGCCCAATGCATCCTTATGAGATGGCGGCGACGCTCAAGCGTCGGCAGAAACATGAGAGCATCAAGCTGCGTTACGGCTCGCTCTACACCGTGATTGAGCTGATGACCTCGCGCGGTTTGATCCGCTCGAAGGAAACGTCGCGCGGCGGCAAGAGACCTGAGCGCACGATTTACGCTCTGACGCCAGCGGGGCGTGATTTGCTCCGGAGCTGGATGCGGCATCTGCTGGCGGAACCGGCAAAAGAGTTTCCGCAGTTCGAGGCCGCGCTGTGTCTTCTGCCCGTGTTGCCGCCGGATGAAGCTGTGGCGTTGCTGCGCGACCGCCGGTCGCGGCTGGAGGAAAAACTCGTGCAGATGCGGGCCGAGCTCCAGGACATCCTTGGCAGAACGTTTGCGGAAGTCGCCGGAGCCGACGAAGAATTGCCGGCGCCGCTATTAGGCCTGAAATTTCCGGCAATCCTCGTCGTCGAAAACGAATATCGCCTGACGCTGGTGAAGGCGGAACTGGATTTCGTAACCGAACTGGTACGCCGCATCACGGAACAAGGCTGGGGCCCAGCCTCTTTGTGGCGAGACATGCAAGCCAGCTGCGAGCGAGAGTACCAGCGCGAGAATGACGCCGCGACGCAGGAAACCGCGTCCACAGCGGGCTCGTCGATGGAAGTTGGATGATGACCGAAGACAAGAGCAAATTGCTGCGATCGCTTAGCATCGATCGCAGCGCGAGCGAAGCCGGGCGATCGGGCCGTCGCTGGTTGCCGATCTCGGCGGGCGTTGTCGCCTGCGTCATCTTGGCATTTGCCGTCCTCGCCGCGTCCGGATTTCGGATGCAAGACCGTCCCAACGAGACCGCATCCCAGCCCGCAGCACAGCCGCAGACGCCACAGCCCCAGCAACAGCAGGCCGCTGCGAGCAGCAGGGAGGCCGGTAATCTTGCGGCCTCAGGCTATGTGGTTGCGCGACGCAAGGCGACGGTTGCGGCCGAGATCACGGGCAAGGTGGTCGAAATTTTCATCGACGAAGGCATGACGGTGACCGACGGGCAGATCGTCGCGCGGCTCGACAGTGTGCTTGCCGAAAAAGACTATGAGCTGGCGCAGTCGCGCGCGGAGGCGGCGGACGCCGCGATTGCCGCGATCACCGCTGATCTTCAGGACGCCACGCGGATCATGTCGCGCGTGCAGACGTTGTCGCAGAAGAATTTTGCGACCGAGGCCGATCTGACCAAGGCGCAGGCGCGTGTCGGCGTGCTCGCGGCGCAATTGCGCCAGGTGCAGGCGCAGTTCGAGACCGCCAAGATCGACGCAAAACGCAGTGCGTCGGTGCTCGACAAACACAAGATACGCGCGCCATTCGCCGGCGTCGTCATCGACCGCAGCGCACAGCCTGGCGAGATGATTTCACCGATGTCGGTCGGCGGCTTCACCCGTACCGGTATCTGCACCATCGTCGACATGGATTCGATCGAGATCGAGGTCGATGTCAACGAAGCGTTCATCGGCCGGGTCGCTGCCGGCGGCGCCGTGAACGCAGTGCTCGACGCCTATCCGGACTGGATCATCCCCGCCTCGGTGATCGCGATCGTGCCGACTGCAAACCGCGAGAAGGCCACCGTGAAGGTCCGCATCCGCTTTGAACAAAAAGACCCGCGCATCCTGCCCGACATGGCGGTGAAGGTAAATTTTGTGCGCGACACCAAGGCTGGTGGGGCGGCCGCAACCAAAACCACGGCGGCAAACTAGAGCATGATCCGGAAAAGTGGGTACCGGTTTTCCGAAAAGACCATGCTCAAACAAAAAGATAGAGCGGGATGACGATTCGAAGAAAAGTCATCCCGCTCTAGTGTCCTGAACCAGAAGTTCGTTGCCTCTGATCATGCGTTTACCGGGGCATTGCGGAGGCAGAAGCGCTGGATTGATTGAAGGATGTCGTCTGCGGATTTGGTCCATTTGAAGGGCTTGGGATCACGATTGTGTCGTT
>DATHHQ010000497.1:0-5733 GCA_035490095.1 Bradyrhizobium sp.
AAAACCCTCCAGACCCTTGCCGGCTAAGGAATCCGCCTGTTTTGGCTTTCAGCGCGAAGACGGGTAGGGTGCCCAAGTGCCTTAAAAAGGCTGTGTAGATCGAAACATGCGCAGTTTCCGGGCTGAATTCCAAATACTCTCACCGTGGCGCGAATCAACTTACAGGAGACAAAATGGCAGTACAGATGACTAAGTCGCAGCTGATCGAGAAAATCGCTGGCGAGAACGAAGTAGGAAAAAAGGAAGTAAAGGGAGTGCTGGAGACGCTGGCGACCATCGGCTATAAAGAGCTGAAGAAAAACGGTGTATTTCTGGTTCCTGGTTTTGCCAAGTTCGTCGTCATCAAGAAGGCCGCCACCAAGGCGCGCAAGGGTGTGAACCCCTTCAATGGCGAACCAATGACCTTCAAGGCGAAGCCTGCTCGAAAGATCGTCAGAGCACGGCCGGTCAAGGCCGCAAAAGACGCGGTGTAAATGTCAAAAGGCCCCCGACGGGGCCTTTTGCGTTTCAGCAATAGTTCGATGCCCAGGGCAGCGGTGCGAAACGCAAGTCCACCGCGCAATGCCCAGAGCGTGAGCGAGAGGCCGGTCCTGGCCGTGCAAGCTGGTCGCGCCAAGTCTTGAACGTGCCACGTCTTGAACGCGCCAAGTCTTGAACGAGCCAGGTCTTGAACGTGCCACGCAGGTGCTGGCCCTGCTCGATCTGAAACCTTCGTCATTGCGAACGGTCTTACCGTGGCACCCCGCGTCGAGGTTCGACGCGGCGGTCGCCGCGCGACGGCGACTTCGATCATGAAAAAATCTGGTCCAGTCTGGTTGGCGTGATCGCGCGGCGATCAGCCGCGCGCGACTCAGGACCGCCTGTCCTCCATCTGTGGCCGCGCTGCAGGCATTGCAAGGCCTCTTGCTGCGGCAGGATTCCGTCACTATTTCAGGCGCCGAAGGAATCTTGCCATGTTGGATTTTACCCATGACCCATCTGGCGATGGGATACCGCTGCAAGCCGCCGAGTCTGCTCCCGCGAACGATGCGGGTTTACTCGATGCTTATTCCAATGCCGTCATCGACGTTACCGAACGTGTCGGCCCCGCCGTCGTGCGGGTCGAGACCGGATCCGGATTGCCTGGCGCGCGCGAGCGCGGCGGGCTCGGCTCCGGCATCGTGATCTCGCCCGACGGTCTGGTGCTGACCAACAGCCATGTGGTCGGCTCATCCAGGCAGATCCGGCTCAGGGATAACGAAGGCATCGTCACCGATGCCCGCGTGCTGGGCGTCGATCCCGATACCGATCTGGCGCTGCTGCGCGCCGACGGCGCACGGGATCTGCGCTACGCCTCGCTCGGCAATTCCAAGACCCTGCGTCGCGGGCAATTGGTGGTCGCGATCGGCAATCCCCTGGGCTTCGAGTCGACCGTGACCGCCGGCGTGGTCTCCGCACTTGGCCGTTCGATCCGTTCGGTCAGCGGCCGGACCATCGAGGACGTGATTCAGACCGATGCCGCGCTCAATCCCGGCAATTCCGGCGGGCCGCTGGTGTCGTCCGGGGCCGAGGTGATTGGCATCAATACCGCCATCATCAGCGGCGCGCAGGGCATCTGCTTTGCTGTTGCCAGCAACACCGCGCAGTTTGTGCTGTCGGAAATCATTCGCCACGGTTATGTGCGGCGCGCCTATATCGGCGTGTCCGGGCAGACCGCCCCGATTCCCAGACGGCATGCGCTTGTCGCCGGCGTCGACAACAAGATGGGCGCGCTGCTGGCGCAGATCGAACCTGACGGGCCGGCGGCCAGGGCCGGGCTTTTGCCCGGCGATGTGGTGATCCGTCTCGATGGCGTGGAGGTCAACGGCGTCGACGATCTGATCCGCGCGCTCGATCGCGACCGGATCGACCGCACGCTCGAAATGGATGTGCTGCGGATGGGGCGTCTGCGCACCGTCGACATTCATCCGGTCGAACGCAAGCCAGCGGCCGCGCGGAAATAGTTTCGTCGGGCCCCGTGCGATCATGCTCGCTAGCTAGCGAAGTCCATCAACACGTCGTCCCGGCGAACGCCGACGCCGGTGGTTATCGGCCCCGGCGTTCGAGCTTGTGCAGAATGCTGACCTCATCCTGAGGAGCTTGCGAAGCAAGCGTCTCGAAGGATGGACACAACGCGTGGACTCGCGGCCATCCTTCGAGACGCGCGCAAGAGCGCGCTCCTCAGGATGAGGTCGGAGATATATTTCACAACCCCGTTCGCCGGGACGACAATAGTGGATCAATCTACCGCAATCTTTCCCGGCTCGCACGCTACGCCGCGCGGTGCAGCTTATCGAGCGTGATCGGAAGATCGCGCACCCGCGTGCCGGTTGCGTGATAGACTGCATTGGCGATCGCCGCCGCGACGCCGACGATGCCGATCTCACCGAGCCCCTTGATGCCCAGCGGATTGATGATTTCATCGGGCTCATCGACAAAGATCACCTTGATATCCTGCACGTCGGCATTCACCGGCACGTGGTATTCGGCGATGTTGGCATTCATGATGCGGCCTAGCTTGTGATCGAACACGGTCTCCTCGTGCAGCGCCATGCCGATGCCCCATACCACGCTGCCCATGATCTGGCTGTGCGCGGTCTTGGTGTTCAGGATGCGTCCGGCCGCGACCGCGCTGACGACGCGGGTGACGCGGATGACGCCGATCTGCTCGTCGACCTTCACTTCGGCGAACACCGCCGAATGCGTGTTGCGCGCGTGCGAAGAGTCTTCCGGGAAGCTGTTGGTCTTTTCTTTTTCGATCCTGTCGACCGCCCCGTGCCGCATCGCGTCCGCGATCGAGACGGCGCGGCTTGAGTCCTTCCTGCTGACGATCTTGCCGTCCGCGAGCACGACGTCTTCGAGCTTTGCATTTGTCAGCGGCGACCCCTTGATGGCCTTCGCCAGCGCCAGCAATTCGCCGCGGACCTCTTCGGCTGTCGCCGCGACCGCGTGCGAGGCCGACGCCGCCATCCACGATCCACCTTCCACCGGCGCCTGCGGCAGGGTCGAGTCGCCGAGCTTGATGCTGATGTTCTCGATCGGCAGGCCGAGCGTGTCCGCCGCGACCTGCGCCATGATCGTGTAGGTACCGGTGCCGATGTCGGAAGCCGCGCACGATACCTCGGCGTGGCCGTTCGCGCCCAGCACGATGCGAGCTGCTACCGGCACCTGCAACGCTTCCCAGATGCCCGTCGCCATGCCCCAGCCGACGAGGTCATTGCCGTCGCGCATCGCGCGCGGCTCCGGCTTGCGCTTGCTCCAGCCAAAGGCCTCTGCGCCCTGACGGTAGCATTCGCGCAGCGCCTTGCTGGTGTCGGGAATATCCTCGTTCTGGTCGCGGTCCGAGTAGCAGCGCAGCCGCAGCTCCACCGGATCGAGCTTCAGCGCCACGGCAAGCTCGTCCATCGCGCTTTCCAGCGCATAGACGCCGGTTGCCGCCCCCGGCGCGCGCATGTCGCTGGAAGTGGGAACGTCGAGCCGCGCCAGCCTGTGCACATATTTGGCGTTGGCGGATTTGTAGAGCTGCGCCGCCCAGCCGGTGTCGTTGCGGGAGAACTCCTCGAATTGCGAGGTGACGGCGATCGCCTCGTGGGTGATCGCGTCGAGCGTTCCGTCCGCCTTCGCTCCCAGTGCAAGGCGCTCGATGGTCGCTGGCCGGTAGCCGAGCCCATACATCTGCTGGCGCGTCAGCACCAGACGTACCGAGCGTTGCAGCGCCAGCGCACCCAATACGGCCAGCACCACCTGGTATTGCGGACGCAGCCCTGCGCCGAACGCACCGCCAACGAACGGCGAGATGACACGAATCTCGTCCGACTGCTTGTCGAACACACCGCACAGATAGCGCTGCACGTTCTGCACGCCCTGGGTCTTGTCATAGACCGTGAGCTTGCCGCCGCCGTCCCATCTCGCCGTGGAGGCAAACAATTCCATCGGGTTGTGATGCTCGGTCGGGATGAAATATTCGGCCTCATGGCGCACGTCGGCTGCCGCAAAGGCGCGTTCGGCGTCGCCATGCGGCTTGTCGGGCTTCTTGACCACAAAAGCCTGGTCGCGCTGCTGGTACACGTCGGTGACGAAGGCGTGCTGTTCGTACTCGATGCGCACCAGCGAAGCCGCGTAGCGCGCGATTTCCCATTCCTCTGCCAGCACCAGCGCGATCGGCTGGCCGCTGAACATGATCTTGTCGTCATAGAGCGGACGGAATGGCGAACCTTCTTCCGGCGCGACATCGTCCTTCCAGGCCTGGTCGGTGCCGGCCATCCGGGGCCGGTTGTCGTGCGTGAGCACGTCGAGCACGCCTTCGACGCGCAGCGCTTCGCTGGTGTCGATGCGCGCGATGCGGCCCCGGGGGATGGTCGACTCGACGACGCTGCCAAAGGCGAGGCCGGGAGCGTTGAATTCGCCGGCATATTTGGCCTCGCCGGTAACCTTGGCGCGACCGTCGACGCGTGAGGTGGGGGTGCCGATGTAAGGTGTCATGGGCTGGCTCATCGGATTTTCTTGTCGGATTGCGATTGCGGCGTCGCTTGCGCAGCCTGCGTCAGGGTGCGGACGATGCCGCGACGCGCCAGGTCGATCTTGAAGGCATTGTGCTCGTAACCCTTGGCGTCCCGCAGCAACAGGTCAGCCGCGCGGGTAAAATTGGCCGCACTTGCAGTCTGCCCGCGCAGTGCGGCTTCCGCGGCGGTGTCACGCCACGGCTTGTGGGCGACGCCACCGAGCGCAAGACGGGCTTCCTTGATGGTTTCGCCATCGAGTTCCAGTGCGGCGGCGATCGAGACCAGCGCGAAGGCGTAGGAAAGCCGATCGCGAATCTTGAGGTAGGAATAGTTGGCCGCAAACCCCTTGGCGGGAAGTTCGACCGCGGTGACGATTTCGTTCGCATGCAGATTGGTATCGATCTGCGGGGTATTTCCGGGAAGCCGATGGAAATCGTTGAATGCGACCACCCGGGCGCCGTCCGGTCCCATCATGTGTACCGTGGCATCGAGCGCCGTGAGCACCACGCACATGTCGGATGGATGCGTGGCGATGCAGGAATCGCTCGCGCCCAGGATCGCATGGCCGCGGTTGATGCCGCCGATGGCCGAGCAGCCGCTACCGGGCTGGCGCTTGTTGCACGGCGTCGCGGTGTCATAGAAATAAGCGCAGCGCGTGCGTTGCAGGAGATTGCCGCCGGTCGATGCCATGTTGCGCAGTTGCTGCGAGGCGCCGGCCAGGATCGCGCTTGAGAGTATCGGATAGCGTTGCTCGATCAGCGGGTGATAGGCGAGGTCGGAGTTCGGCACCAGCGCGCCGATCCGCAATCCCCCGGCCGCCGTCTCCTCCACGGTTTTCAGCGGCAGCCGCGAAATGTCGATCAGCCGCGACGGGCGCTCGACATCTTCCTTCATCAGATCGATCAGATTGGTGCCGCCCGCAATGAACTTTGCGGTCGGATCGGTGGCGATCATCCGCACCGCGTCGGCGACGTCGCTGGCCCGCGCGTATTGAAAATTGATCATTACTGCCCCATCGCCTGCTGGATCGCCGCCACGATGTTCGGATAGGCGCCACAGCGGCAGATGTTGCCGCTCATCAATTCGCGGATTTCATCCGGGGTCTTCGCTTTGCCTTCGGAGATCAGACCGGCGGCCGAGCAGATTTGCCCCGGCGTGCAATAGCCGCACTGGAACGCATCATGGTCGATGAACGCCTGCTGCAGCGGATGCA
>DATHHQ010000498.1:0-2073 GCA_035490095.1 Bradyrhizobium sp.
CGGCCTGTCGGTGTCGCGCGTCGGATCGTCGGCGCAGACCAAGGCGATGAAAAAGGTTGCCGGCAGGATCAAGGGCGATCTCGCGCAGTACCGCGAAATGGCGGCGTTCGCACAGTTCGGCTCCGACCTCGACGCCTCGACGCAACGCCTGCTGGCGCGCGGTTCGCGCCTGACCGAACTTCTGAAACAGCCGCAGTTCTCGCCGCTGAAGATGGAAGAGCAGGTCTGCGTGATCTGGGCCGGCACCAACGGCTATCTCGACGGCATTCCGGTCGCCAAGGTGCGCGACTTCGAGGATGGCCTGCTGTCGCTGCTGCGCGGCAAGAACGTCGATATCCTCAACACCATCCGCGATACCCGCGATCTCGGCGACGACACCGCCGCCAAGCTCAAGAGTGCGGTCGAGGGTTACACCAAGACATTTGCTTAGAAATGCCGTCATGGCCGGGCTTGTCGTCGCAAGTCGGGTTTACCCGACTTGCGCAAAATAAGTAGAAGAACGGAACTCGTGATACGAGTTCCTGTGCATCCACGTCTTTGAGCGTGGATGCAAAACGAGACGTGGATGCCCGGCACAAGGCCGGGCATGACGAACGAGAGGTTTGCGATCGGATCGAAGGTCGGATCGCCGGGGTGAACTAAGAATGGCTTCTCTTAAAGACATGCGGGTCCGCATCGCCTCCACCAAGGCGACGCAGAAGATCACCAAGGCCATGCAGATGGTCGCGGCGTCAAAGCTGCGCCGCGCGCAGAACGCCGCCGAAGCCGCGCGGCCCTATGCGGAAAAAATGGATGCGGTGATCTCCAACATCGCCAGCGCGGCCGCGGGATCGCCGGGGGCGCCGGCACTGATGGCCGGGACTGGCAATGACAAGGTGCACCTGCTCTTGGTCTGTACCGGCGAGCGCGGCCTGTCCGGCGCATTCAATTCGTCGATCGTGCGTCTGGCCCGAGAGCGCGCGCTGTCGTTGATGAATCAGGGCAAGGAAGTAAAATTCTTCTGTGTCGGCCGCAAGGGCTTTGAGCAGTTGCGTCGCAACTTCGAGAGGCAGATCGTCGAAAACGTCGAGTTGCGCTCGGTGCGGCAGCTCGGTTTCGTCAATGCCGAAGACATTGCGAAGAAGGTCATCGCGCGATACGAAGCCGGCGAATTCGACGTCTGCACGCTGTTCTATTCGCGCTTCAAATCTGTCATCGCGCAGATTCCGACCGCGCAGCAGATCATTCCGCTGGTGGTGCAAGCCCCCGCCGCTAGTGCCGGCCCGGCGACGTCTTACGAATACGAGCCGGAAGAAGATGAGATTCTGGCCGGCCTGCTGCCGCGCAATCTCGCGGTGCAGATCTTCCGCGCGCTCTTGGAAAATAACGCCTCGTTCTACGGAGCCCAGATGAGTGCGATGGACAACGCCACCCGCAATGCCGGCGACATGATCCGCAAGCAGACCCTGATCTACAATCGAACCCGTCAAGCGATGATCACCAAGGAGCTGATTGAAATCATCTCCGGCGCCGAGGCGCTCTGATTGTCGACGGTTGCTTGAGATTAAGAATTCGAAGGAGAGAGTTTTCATGGCTACACCCGCCAACCAGACCGGACGCATCACGCAAGTCATCGGCGCCGTCGTCGACGTGCAGTTCGAAGGACATCTGCCGGCCATTCTGAACGCGCTCGAGACCCAGAACGGCGGCAACCGCCTGGTGCTCGAGGTCGCGCAGCATCTCGGCGAATCGACCGTGCGCACCATCGCCATGGACACCGCCGAAGGCCTGGTCCGCGGTCAGGAGGTCGGCGACACCGGCAACCCGATCATGGTGCCCGTGGGCGTGGGCACGCTAGGCCGCATCATGAACGTGATCGGCGATCCGGTCGATGAAGCCGGACCGATCAAGTCGGAAGGCAATCGCGCCATCCATCAGCCGGCGCCGGCCTATACCGACCAGTCCACCGAATCGGAAATTCTCGTCACCGGCATCAAGGTCGTCGATCTCCTGGCGCCTTACGCCAGGGGCGGCAAAATCGGCCTGTTCGGCGGCGCCGGCGTCGGCAAGACCGTGCTGATTCAGGAACTGATC
>DATHHQ010000499.1:0-4838 GCA_035490095.1 Bradyrhizobium sp.
TCTTCAATAATCATGTCTTGAAACATGCCAAATCCATCGTGCTTGCGGGACTTCTCGCTGCATCCGTAGCGACCGCGGCAAGCGCGCAGAAGAAATACGATCCGGGTGCGACCGACACCGAAATCAAGGTCGGCAACATCATGCCCTACAGCGGGCCGGCGTCGGCCTACGCCACCATCGGCAAGACAGAGGAAGCCTATTTCAAGAAGATCAATTCCGAAGGCGGCATCAACGGCCGCAAGATCACCTTCATTTCCTACGATGACGGCTACAGCCCGCCGAAGACCGTCGAGCAGGCGCGCAAGCTGGTCGAGAGCGACGAGGTGCTGCTGATCTTCAATTCGCTGGGCACCGCGAACAATACCGCGATCCAGAAATACATGAACACCAAGAAGGTGCCGCAGCTGTTCGTGTCCACCGGCGCCGCCAAGTGGAACGATCCGAAGAACTTTCCATGGACCATGGGATGGCAGCCCAATTATCAGACCGAGGCGCGCATCTATGCCGCCTACATCCTGAAAAACCACCCCGGCAAGACCATCGGCGTGCTCTACCAGAACGACGATTTTGGAAAAGACTATGTAACGGGCCTTCGGGAAGGTCTCGGCGATCAGGCCGGCAAGCTCATCATCGTGGAGAGTTCGTACGAGACCAGTTCGCCGACGGTGGATTCGCAGGTCGTTCAGATCAAGTCCGTCAATCCGGATATCTTCGTCAATATCTCGACGCCGAAATTCGCGGCACAAGCGATCAAGAAAATCGGCGAGTTGAAATGGAAGCCGGTGCATTTCCTGACCAACGTGTCGGGCTCGGTCGGCGGCGTGATGAAGCCGGCCGGCTATGAAAACGATCAGGGCATCCTCAGCGCCGCTTATCTGAAGGACCCCAAGGACCCGCAATGGAAAGACGATCCCGGCATGAATGAATGGCGGGCGTTCATGACCAAGTGGTATCCCGAAGGCGATCAGGAAGACGCGGCGACCACGTTCGGTTATGGCGTCGCCCGCGGGCTCGAGCAGGTGCTTCGGCAGTGCAAGGACGACCTCACCCGCGAGAACATCATGAAGCAGGCGGCCAATCTGAATTTCGAACTCGGCGTCTACCTGCCGGGCACCAAAATCAAGACCAGCCCGACCGACTTCGCGCCGCTCGAGCAGCTTCAGATGATGCGGTTCAAGGATGAGAGCTGGGAGTTGTTCGGCCCGATCATGTCGGGCGAGAAGAGCTGAGGGAGTTCAGCGAAAAAGCGTACGACGTCATTGCGAGGAGCACTTGCGACGAAGCAATCCAGTTCTTGCTTGTGGCCTCTGGATTGCTTCGCTTCGCTCGCAATGACGATGCAGCAAACGCCGATCCCCTACTTCGCGCCATCCTTGGCCGGAGGCGGACTATCCTTCGCAGGTGCCGGCGGCGGCGCGCTTTGCTTCTTCTGCGCCGCCTGTAATTCCTCCATTGTCTTCTGCAGACCAATCACCGTGCTTTTCAGACCCTCGATTTGCGCCTTCGCGGCATCGATCTTCTGCTGATGATCGAGGCTGAGCTTGCCGATGGTCTTTTGCAGAAAATCGACGTTGCTCTGAAGACAGCTGGTTCGGCGCTCCATGGTCTTTTCGACCGTGCAGATTTCGATGCCGGGAACGTCCTGTGCGCCGGCGCGCACCGATGTCAGCGCACAGGACACCAGCACCAAAGACGCCGCCAAAATCATCCGGTTGATCATCGGGGTTCCTCGCCGTAACCGCTGAAACAGCCAAGCTGCGCTTTTCAGCGTGTGTCAACATACTGCAACCTCATTCCGGGGCTGAGATTCGCCGGAAAAGCGTCTCACACGGCTGTGATCAAGAGGGGGTGGCGGAACCCCGCCGATGCGAGCACGTTCGGTCCACGGAGAACCACGACATGGCAACGCGCGAACGACGTCTGGCTGAATTCAACGGCAATGGCGAACCGCCCCCGGATCAGCCGGTGCAGGTACTGTGCGAGGATCACAGCGGTACCTACCAGCTGCCGTTCCCCTGCCGCTGGGTCGATGGCGAATGGCGCAACAGCGAATCCGGCAGCACGGTTCAGGCAACCGTGGTCGGCTGGCGCCTGCCGCGCTTCTGAGCCCGAACGGTTGTGCCGAAATGCGACGGAATTTACCGGCGCCTTAAGTTTTGGAACGCGCCCGGAACGAAACACGCCCGAATCGGCTGAACGCGCGCGCGTCACGTCTTCCATTGCCAGATATCGAAACCGCCGTCCGCGCCGCACAACATGCAGCGCGGCGGATATAGCCGTTCCTGGCTGTGAGACGCCTGTCGTTAACCTTCAGCGACGGCCGTTGGTACCCGGTCCGGCCGACGCCTACTCGTACAAATACCCGACCGGCTTGCCTTCGGTACGCAGGGGACGAATGTCCTTCTGGGTGATGATCTTACCCGCCAAGCCGTCAATTTCGTCACGCTGCGTCGGTGTCCAACTGCGAAGCTTCTCCATGCCCTTCAGAAGGCCGAGCCGGAGGACTTGCGTATTTTCGCTTAACCCTACGAGGCTTGTCGCGTTCTTGCCCGCCGTCACCACATCGCCAGCCGCAAGTTCAAAGGTCTTGCCCGCATTGTCCTTGAATTCGGCGGTGCCGCGAATGACACGGTAAATAACGACCTCGCCTTTCGCGAAAGAGGCGGCGTCCACGGCTGCCGAGGTGCTCTTCGGCAACAGCGACTGGCCGCGCGGGTCGGTTGCGATGATGTGGCCGGTCACAAGATGGCCGCTCGGAACCTCGATTCCGATATCACGCACATAAACCGGCGTGGCCGATTTGATGAGACACTCAGCCAGCGGCTTGAAGAGCGCATCCAGCGCCAGAGGATCCTGAAGCCAGAAACCCGCATCGGCCGGGCGATCGTGCAGCGAATGGGTCCAGGCCGTACGCGGCGTTTCGGCTTCGTTGATCTGATCCTGGCCGACAATTGTCGGGTTCGGAAAGGTCGTCGGATCGGTCACGAAGGCTTCAAGGAACTTGCCGGAGTAGCCCATGGAAATCGGATCCGGCACCACCGTCTGCGGCGTCTTCAGGTTCTCTTCGGTGGACAAACCGGACCAGGTGTAAAACAGCTGGCGATGCACGATCGCGCTTTGCAGCATCACAGCACCAGGGCCGACACCGTAGAAGCGCCCATCGTAATCGAAGGTGAACAACCCCGAGGTGACCAGCACGAGCTGGAAACCGCCTGGTGGAAGGTGAAGATGGAAATCGGTGGGGCCTGTATCTTCGCGGTAAATCGGCAGATTGGTCGCGACCTCATGGAGAAGGAAGGTTTCGTTATTCGCGTGAAAGCCTTCGTTAGCGCGATTATAGAGAGCCTGCGGGCGATACGTCGCCTCAAACTTCACATCCCGATCGCGATCGATGGCTACGAAATCCTGATTATTCAGGCGGAGAGGATCGCCGTTCGGACGAGTAAGGCCAGGCCATTTGAGATCGACCGCAGCATGTACATTCACGGCATCCTCCAATCCAGGCGGGGCGTCCCCGGCCCAATTGCTTCCGCAATGCACCATGCGAATTTCGCGCCAGCAGGGTTGCGGTGCAGCGATTTCCACTGACGCCGCGGCAAATGCTGTGAAGCTGTTGGAGACAGGCCGGAATCCGGGACAAACGAAAATGTGCGCCGATCTGCCGGTCGAGCGGCCGGCTCACGCGACTCCTAAGGGCTGGCTCCAAGTTGAGCAAAGCCCGCCCGAACTTTGAGCCCGGCCGTCGCGCAATCGGCGTGCAGCGCTGCCTAATATTCGACCTCAAGCTCCTCGATGTCGGCAGGTTCGGCTTTGGCGGCTTCGATCCATTCCTGCATCTCGGGCAGCGCCATCACCCTGGCGGCATAGGCCGCCAGCGTGCTGTCCAGCTTCACGTCATAGGTTATGAAGCGGGTGACCACCGGCGCGTACATCGCATCCGCCATGGTGCGCTCGCCGAACAGGAACGGCCCGCCGGATTTGGCGAGACACTCGCGCCAGATCGTGCAGATGCGGTCGATGTCGCCTTGCGCGCGCGACCAGATTTTGAAGTTGGGAAAGTGGCCCTTGAGGTTGACCGGCAAGGACGCACGCAGGGTGGTGAAGCCGGAATGGATTTCACCGCAAATCGAACGGCAATGCGCCCGCAACACGCGATCCGCAGGCAACAGGCCGGCGTCCGGCATGACCTCATTGAGATATTCGGCAATCGCCAGCGTATCCCACACCGTGGCACCTTCGTGCCGCAGGCACGGCACCAGGATCGAGGACGACAGCAGCAGGATTTCGGCCTTCGCCGAGGCATCGTCCGGTGCTGTGACGATCTCGTCGAATTCCAGTCCGGAGAACCGGGTCAGCAGCCAGCCGCGCAGCGACCAGGATGAGTAGTTCTTGCTGCTGATGGTCAGTGTCGCCTTGGCCATGGCTTTTCCTCTACGCCTGAACGCCGGATCGGGCCGCGCAGCCGCCGCTCTGCCAAAGCGGCCAGCCGCGAAGTGCCCATTGTCTGTGCTCCCGCGCATTTTAAGCAGCAAGCGACGTGCCAGTTTTACGGGCCGTTTGACTCCGCACTGGCTTCGATATTGCATGGCACCAAAAAGCAGGAAAGAACCGCATGATGTCCATGATGTATCAGGCTTATCAGAACCACATGGACCTCACGGCGCCATGGCGGACCGGGGCCGCATCGGCGCTGAAATATCTCAACCTCGTTCCGCAGGGCGTGTCCGACAAACTGTTCGGACGGCTCGCCGCGGCGCTGGAATTGATCTCACGGACGTCGCTGACCTATACGCGCCCGGCTTACGGCATTGACAAGGTGCTGGTGGGCAACCAGGAGC
>DATHHQ010000500.1:0-7893 GCA_035490095.1 Bradyrhizobium sp.
TCCAAGAACTGCCAGAGGGGGCACGGAAAGCAATTGAGAAGAGAGATAAAGAATGAGAGCGAACGGAAGCGCTACGAATCTAAGAAGCCAAGTCCAGAGGATTTGCGAGGCGCTTTGAACCGCAATCAATCTTTTTGTGGCTTGCCTGTATTCTTGCGCCACCAATACTCAAAGCCCGTCCCATAGCATCGCTCCGAGACCACACCTAGTCGCTGTATTTTGGATAGACGGTCTTTTGTTCGGATTCGCCTGAACAGTATCAATCTGAGATAATCACGCCCTAGCAAGTGATCAAGCATGCTCCAAAATTTGGGGATATGACTAACACACCAATAACTACGACGGAGCGACAGCTCTATGACCTCTGTCTCCATAGCTTCCTAAGCTATTGGAGCTTTCCGAATCCCCATCGTCCAGACGCCAGAACTTCAAAAGAGTTGTGCGATGTCTTGGTCGTATGTGATCGGCATATTCTAGTTTTCTCCGACAAGAGCATCGCCTTCCCCGATGGCGATCCTACCTTAGCCTGGAAGCGCTGGAAGAAGCGGTCCGTCTTGAACTCTGTCCGGCAGCTTCACGGGGCGAACCGGTTTCTGCGCTTACCAAACCCTCATATCTACGCTGATCGCGCCCAGAAAACGCCCCTCCGGTGTGAACTGCCACCGATAGCAGAGCGTGATATTCATCTCATCGCCGTGGCGAATGGCGCGACGGAAGCCTGCTCACAATTGATGGGAGAGCCGATCGGCACCTTGATGCTGTCCAATGACACAGGAGAGACGGCGCCTTTTGTCATTGGGGATGTCGGACACACCGATGTGTTTGTGCACGTGTTTACGGATTTGTCATTGCGACTCGTCCTTCATGAGTTCGATACGATCACTGATCTCGTAAAGTACCTTCACAATCGAGCTGCCTTTTTTAGAGGGCAGATGGGAGTGATGGCGCGCGGTGAAGAGGAACTCATTCCCCTATATTTTCGCGGCTACAGTGATCTGTCGAAGGACTACGATATCGCCCGAGCAGTGTCAAAAATAGAAGAGAAGCCCGATCAGCTGTGGATCGAAGGCGGCTTCTACGAGGACATGCTCAAACGGCCTGAGTACATAGCGCGACGTGAAAGAAATAGGGTCAGTTACCTTTGGGATGGGCTGATCGAGAGATTCGCCGGCCATCAAATACAAGGCACTAGCATTCAGCAGCGCCCATCGGGTTTCGACCGTCACGAAGGCGGCATCCGGTTTATGGCACTGGAACCTCGAGTGGCACGTCGATCACATTCCGAGCAGTTGTTGCACGCCATTGGTCGCTTCCCCGAGGATCGTGACTTAACCGCGCGAACAATTATGCCCAACCAAGCGTCCAGCGAGATGCTCGCGTATTTGTTTCTTCAATTTCGGTCGCCCACCTACATATCATCGTACGACGAGTACCGCCGCGTGAGATCTCATCTTCTTCAAATCTATGCGATGGCCCTATTGCACGATCATGCAAGTCTCGCACGAGTGGTGGGTATCGCCACTGAACCGCCGCGCTTGTTCAAAGACAAGCGGGTGTCGGAAGATATGGTCCTGGTGGAGCGCAGCATGCTTACGCTCGCTGCATTAGCAGAAGCAAAGAAAGAGAAGATGGAATTGGGCTTAAGTACAACGATCACGTCGGGAACCTGGAGTGGTCAGGAGTTTCCCGATACGACTGAATAACGCGGCCTGAACCTTGTTCGACAGCATTCTGCTGTCATCGCGGGCGAGCGTGACCCCACTCATGGTGTACGACCGGCGCTCCGCGCGCTCCCGCGCCCTCTATGCCGGTACGAAAGTATTATTCTGCTCGCCGCCGACACTTGCCTCTTGACAGAACTGAGCAATGTTGTGGCGTATGCCTGTCGACACTCACGCATAGAGAATCGACAGATGGCCAGCCCCGGACAACCGACGCTCTACAAACCCGAATACATCGAACTCGCCCATAACTATTGCCTGCTCGGCGCCACCAACGAGGTGCTGGGCGATTTCGTCGGCGTCACGTGCCGCACCATCCGGAACTGGATCGCCACTCACCTCGATTTTGCCGACGCGGTGTGCTGCGGCCGCGCCGTTGTCGATGCCGCGGTCGTCCGCTGGCTGAAGAAGGCTGGCGCCAAGGCGGAGACCACCCGGGAGGAGGTGAGACGCCATGCCCTGGGCAAGACCGTGAATGCGGGTCAAGCCGACCTGGTGCTCGGGCGGCTGTGGAGTGTGGGGATCGTGCGCCCGGCCGCTTATGACCCGCCGCCGCAGGGCGGGCGTCCTCCGCAACGCTGGGAGGTCAACCCTGGCGGGGCACTAGCGGGGTAGCGGAAATTGCGGAAAACAAATTTTATGTCGCGTGGAGTGCACTGCACATCGCTTGCGGAAATTGCGGGAATTGGTTTCCGCCGATTTCACCAGGCAGCGGGAAGGTGCGCGTGCACGCAGCAGCTGGCGCGCTGTTTGCTTGATTTATCGGCTTCGTCCGCTGCGCAACCGTCGCAGCCGACAAGCGAATCGACATCCGTTCGTGTACGTACAATACTTGCAACAATCGCGCTTCTGGCAACGGACGAGAGGGGGTGTCCGGTTGCGATGACCAAACGGCAGATGCATCTCGTCGCCTATTCGAAGACCGGCCCCACCGCGCGTCATGTGGGCGGCTGGCGCCATCCGGAGGCGGTGCTCGACGACTTTTTGAAGCCCAGCCGTTACGCCCAGTACGCGCGCACGCTCGAAGACGCCAGGTTCGACGGCTGCTTCTTCGCCGACCTGATCGGCATCTACGACATATACGGCGGCAGCTACGATACCTACGTGCGAAATGGCGGGCAGATCAGCTATCTCGATCCCATGGTCGTGCTGCCGGTGATGGCGGCGGAGACCCGCCATCTCGGCCTTGGCATCACGCTGTCGACCACCTTCCACAATCCCTATCATCTCGCGCGCTGGCTGGGCTCGATGGACGTCATGAGCGGCGGCCGCGTCGCCTGGAACATCGTCACCTCCGCCACCGAGCTCGAGGCGAGAAACGTCGGCGGCACCCTGCCGCCCCGCGAGGAGCGTTACGATCGCGCCGACGAAGTGCTCGAAGCCTGTTGCGCCCTGTGGAACAGCTGGGACGCCGATGCCTTCATCCTCGACAAGGAGAACGGGCTCTTTGCCGATCCGCAAAAGGTTCACTACGTCGACTACGACGGCAAATGGGTCAAGACCCGCGGCCCGTTGCCGACGCCGCGAAGTCCGCAAGGCCGGCCGGTCCTAATGCAGGCCGGCAGCTCCGACCGCGGACGCGACTTCGCCGCGCGTTGGGCGGAGGCGATCTTCACCGATCAGCGCAGCCTGGCCGCGCTAAAAGCCTTCTACGATGACGTCAAGTGCCGCATGGTCCGCGTCGGCCGGAGGCCAGAGGACTGCGCGATCCTGGCGGCGAGCACCTTCGTCATCGGCGAGACGGAGTCGATCGCGCGCGAACGGGCGGACTACCTGAAGAGCCTGGTGAAGCCCGAGCTCTGGGCGGCCCGCGTGTCGGGCAGCCTGGGCGCGGATGTCAGCAAGATCGGGGACGAGAAAGACCTGGCCGACCACCAGGGCACCCAGGGCATCAGGGGCGCGGAGGATCGCCTCCGCCAGGCGATGACCGAGAAGGGCTTGTCGCTCGCCGATGCCGTGAAGGACGCCAGGAATGATGAAATCGTCGGCACGCCCTCGCAGATCGCCGATCATTTGCAGCACATCTTCGAATCGGGCGCGTGCGACGGCTTCGTCGTCGCGCCGACCTATTTTCCCGGAATGATCGAGCAGTTCTGCCGGATGGTCGTGCCGGAATTGCAGCGGCGCGGGATCTTCCGGAAAGAGTATGCCGGCACGACGCTGAGAGAAAATCTTCTGGGAAAGGACGAGCCGTGATGTTGATCCAGAAATTGCGCAACGGGTCGTTGGGTGCCCTGCTTGCGCTGAGCTTCCTGGCAGGTTGGCCGGCCGCGCAGGCGGCGGCGCGGTCGCCTTCTGTCTCCGAAACCGCGCGCGCGGCGCTTCCCGCCAAGGTGCGCGACGAAGGCGTGCTGCGGATCGCGACGTCGCTGCAATGGGCGCCGTTTGCCTACCGGTCGGAGAAGGACGAGGCCGTCGGCATCGATATCAGCCTCATGAAGGTGATCTCGGCCAAGCTCGGGCTGAAATTCACGTTCGACGACTTGAAGTTCCCCGCCATCATCCCCGGTGTCACGTCGGGCCGCTATCATGTCGGCGTCGACCAGCTTTCCATGTCGCCGGAGCGCCTGAATGTGGTCGACATGATCCCCTATTTCGACGCCACGAGCGTACTGCTCATTCCGGCCGGCAAGACGGCGCCGGATCTGGCCAATCTGTGCGGTCTGACCTTCGTGGTGACCCAGGGCAGCGTACAGGTCAGCCAGTTGACCCAGCTGTCGGACGCCTGCACCGCCAAGGGCGCCAAGCCGATCACCCAGCAGCTCTATCCCAGCAGCGCGGAGACCTTGCTGGCGATCGCCAATGGCCGCGGTGACGCCTTCCTGACCGCCGGACCCCAAGGCGTCTACATTTCGCGCATCAACGCCAAGGTCGCCCTGGTGAAGGGCGAGGTGCCGAACGTCCAGCGCCAGCCGGCCGGCATCGCCCTGGAGAAGGGCAATGCGGCCATGCGCAAGGCCATCGCGCTCGCCCTGGCGAGTGCGATCGAGGACGGCTCCTACAAAGTGATCCTGGAAGAGTTCGGTGTCGCCAGCTCCGCCGTGCCGATCGAAATTGTCCGGAAAGCCGCCGAATGACGATGAGCCTCGACCCTGCCACCAACCCCGCCACCGGGCCCCGGCATTGGCCTGGACCCGACTCCGCGGCCGCACGGATCATCGAGCCGCCTCGCTTCGGCCGCTGGCTTTGCCTGGTGGCCGTCGCGCTGGGCCTGGTCTGGATCGCCTATCAACTGCTCACCAATCCGGGATTCCAGTGGGACATCGTCGGGCGATACATGCTCGATCCCACGGTGTTGCGCGGCATCGCCATGACGATCCAGCTCACCTTCCTCGTCATGGTGATCGGCGCCGTGATCGGCGTCCTGGTCGCGCTGATGCGGATGTCGCGCGATCCCTTCCTGAATTTCTGCGCGCACGGCTTCGTCTGGTTCTTCCGCGGCACGCCGGTCCTCGTGCAGCTGATCTTCTGGTACAACCTCGCCGCGCTGTTTCCGCAACTGCAGCTCGGCATCCCGTTCGACGGGCCGAAGTTCTTCGAGATCTCGGCCACGGTGGCGATCTCTTCCTTCACGGCGGCGCTGCTCGGCCTCGGCTTGAACGAGGGCGCCTACATGGCGGAGATCATCCGGGCCGGCCTGCTGTCGGTCGACGCCGGACAGACCGAGGCCTCGAAGGCGCTCGGGCATCGTCCCTGGCAGACCTTTCGGATCGTCGTCCTGCCGCAGGCCATGAAGGCGATCGTGCCGCCGACCGGCAACCAGCTCATCGGCATGCTGAAATACACCTCGCTTGCCAGCGTCGTGGCGTTGCACGAGCTGATGCATTCGGTCGAGACGATCTACAGCCGCACCTTCGAGACCATGCCGCTGCTGATCGTCGCGGCCCTCTGGTACCTCATCCTGGTGAGCATCCTCTCCGTCGTACAGTTCTTCATCGAGCGGCATTACCTGAAGGGCTGGCAGGCGGAAATTCATGTCCCGCTGCAAGCATGACGGCGCCAGGCCTTCCTGACGGCGAGGATGTTCCGCTCGTTCGAATCTCGAACGTCTGGAAGAAGCGCGGCGCCAACATCGTCCTCAGGGGCGTCAACCTGGTGGCCGCGCAGGGCAAGGTCATGTGCCTGCTTGGACCGTCGGGCGCGGGCAAGAGCACTCTGCTACGCTGTATCAACGCCATCGAACTGGCCGATCGCGGCATGATCTACGTCGATGGCGTCGCCATCGGCTGCCGACAGGAAGGCGACAAGTTCATCCGCCTGTCCGAAAGGGAAGTCAGTCGCCAGCGCGCCGACATCGGCATGGTGTTCCAGAGCTTCAACCTTTTTCCGCACATGTCCGTGCTCGAGAACATCATCGACGCGCCGATGCGCGTGCGCCGCGAGAGTCGTGCGGTCGCGACCCGGCGGGCGCATGAGCTGCTCGAGCGCGTCGGGCTGGCGGCCAAGGCCAATTCCTATCCCAGGCATCTCTCCGGCGGGCAGCAGCAGCGCATCGCGATCGCCCGCGCGCTGGCGATGCAGCCGAAGCTGATGCTGTTCGACGAGCCGACATCGGCGCTCGATCCCCACCTGACGGACGAGGTCCTCGACGTGATCAAGGCGCTTGCCGCCAGCGGAATGACGATGATCGTCGTCACGCACGAGGTCCAGTTTGCGCGCGAGCTCGCCGACGTCGCCGCTGTCATGGCCGACGGCGTCATCATCGAGGTCGGGCCGGCGCGCGATGTGCTGACGCGTCCTCAGGATCCGAGAACGCGCAAGTTTTTGGCGAAGTCTCTCCAAGACCACGTGTAGGGCGCTCCCAGGAGAAGGAATCATGCAGAAGCAAATGCATCTCGGCTCGCTGTCGCACGGCGTCGGCGGCCATGTCGCCGGATGGCGGATGCCCGGCGCCCAGGCGCACAAGGAGAGCTTCGAGCCGATCGCGCACGCCGTGCGCACGGCCGAGCGCGGAAAGTTCGATTTCGTCTTCTTTGCCGACGCCGTGAACACCGGCGCCGATGCGGCGCCCATCTTCGTGGTGCGTTTCGAGCCGCTCACCCTTCTCGGGGCGCTGTCGGTGGTGACCGACCGGATCGGACTGGTCGCCACCGTATCGACGACCTATTCGGAACCCTACAATGTCGCGCGGGCCTTCGCCTCGCTGGATCATCTCAGCGGGGGCCGCGTCGGCTGGAATGTCGTGACCGGCTCGAGCCCGGATGCCGCGGCGAACTTCTCCCGCGACAAGCATCCGCCGCACGCCGAGCGCTACGCCTTGGCCGAAGAGTACATCAAGGTCACCAAGGGACTGTGGGACAGCTGGGAGGACAATGCCGTCGTCGCCGACCGGCAGACCGGCGTCTTCATCGACACCAGCAAGATGCATGTGCTGGACCATGCTGGCGACTACTTCAAGGTCAAGGGACCGCTCAATGCCAGCCGTCCGCCGCAGGGTTATCCGGTGATCTTCCAGGCCGGCGCGTCCGACCGCGGACTGGAACTTGCCGGCGCGACGGCGGAGGTCGTGTTCGCCACCCAGTCCTTCCAGGAAGACGCGATTGCCTTCTCCGGGAAGCTGCGCGACTGCGCGGAAGCCGCGGGACGGCCACGCGACGCGATCAGGATCCTGCTCGGCGTCTCGGCGATCGTCGGCGACACCGAGCGGGAGGCGCAGGAGATCGTGGCACAGCTGGGCGCCATGGTGGATCCCGTCACCTCGATGCGGGTGCTCTCGGATCGCGTCGGCATCGATTTGAATCAGTACGATCTGGATGGTCCCCTGCCGGAGCTGCCGCCCTCGACCATGATGCAGGGACATGCGCGCGTCCTTCAGTCCGTCGCCCGCCGCCGCAACATGACCATCCGCCAGCTGCGCGACTACGCCGCCGTCAGCTCGGGCCATCGCGTCCTCATGGGGACGGCCACCCAGATCGCCGACGATCTAGAATCCTGGTTCAAGAGCGGCGCCTGCGACGGCTTTGCGATCATGAGTCCCTATGCGCCGCGGCCCTTCGAGAGGTTCGTCGACCAGGTCGTGCCGATCCTGGTGGAGCGGGGATTGTTCCGGAAGGAATACGAGGGAAAGACGCTGCGCGACCACCTGGGGCTCCAACGGCCGCCGCATCCGGCGACGCGCGCCGCGGCGCGCTCGGCCGCCTGATGGGGCGGGCTATCGCATATGGCGATTTCC
>DATHHQ010000501.1:0-5156 GCA_035490095.1 Bradyrhizobium sp.
CATTCCCGGCCCGCCCACGCCGCCCTATCGGATCAGCGGCAAGCTCGATCGCGAGCCCGGCCTGTGGAAGTTCGTGAACACCAAGTGGCACGTGGGCGACAGCGATCTCACCGGCGACATCCTGATCGACGAGACCAAGAAACCCGAGTTCCTCACCGCCAAGCTGGTATCGCAGAATCTGGCCTTCGCCGATCTGGCGCCGCTGGTCGGCGCGCCGCCGGGCAAGACCGGCAATGTCTCGCCGCAGCAGAAGCAGACCCAGCAGCAGCTCGAAGCCACCGGCGACCTCTTCCCCAACGTGCCGCTCCATACCGAGCGCCTCAGGGCGATGAACATGGACGTGACGCTCGACGCCAGGAAGGTCACAGCCCCCGCCTATCTGCCGGTGCAGGCGCTGGCGTTCCGCGTCCTGATCAACAACGGCGTGGCGACAGCCAAGCCGCTCACTTTGTCGCTGATCGGCGGTGGCACCATCGCGGGCGAGCTCTCAATCGATGCGCAGACCGACATCCCCAAGGTGCGCGCGGCGCTCAAGGGCTCGAACATCGAGCTCGGCATGTTCTTCCGCAACTCGCGCTATTTCGACACGACCAAGGGCAAGATCCAGGGGCAGGTGTCGCTCGCGGGTTCCGGCAAGTCGCTGGCCCAGGTGATGAGCCTCGCCGACGGCAACGTCGAGGTGGCGATGACGGGCGGCTCCGTGAGCAGCCTGATGGTGAGCCTGGCCGGTTTGCAGCTCTTCGATGCGCTGATCCTCTACGTGACCGGCGACAATCGCATCCCGATCCTGTGCGCCCTGGGCCGGCTCAACTTCCAGCACGGCACCGTCATTTTCGACCGCACGCTTCTCGATACGCAGAAGTCGGTCCTCCATGTCAGCGGCCAGGTCTCGCTGCAGAGCCAGGTCGTGAATGCCCAGGTCAAGGCCGATCCCAAGTCGTTCGATCTTCTGGACCTGCACGGCCCCGTCCTCGTCCAGGGCAAGATCCGTTCGCCCCAGATATCGATCGGCCGCGTCATTCCCATCCCGACTCCCGTCTTCGGCGATGCCAAGACCATCGCCTGCGACGCCACGACCCGGCAGTTGTTTTCGACGCAGTAGTCAGCGCGGGCACGCCACTCCACGGCGCTCGTCGGCAGCTGTGACAATCGTGTGACCGGGCGCTGCGGATTGAGCCAACGCGCGCGATTGCGTTGGCGAATTATCGCACGCGTGGTGAAATGGTGACTGGCGGCCCATCGTGGGTGTGGGTTTCCTGACATTGGATCGAACGACGGCCGCCTGGCTTGCGATTGTGAGATCGTGCGCTTTGGACGAGCCGGCAGGTTGATGATGCGTGCTCATCTGATAACCGTCCTCGTGGGCTTAGCCTTTGCCTGTTGCTGTCTGAACACGGCAAGGTCGGAGCAACTGCGAATAGCCCTTGTCATTTCCAATGGGCGCTACGCAAGCATGCCTGCCCTTGCGCGGTGCAACGCTTCTGCCACGACCGTGCGCGATGCATTGCGTGGCAGAGGGTTCGAGGTCATGGAACGCAGCGACCTGGGACGTGGCGAATTCGATACGTCCATTGGCGTTTTGGCGCGCCGACTCGCTGCAGCACCTTCTGCTTTGGGCGTCCTCTACTATTGCGGTTATGCCTTGGAGTTCAATGGCCGCTCGTTCCTTTTGCCGGCATCCACCACCATCGCTCGCGACTACGACGTTCTTACTCAGGGCATCATTGCAAAGAGTCTGGTCGACAGCCTGATCCGTGCCCAGGAGAGCACCGGATTCGTCGTGCTGGACGTGTTCCAGACACCGGCCGCTTCAGCGCCAACAGGACTGGGCGGGCTCGTCGAACAGATGCGCCCTTCGAATTTCGCCGTGATTGGCGCCAGCAACGATGGCGCAGCCGAAGGGCCGACGGCGACATCGCTGGCCTTGCGCGATCAGGTTGCAGAAGGCGAGGTGAGCCCCGACACGTTCACGAGCGGGATGCGCCGCCGGCTTTCCAAGGCCGCTGCCGTGACGGCGCATTTCGTTCCTGCGATCGAACGTCCCGCGGTCGAGCCGGGCGGGCGGCGTGAGGCTTCGCCTTCGGCTGCGCCTGTCGCGCCTGCGGCACCTGCCGCCACTGCCGTCCATCCGGCGCCGCCGCCGCCCGAGCCATCGGTCGTTGCATTGCCGGTTGCGCCGCCGCAACGCCTGACCATGGCGGACGAGGATCAGATGTCCGAGCAGGATCGGCGCCGGATCCAGACGATGCTGGCAACCATGGGATACTACAGTGGCCGGATCGACGGGACATTCGGACCCGAAACCCGGGCCGCCATCCGCCGCTACCAGTTCGAAATCAAGAGCGAAATGACCGGCCGCCTGAGCGCTGAACAGGCAACACGACTCGCCAACAGCGTGCGGTAACAATGAAGGCGGTATGGAGAATGGCATGGGGCTCAGGACCAAATTCAATCTGGTGATGATTACGGCGTTCCTGATTGGCCTGGCGGTAG
Source organism: Bradyrhizobium sp. (assembly GCA_035490095.1). Taxonomy (GTDB): domain Bacteria; phylum Pseudomonadota; class Alphaproteobacteria; order Rhizobiales; family Xanthobacteraceae; genus Bradyrhizobium. The sequence goes on from DATHHQ010000501.1 coordinate 2,494, forward strand.
CGACTTTCCTGGCCAGGGAAATCACGACGGAGGAAGCCAAGCGGCAGATGCTCAATGAAGCCACTCTCATCATGCGCAGCGGAACGGCTGTTCGCGGCTACACCCAGAACGAGATCAGGCCCTTGATAAGCGAGCAGATGGCTGTTCGCTTCCTGCCCCATTCGGTTCCGTCCTGGTCGGCGCAAACCGTGCTCCATCAGGTCCAGAAGGACTTCCCTGACTACTCCTATAAGGAAGCCGCGCTCAACCCCACCAATCCCTCCGACCGCGCCACGACTTGGGAATCGGATATCATCAATGTGTTCAAGCAGAACACTGCGCTCGCTGAATTTGTCGCCACGCGGGACACCCCGTCGGGTCCGTTTCTGACCTTCGCTCGCCCATTCCGGTTGACCGACCGCGCTTGTCTCTCTTGTCATTCGACGCCGGCGGCGGCGCCCGCAACGATGGTTGACCTGTACGGCAACAGTAACGGATTTGGCTGGGTGTTGAACGACGTCATCGGGGCACAGATCGTTTCGGTTCCGCTGAGTGTCGCGCTGGCCCGCGCAAACCGCTCGTTGTTGGCGTTCGTGACTGCGCTGAGTGCAGTATTCCTGGGGATGCTCGTATTGTTGAACGTGCTGATGCACTTCTTCATTTTGCGGCCGATGCAGCAAATCACCGCGCTGGCGCGCGATGTGAGTGCGGGGAAACCCGACGTTGCGGAGTACCCGGTAAAAGGCCGCGACGAAATTGCTTCGCTTGGACGCTCGTTCAATCTGATGCATCGCAGCTTGCAGAACGCCATAAAAATGCTGGAGGGCGCATGATCTGTGCGCCTTCGAGGGGGTAGGCGTGGTCCCGATCCCGACCGCCATCGGTCGCTATTTCGTTGAGAACTTGGTCGGCATTGGTGGAATGGGTCAGATCTTCAAGGCGCATGACCCTGAGATCCGCAGGTCAGTCGCCATAAAACTGATCTCGACCGAGTTGATGAGTGGTGGCAAGCGCGCAGAATACATTCGGCGTTTCCGCCGAGAGGCTCAGGCGGCCGCCCGCTGTGCACATCCCAACATAGTCGCTATTTATGACTTCGCCCTACATGAGGGACAGCCCTTCATCGCGATGGAATTCGTTTATGGCGCGAGTTTGCGCCAGGCGCTCGATGCCGCCCCTGTCATGGCCGTTCCGGATGCCATCGGCATCATGCTGCAGGTATTGGACGCTCTGGCCAGCGCGCACGCGATGGGCGTCATCCATCAGGACATCAAACCGGCAAATATCATGTTGACCCCCGAAATGCGGGTCAAGGTCGCAGATTTTGGTATCTCCCGTTTCGTGAATACCGACGTCACCAGTACCTCGTCATCGATGGGCACGCCGAACTACATGTCACCGGAGCAATGCCGTGGCAGCCTGGTGGACGGTCGCTCCGACCTTTTTTCGGCAGGGGCGACGCTGTTCGAAATGGTGACTGGCGATCGCGCCTTTCCGGGCCATAACGTGGGAGAGGTCAGCCATCGCATTCAGAATGAGAGATTGCCACTGCTGCCTGCGCCTGTTCGCGCCGTGGCTCCGAGGCTGCAGTTTGTGCTCGAGCGCGCCATGGAAAAACAGCCGGACGATCGTTTCCATACGGGTGACGAGATGGCCGAGGCGTTACGGCAGGTTCTTGGCGGCAGCCGCGACGGTGAGGGGAATGTAATCACCCGTATCTCTCCGGCGGGCGGTGTTGCGGGTGGCACCGCCGATTCGCAGAAAGCGCGGCGCGACACCGGGGCGCGAGCGCCTGAGGCGCAGCTCGATGCCGATACGTTGCAGGCGCTGGAGCAAAAGCTGACGGGTTATGTGGGCCCTATCGCCCGCATTCTGGTCCGCACGACAGCCGGTCGCAGCCGATCCGTCGGCGACCTTTGTTCACAGCTCGCCTTGTCGATCACCGATAGCGCTGAGCGTGAGCGGTTCCGTCGTGATGTGGAACTTTTGCTTCGCTCCCGCTCGCCGGTGGCGGCCGGCACGCCACAGCGTAGCGACAGCAGCCTCCGCCTGCCTGAACATGAGCTGGAGCGGGTGCAAGAGGCGCTTACTCAATTTGTCGGACCGATTGCCCGAGTCCTGGTGCGGCGCGCGACGGCCGACGCGTCTTCCGTTGAAGCTTTGTGGCTCAGTCTCTCAAATCACATAGAATCCCCGGCTGAACGATCTGCATTTCTGCGACAACGCCAAAAGTAGGGTGCAACGGTTCGGGCGTCCCGAAACGCGTGCCGCATCGTGGACCACGGTGGTCTTTCGCGACGAGGTGGCGGCTACGCCGCGGCCTTCGCAACCTTCTGCTCTTCCGATCGATCGGTGGCCGGCGGCGGCGGGCGCGAGAGGTCGGCGATCTCTGCGCGCAGCGCCGGCGTCATGTCGACCTTTACCGCGGCGAGTGAGTCCTTCAGCTGGTCGACATTGCGTGCCCCAATGATGGGCGCCGTGATCGCGGGATGCGCGGCCACCCAGGCAATCGCCGTGCTGACCGGATGCAGGTTCTTCTGCTTGCAGAACGCCACGTATTTCTCCGCGACCTCGAACATCCATTTGTCGCCGTAGCGTGCCTCGTACATCTTGTTGGTCTTGAGCCGTCCCGATGCCTGGCCGAAGTACTTGCCCGAGAGCAGGCCCGCCGCCGCCGGACTGTA
>DATHHQ010000502.1:0-6143 GCA_035490095.1 Bradyrhizobium sp.
ACGATGCGTCCGGTGACGTGATGGGCGTCGCGGAACGGCATTTTCAGCGTTCGCACCAGCCAGTCCGCCAGATCGGTGGCGGTGGCGTAGCCCTCGCCGGCGGCGGCTTTCATCCGCGCCTCGTCCGGCATGATGTCAGCCACCATTCCGGTCATCGCGCGAATCGCCAGCGAGAGCGCGGCGAACGCCTCCATGGCGCCCTGCTTGTCTTCCTGCATGTCCTTTTGATAGGCCAGCGGCAGGCCCTTCATCACGATCAGCAAAGCGGTAAGCGCGCCGATGACCCGGCCGGTCTTGGCGCGAACCAGTTCGGCGGCATCGGGGTTGCGCTTCTGCGGCATGATCGAAGAGCCTGACGTGAATTTGTCGCTCAGTCGCACCAGCCCGACCAGCGGTGACGTCCAGATCACGATTTCCTCGGCAAAACGCGACAGATGCACCGACGCGATCGCCGCCGCCGACAATGTCTCCAGCACGAAGTCGCGGTCCGAAACCGCGTCGAGCGAATTGGCCATCGGCCGGTCGAAGCCGAGCGTCTTTGCGGTGGCATCGCGATCGATCGGGAACGATGTGCCCGCCAGCGCCGCGGCCCCCAGAGGGGATTCATTCAGACGTTTGCGCGCATCGGCAAAGCGGCCGCGGTCGCGCGCCGCCATCTCGACATAGGCCAGCAGATGGTGCCCGAACGTCACCGGCTGGGCGGTCTGCAGATGCGTGAAGCCCGGCATCACCGTGCCGGCATGTTCCAGCGCCCGCTCCACCAGCGCATGCTGAAAAGCGGCCAGCGCCGCATCGGTCTCGTCGATGGTATCGCGGACATAGAGCCGGAAATCGGTTGCGACCTGATCGTTGCGCGAACGCGCAGTGTGCAGCCGCCCCGCGGCGGGCCCGATCAACTCGCCAAGCCTGCTCTCGACGTTCATGTGAATGTCCTCGAGCGCGCGCTTGAAGTCGAAGGATCCCTTGCCGATCTCTGACAAAATCGTGTCTAGACCCTTGGCGATATTTTTCGCATCGTTGACGGTGATAATGCCTTGCGCGGCGAGCATCGCAGCGTGCGCCTTGGACGCGGCGATGTCCTGGGCATAGAGGTGACGATCGACGTCGATGGAGACGTTGATTTCCTCCATGATCGCATCGGGGCGATCCGTGAACCGGCCGCCCCACATCTTGTTGCTCATGACTTATTACTCATGACCTGTCATTCATCGTCACGCCTGCGAACGGAACGCGCTGGGCCATCAGTGGCTCAACCGACCGTGTTGCAGGCTCTGCATAGCCGTATCTGATACAGGATGACAAACGATATGCCCGACCGCCCCTCGCCTCGCCCGGCTGCCACGCGCCGGATACCCCTCGCGATCGGGGCGGTGCTGATCGGGGCGGTGATTGGATTTGCCGGGGTATACGGGATTGGCGGGCTGAAGCGCAATGCAGCGGGCGATTCGGCCTGCCGCCCGGCGGTCGACCTTGCCAGCAAGCTCGCGCCGCTGGCGCATGGCGAGGTTGCCGCGCTGACGATGGCGACCGTTCCGCTGCGGCTGCCGGACCTCGCCTTCGAGGACGCCGACGGCAAGTCCAAAAAGCTCTCCGACTGGCGCGGGCGAACCGTGCTGGTGAACCTGTGGGCCACCTGGTGCGTGCCCTGCCGCAAGGAGATGCCCGCGCTGGAGAGTCTGCAAACCAGGCTGGGCGGAGCTGATTTCGAGGTGGTCGCCATCAACATCGACACCCGCGATCCCGAAAAGCCGAAGAACTTCCTCAAGGACGCCAATCTGACCCGGCTCGGCTATTTCAGCGACCAGAAAGCAAAGGTTTTTCAAGATCTTAAGGCGATAGGCAGGGCTTTGGGAATGCCGACCTCGGTGCTGGTCGATAGTCAGGGCTGCGAGATCGCCACCATCGCCGGGCCCGCGGAATGGGCCAGCGACGACGCCGTCAAGCTGATTACGGCGGCGATGAAACCTCCCGGTTAGCCTCGTCATTCCAGGGCGCCACGGTCGATGAAGATGGGCAATATTGCTTCGCCGTGCCGCTATGATGTGATCCGTTGAGACGCGACGGAATCCGAACCGCTACGCTACTGTTTCCGCCAGCAAGCGCCGCATGACTTCCGGGTCACGTTCGATTGCTAACAACAGCGCCCGCGCCGGTGCATCGGGCGTGCTTCGATGTTGCTCCCAATCGCGCAGCGTGGTGATCGGCAGGTGAAATGCGTCAGCAAATTGCATCTGCGTCATGTCGAGGCGTTGCCGCAGCACCTTTACGCGCGACACCCGGCGCATCTTAGACAGTTGTTCCGGAGTGAGCGGCTGGGCGTCGGGGTCGGATAGCGCAGCGGCCACGACCTCCTCATCGGCCATGGCATCGAGCCGTGCCCAATCGGTGTCGCCCCGAGGCAATGTATCACCAGGTTTCACGGTGACCCGTGTAGTACCGGTCTTGCTCATGTCGTGTGGCCTATCGGGCCGATATGATTCTGCAACTATCTTCGCCACGCAGCGTAACGATCACGAATAGGACGTCGCCGCGAACCATTCCGATGACTTGAATTCGCTCCTCGCTGTACTCGGACCGCGTGTCGATTTCTTCTAAACGGTTCGGATCTTCGAGGGCAGCAATCGCATCCGCAAAATCCACGCCATGCTTACGAAGGTTCTCGGCGGCTTTGCCATTGTCCCATTCATATTGCACACAGGCGATAGTACCGGATACCGGTAGTGCCCGCAAGTACGCCTTCACGAGGTGCTCTGGCGTGGATTGTGCGGAAACGGAACCAGTCGGCCACCGCAGCGTGCTCTGGCGAAGTGGCGCGCGAGTGAAGCAAACGAACCTCAGATGCGCAATTGCACATCTGAGGTTCGCGCCAGCGCGCGCCCGCGGAATGACGGAAGAAGGGGATTTAAGCCGAAATATCGAGATTGCCACCGACGCCGGCGCCGACATTGGCCAGCAACGACGCGCCCGCACCCAGCAGGGTCTGGACCGCGAATTTTTCCGCGTCCGCATTCGACTTCATGATCGTGGCGGCGACCTGCATCTAAAGCGTTGCGCGAAGTGGATCGCGGCTCACATTAAGAAACCGCGTCAAACCATGGATCTTAGGCCGAAATATCGAGATTGCCGCCGACGCCAGCGCCGACATTGGCAAGCGACGACGCGCCCGCGCCCAGCAGGATCTGGGCCGCGAATTTCTCCGCGTCCGCATTCGACTTCATGATCGTGGCGGCGACCTGCATCTGCACGCCGCCCGATTTGGCGGCGAGAAGACTGGTGACCATGCTCATCATATCCATGCGCAACACTCCAACCGCCGCACCCTAACCCGGCAGGGGTTAACGAATGCTGGAGATTGGGCGTCAGCGGATGGGAGCTGCTGTGGCGGCGAGTCAAGCGAGTTAAGATCGTCATACGCGGGCTTGACCCGCGTATCCATCAATTTTCACAAATGCATTTTTGCAGATGGGTTGCCGGGTCAAGCCCGGCAACGACAAGGCCTAGCGCGTCGGGATCGGCTTGTCGCCGCGATAGTCGTAGAAGCCGCGTTGGGTCTTGCGGCCGAGCCAGCCGGCCTCGACATATTTCACCAGCAGCGGGCACGGCCGGTACTTGGAGTCCGCCAGACCCTCATGCAGGACCTGCATGATCGAGAGGCAGGTATCGAGACCGATGAAATCGGCAAGTTCCAGCGGCCCCATCGGATGGTGCGCGCCGAGCTTCATTGCAGCGTCGATCGCCTCGACGTTTCCGACCCCTTCATACAGCGTATAGATCGCCTCGTTGATCATCGGCAGCAGAATGCGGTTGACGATAAAGGCCGGAAAATCCTCCGAGACCGCGATGTGCTTGCCGAGCCGGGTGACGAATTCCTTCGCCGCCTCGAAGGTCGCGTCGTCGGTGGCGATGCCGCGGATCAGTTCGACCAGTTCCATCAGCGGTACCGGATTCATGAAGTGAATGCCGATAAAACGCTCGGGCCGGTCGGTGGATGCGGCCAGCCGCGTGATCGAGATCGACGAGGTGTTGGAAGCGACGATGGCCTCCGGCTTCAGCACCGCGCAGACATCGTGAAAAATCTTGCGCTTGATCTCTTCCTTCTCGACCGCGGTCTCGATCACGATATCGCAATCGGCGAGCCCATCCATGGTCTCGGCCGATACAATCCGGTCCAGCGCCTGCTTGCGGGCATCCTCGGTGATGATTTTCTTGGAGACCTGGCGCGACAGATTGCCGTTGATGGTTGCCATCCCCGACTTCAGGCGATCGACCGACACATCGTTAAGCACCACGTCGAACCCGGCCAGCGCCGCCACATGCGCGATGCCATTGCCCATCTGGCCCGAGCCGATCACGCCGACCTTCTTGATCATAGCCGCCATCTTGTCATCTCACCGGAGCGACGCGCGATCCGCGTCCGCCCATCCCTTGTATAGTGTATAGCACCGGCCGAAATCCGCTCATCCGATTGTTTGGATCATCGTTACTTTCCGAGCTTAGCCAGCGCTTCGGTTAATTCGGGAACCGCCTGATAAAGATCCGCGACCAGGCCGTAATCGGCGACCTGGAAAATCGGCGCATCCTCATCCTTGTTGATCGCGACGATCACCTTGGAATCCTTCATACCGGCAAGATGCTGAATGGCGCCTGAAATGCCGATGGCGATATAAAGTTCCGGCGCCACCACCTTGCCGGTCTGGCCAACCTGCCAGTCGTTCGGCGCATATCCGGCATCGACCGCGGCGCGCGAGGCGCCGACGCCGGCGCCGAGTTTGTCGGCAAGCGGCTCGATATATTTGGCAAAATTCTCGCGGCTCTGCATGGCGCGTCCGCCCGAGACGATGATCTTGGCCGATGTCAGTTCGGGACGATCGCTCTTGGCAACTTCCTCGCCGACAAAACTGGACAGACCAGGATCGGCTGCCGACGCGGCATTTTCCACCGCTGCGCTGCCGCCGTCTCCGGCCGCGGCGAAGGTCGAGGTGCGGACGGTAATCACCTTCTTGGCGTCCTTCGATTTCACCGTCTGGATTGCATTGCCGGCATAGATCGGCCGCTCGAATGTGTCGGGCGAAATCACCTTGATGATTTCCGACACCTGCATCACGTCGAGCAGGGCGGCGACCCGCGGCATGACGTTCTTGAAGCGCGAGGTGGCGGGCGCAACGAAGGCATCATAGGACGGCGCCAGCGCCACGATCAGGGCCGCCAGCGGCTCGGCGAGGTCGTGGGCATAGGCATCGCCTTCGGCGAGCAGAACCTTGGTCACGCCGGCGAGTTTGGCCGCGGCCTCGGCCGCGGCCTTGGTGCCCTCGCCGCCTCCGGCGACCAGAACGTGAACCTCGGCGCCGAGCTGGGTGGCCGCGGTCAGCGCCTTGTTGGTGGAGTCCTTCAGAGTGGCGCGTTCGTGTTCGGCTATCAACAACGTGGTCATCTAGAGAACCCCGGCTTCGTTCTTGAGCTTCGACACCAGCTCGGCGACGTTCTTGACCTTGACGCCCCCCTTGCGGCCGGGCGGTTCGGATGTCTTGAGGATCTCAAGATGGGCTGTGAGATCCACGCCGTAATCGGAGGCGCTCTTGTCGGCAATCGGCTTCTTCTTGGCCTTCATGATATTGGGCAGGCTGGCGTAGCGCGGCTCGTTCAGCCGCAGATCAGTAGTTACGATCGCCGGTCCCTTAAGTTTCAGCGTCTGCAAGCCGCCGTCGACCTCGCGCGTCACCTTGAAATCGGATCCATCGACTTCGAGCTTGGACGCAAAGGTCGCCTGCGCCCACCCCAGCAGCGCGGCCAGCATCTGGCCGGTCTGGTTGCTGTCATCGTCGATCGCCTGCTTGCCGAGAATAATCAGGCCGGGCTTCTCTTCGTCGGCGATCGCTTTCAGAATTTTCGCCACCGCCAGCGGTTCGACGTTGCCTTCCGCCTTGACCAGAATACCGCGGTCGGCGCCCATGGCGAGACCGGTGCGGATGGTTTCCGCCGCCTGCGCCGGACCGATCGATACCACCACGACTTCGGTCGCCTTGCCGGCCTCTCGCAGGCGCAAGGCTTCCTCGACGGCGATTTCATCGAACGGATTCATCGACATCTTGACGTTGGACAGTTCGACGCCCGATCCGTCGCTCTTGACGCGAACCTTGACGTTG
>DATHHQ010000503.1:0-22141 GCA_035490095.1 Bradyrhizobium sp.
CATCGCCGCAATTTGCTTGAGTCTGGGTTTCTTCTTCGCCGAGCTGACCATCGGTCCCATGTGGGCGATTCCGATGGACATCGCGCCGAAGTATTCCGGCACCGCCAGCGGATTCATGAACATGGGCTCGGCGCTGGCCGCGATTTTAAGCCCCGTGGTGGGCGGCTGGATCATCGATGTGACGGGGAACTGGGACTGGCCCTTCATCGGATCAATGGGGCTTATGGTTGTCGGCGCCGTGTTCGCCTTTGCCATGAAGCCGGAGCAGAAGTTCTAGTCACGCCGCCTTCTTGCGATTGGCTTCCAAGCGTTGATCGACGAGCGCAACGATGGCATCGATCGCTGCATGAGTCATGCCTTTCTGCCGGGCAATGAGCTGCACCAGCTTGTCGGCACGTTCGATGTTGGCAGCGCCGTTTTGCAGCGCGCGCGCAGCTGATGCGGGGCGAGACAGACTTTGCGAAGCCGCCGCATATTTTTCGAAGGGTACGAGGTCCCCGGGCGCGGCACCGAGTTTGATGCACAGATCATTGACAAAATCATATATCGATCTCGACTCCTCGAGATTGGAGTGCACCGCTTCTTGCGCGGTGCGCATGCTGGAAGGCGTTATGCAGCGGTAATTGCCCGCAAGCAGCATGGCCCACTTCGCCAGGGGTACGAAAATCGAATCGTGCAACTTGAGCTTGACCGGCAGCTCGATCTTGCCTTCCGGTGCGTCGAATCGAACGGCTTCTATGTCATTCGCGAGCTGGCGCAGAATGGCCGTGTTCTTCTCGTCGTCGAAGTGCGCGACTTTAAAATTGGTCGGCAGCGTCACCTGCAGCACGTTGACTTTCTGGTCGGGGGGCCTTATCGCCTGCGGGTCGGGGCTGCACAACGTGAGCGTTGCGGGATCGAAGCCCGACCAGACCGTGGCATCCGTATAAGCCGGCGTGAGCGCATCGTAATTCAAGCCGGGGATGCGTTTCACATAGGGCAGGGGAGGCATGTTCATGATCGACATGCACGGTACCCTCGATTTTGCGATCCTCTCGAGCAACTCACGCACGCCCGGCGAGCGATATTGCGGCTCCTGCATTGCCAGTCCAATCAGGTCGTAGCTCTTGGGATCGAAGTCGGCCGTCCCGCCCGCGACGACTTTCCCCGGCAATTTTCTGGAATCGATTTCGATCGGTGCGGGTCGTCCTCTTACCGGCAGGAACACGCGAAAGCCTTCTGAATTAATCAGGTTGGCTTCGGCCGGCAAGCAGACCAACGAGACATGGTGACCGGCGAACATCACCTTAGACGCCAACAGAGAGCCGTACGAAGCCCCAAGAATCAATAAGTTGCGTTTAGCCATGCCTGCTCTCTTGGGAAACATATAACGTAGTTTAATGCCATTGCATACAAAAAACAAAATGTTGTGGGGGATTCCGGCGTGCCCGCTTCAATGCGAGAAAACCGCTCGTCGCAGCCGAGATCCCGCTCGACCCAGCGTGGCGCCGCCCATCCCAAGTGCGTGGCAAGCTGGAAGCCAGGCCCCTAAGCTCGCGCTACCACTTCGGAAAGGGATGCTTTATGAAACGCGCGTTGCTATTGGTGCTGGTTGCCTCCGTGTCGCACTCCGCAGAAGTCCGGGATGGCTGGTCCGCCTATGGCGGAGATCCGGGCGGTTCGCGCTATTCCTCGCTGACGCAGATCACGGCGAAGAACGTGAGCGATCTCAAAGTTGCCTGGACAGTCCACACCGGCGAACTCGGCCAAGGCGTCAAGGACTGGCATCGCTCCGCCTTTGAGGCAACGCCGATCCTTTATGACAGCACGCTCTATTTGACCACCAGCAGCACGGATGTGATTGCGGTGAACGCTGCCAGCGGGCAACTGCGTTGGCGTCATGACTCCCTAAGCCGAAGGGACCTGCACTATTCCGACGGCGTATCGCGCGGCGTGTCGCTGTGGCTGGATGAGCAGAGCGCGCACGAGGCGCCATGTCACGCGCGCATTTTCGCGCCTACGCTGGATGGCAGGCTACTCGCGCTTGACGCGGCTACGGGAAAGCCTTGCGTCGACTTTGGCGAGCAGGGTGCGGTTAATTTGCTCAAGGACATTCGTTTTCAATTCCAGCAGGGCGATGAATGGCGCAACTATCTCGTAACTTCGCCGCCGGCGATTCTGGACGGCAAGGTGATCGTAGGGTCCTCCGTCGGCGACAATCGCGCGGTACTCGAAGAGCTCGGGACCGTACGGGCATTCGATGCGCGCAGCGGCCGGTTGGTCTGGAGCTGGGATCCCATCCCCCGAGACGCCAGTAATCCTATATACAAAGAATGGGACTCAGCGACGGTTGGCAATGCCAGCGCGGCCAATGCGTGGGCGCCGCTGTCGGTGGATACTGAGCGCCACTTGGTGTTCGTGCCGACCGGCTCGGCCAGCCCGGATTTCTTTGGCGGCGAACGCCCGGGCGATAATCGCTGGGCGAATTCCATCGTGGCGCTCGACGGCGATACGGGCAAGCTCAAGTGGGGTCAGCAGCTGGTGCATCACGATCTGTGGGACTACGACGTGGGATCGCAGCCGACGCTGGCGAACATTCTGCACGACGGCAAATCCGTGGCGGCCGTGATTCAGGCCACGAAGACGGGTTTCCTGTTCACCTTCGATCGCGACAGCGGTGTGCCGCTGTTTCCGATAGAGGAAAGAGCGGTGCCGCAAGACGCCGTGGCAGGCGAGCATCCGTCGCCGACGCAACCTTTTCCCATCGCGCCGCCGGCGTTGGTGCGGCAGTCGAAGATCGCCCCCGATGATGCCTGGGGCGTTGCGTGGTTCGACACCCGAGCCTGCCGCAAGCGCATCGAGGCCTATCGCTCGGAAGGCATGTTCCAGCCGCCTGCGCTGAAGGACTCGTTGATGCAGCCGGGCAATGCCGGCGGCTCCAATTGGGGCGGCATCGCCTTTGATCCGCAGCGTCAACTCGCCGTGGCCAACACCATGAATTTGCCGTTCGAGGTGGCGCTGATTCCCCGCGCCGAATTGGCCACAGAACTCGCCTCGGAGGAGTACAAGGACTTCGAGTTCGCGCGGCAGCTGGGTACGCCTTACGGTATGCGGCGTAGGTCATTCATGTCGAGCTTCGGCATCCCCTGCGTCAAGCCGCCGTGGGGCACGCTAGCCGCGGTCGACATGCAGCACGGCATCATCAAATGGCAAATTCCCTTGGGCGATACGCCGATGATTCATTTGAATCTCGGCATGCCGGGTCTCGGCGGACCTATCGTCACTGCGGGCGGCGTCATCTTCATCGCGGCAAGCCTGGATGATCGGCTACGTGCTTTCGATACGGACAGCGGAAAACTATTGTGGACCGCGAGCCTGCCGGCCGGTGGCCAAGCCACACCGATGACCTATTCCATTGAAGGGCGGCAATACGTGGTCATTGCCGCGGGCGGATACAAAGGCATGAGCACCCGCGGCGACTACTTGATCGCGTACGCGCTGCCGCGATAGACATACGCGTCGTCGTACGGAATTTGCGCGAAGCTGCTACCTCGTCCAGCGGTACAGACTTACCCATGCGGACGGCACCAGTCATGGGCATTGCAAAAGACGCAGGCACCTGGCTTGACATATTGTCCATGTGGTCGTGACCGCTACGGACGACACTCGTAGGTGCCTCGTCAATAATGTCGTCGATGCCCGGCAGCACTGATGCACTAGTCAGGGTATCGACGATGCAGAAAAGTCGTACGCATGGATGCGTGCGCATTTGCAGCTGATTCCTCGCCGATGAATGAAAGATCCAGGAGATCGGCAGCCACGATGCCTTTATCGACACGGCCCCGGTTTTGCCAAAATTGCACCTGTTTTTCGATATCGGCCACGTCCAGGTTTGCGCGCCGATCGCAGTAAGTCTTCGTTCTTGCCAGCGTGTCGGAAGGAGCATGCACCTGGCGCGCGATCAGCTTGAGATATTGGTCATAGTGGGCTCCCGGGATAAAGTCGCCGCCGTCGTCGTAGCTGAGGAAGTTCAGCGCGTACTCTGCGGTTCCGCGCTGATACGCTCGCATGAAGTTTTCCATCAGAGTGCGGTTTGTCGCAATTGTCGGCGCACCGGCAAACACCACACCCTGCTGCCACTGCGCAAAATTGCTCAAGGGCAGCAGCGAGCGTCCTTTGCGCGCGGCGCGCAGCGCGGTCGCGATTGGCAGGATGGCGGCGTCGATGCTGCCACGCGCCAACGCCGAGAGTTCTCCGGCCGGCGACTTGAACGCGGTGGTCTTGATGGAGCCGGAGTCCAGACTAAATCGCGAGGCGATGCTGTAGAGTCCGTAATACTCTCCCGAGTCCGCGTCGGTGACGCCGATGCGTGCGCTAACCAGGCCGCGCACGCCGGAGAAACCGGCGGCGTGCGCTTCTTTGCTGATCAAAAATGCATACATTGGAAACCGGGTCTGATCGCTCGACCGCGACGCAATGATTTTGAAGCGATGAGCGGCCGCGTGGCGGTAGAATGTGGCAGACAATGCGGCCATACCGATGTCGGCTTTGCCCGATGCCACAGCCGCAGAAACCGAACTGTCGCTGTCGAAAAATGTGAGCTGCGGGTTGAGGCCCGCAGACTTGAAAAAGCCGGCGTCAACAGCGATCAGCAAGGGAGCGATACTGGCCTCGCGCGTCAGCGCGATACGCACCGGGGCGAGCTCGTCGGCCGCAGAAGCCTGACACAGACCAACGCAACAAAACAAAAGCACAAGACACAATTGTTTGACACTTTTTCGGGCACGACGTCGCACGGTGCATATCATGAATGGATGATCCTCACCCGAGAAGATGAAAAATCTAAAACAAAGCAAAACAAAGGCGGCCTCGAAGGCCGCCTTTACAGTCCAATCATCTTCGGAAACTTCGGGACCGCTGTTTTCTAAGTGCCGCAGAACTTTTTGATGCGCTCTTCCTTCTCGCGATTGGACCAGCGCGAGTCGTCAGGATCATAGACCAGGGGCCGCGCAAGATCATTGGGGTCCACCAGCCAACGCAATTCCGGCTTATAGACCACTCGCCCCGGAATTTCTGAACTACCCGCCGCGGCCTCTTGAGTAAGAAGAAAGGCTTTCTTGCTTTGGAGCGAGGAGCTCACGATTTGCACATCGGTCATGTGCCCGGGAACGTAGATTTGCGGCCGGATATGCTGCGTGTACAGAAACGGGTCGCGAACGGCGTTCGTCGCCAACCCAAGCGTGGTCACCGACCCGAACTCAATATCCGTCGGAGGCAGCGAGTCCATGATCTCAAAGAGGTGTGCTCCCACCAACGGATTGCCCGTCGGACTCACGCCGGCATTAAAGGGACTTCCAGGGACCGTACTCGTGAGTCCCGGATCGGTTCCGGCACCCTCGATCAATGGGCCTGCAGTGTTGTGCCATACAGTGGTGAAATGATTGCCGTCCCGCAAAATGATCTGATAAAAAATACTATACGGCCCTGCCGCTCCGCCAAACCCGGTGGTCGTGAGGTTCATCTGACCGGGCGATAGCGTCGTCAGCACAGGACCGGTCCCGAGACATCCCTGCAGGCCTTGGACGCCGGTAGCCAAGACTCCGCCGGTTGCCCCGGGCCCAATGTCCTCGATGGTTCCAGCCGGCTCTTTTGTTGTGGGCGGGTTGAATGGCGCAACGCACGTGCCTGGCGGGTAGATCGCCGGTTCGCGAGGATCGTAGTCGTTGATCACCGGGACAATCGGATTGCTGCCCCAAAATTTCGGATCGGTCGGCACGGAAGACGAATGTATGTGCTTGAAAGCGACGACGCAGGCGACCGGATCGAGTTGCTTGATATTTACAACGGACGTACCCGGGACAGAGCCACGCGGCACGACCCCGATGCATTTGACTGGATTGGCATTCGGCACGAGTTTTGCGCCACCGTTGACCGTATTGGGATCCGCCGCCATACGCACCACATCTTGTTGCATCACATCGCACGTCTCCGGTGTTGCGTAAATCGGGATATTCAGCCATTTTGCGACGTAGGCGGCATTGTCCGCGTGATCACCATGCCCGTGCCCGAGAAAAATGGCCTCCGGATTGAGATTGATCAGGTCCTTGGCTCCGAAGCTCGTCCTGCGTAGATCGGGGCCAGACGTGGGAGGTACTTCGAATCGATTTATGTACGTGTCGAGAAGGACGACTCTGCCCCGGAACGAGGCTGCATAACCTGCGTTGGTAATCCATGAGAAAATCACCCGGTCGCGTCTCACCTGGCCGGTGCGCGCATCGACGTTTTCCGCGCCGAAGAATCGCTGCCGAGTAGCGATTGTCGCTTCGCTTTCGCGGTCATCGTTGGCCGCTGCGGTCCAAGAATAAATACAAGAGGCCGCGAACGCGGCCGCCAGTACCACTAGTCTTACCTTCATGACGAACTCCCCTCGAATGAATTAGGGTCCAGCCTGACGGCTCTCTCGGCCTTCGGGGACGGTTCTTTTCCTCAAGGCGCTATTCGACGAGAGTCGACCGGAAAAAGGCTACGCCCGGAATTATTACCAAACAAGCGCAAAGGACGGTAAGTTTGTCAAGAAACGTCAAGCGTGCAGGACACGAAAACAGTGTGACAACCCGCGCCCGTCTGCTGCCTAATTCAAGAATTGACCGCGGTCTGGTTTCAAACGAGCGAAGAGCCCAAAATTTAAATATGAGATTCCGGTGTTCGGTTACTACCTCGATCTAGCGCTGCGAAGTCTCAAACGCAATCCTGTGCTCACAGGATTGATGATCATCGCAATTGGTTTTGGCATCGGCACGTCGATGACCTCACTTTCCGTTTCTCGGGCAATGTCGGGAGATCCTATTCCGGAAAAGTCGCACCAATTATTCATGGTGCAGATCGATAGTTGGGGACCTGACAAGCGCGGCGAACGAAATGAGGACGGGCTCGACGAGAACATGAGCTACATCGAGGCGATGGCGCTCAGAAATCTGCACGCGGCGCAGCGCCAAACGCGCATTTACTCAACCTATATGAACGCACTACCCGCGGATCCCAAGCTGAAACCGGTCGGAATAATCGTTCCGTCGGTCGACTCCGACTTCTTTTCGATGTTCAACGCCCCGTTTAGATTCGGAGCTCCTTGGTCCCAATCCGACGATCAAGAGAGCAGCCCCGTGGTTGTCATTTCGCGAAAACTAAACGATCAGTTCTTCGCGGGCGCAAACAGCGTCGGTAAAACCTTCATGCTAGGGGGCGATAGCTACCGGGTCGTCGGCGTATTGGACAACTGGCCTCTAGTGCCGCGGTTTTACAATCTACATATTCGTCCTTATGGGCAGATCGATGAAATCTTCATCCCATTTACCCGCGCAATCAAGGCGCAAGCCCCGGCGGCTTCCGGCATGAGTTGCCAGGAAACCAGCACTGCGAGTTTTGAGGTTCGGCTTCTCTCTGAATGCCTCTGGATCCAGCTATGGGTGGAATTGCCGGCCGTGACCGATGTCGTTAAATTCCGAAATGTCTTGAACAACTATGCTTTGGATCAGCAACGTGCCGGCCGCTTTCATTGGCCGCCGCACACGCAATTGCGCGACGTGATGCAATGGCTCGAATATCGTCATATCGTTCCCAATGAGCTTGGCCTTCTTGTGCTCGCTTCCTTCGGTTTTCTCTTCGTTTGCCTGATGAATGCAATGGGGCTAATGCTCGCGAGGATCATCGGCCGCACGCAGGACATTAGCGTCAGGCGAGCCCTTGGTGCCAGCCGAAAGGCGATAATTCGCCAATGTCTCGTTGAAACGACAGTCATTGGTGTCCTGGGCGCGATCCTCGGACTTCTGCTGACCATGTTGGGAGTGCTCGCGATGCGTGCTGCGCTGGCGGATGACTTCGCGGCACTCGCGTATTTGAACGCAAGGGCTATCGGCATTGAAGTGCTACTGGCTATCGCCGCAACGATTGGCGCCGGCCTGTATCCGACTTGGCGTGCCGCGCATGTTGAGCCCGCTTTGCAATTGAAGGCTGAGTAGCCGCGCTTGAAGTCACCTTCGGCACGTTTCGCCGTGTATCGCAGGAAATCCGGGGCTGTACTCATCGCAGTACAAATTGCCATTACCTTGGCGATTCTCTCAAACGCCATGGCCCTGATCGTGGACCGTCTGTCGTGGAGCGCGCGGCTAACCGGCATCGACGAAGCCAACATCTTCTTCATTTACGCGACCAGTGTCGATAAACCCCCGAGTTTCACTGCGCTACAGTCATCAGACCTTGCGTTGCTGCGCTCCATGGCCGGTGTGGCGAATGCGTACGCGACCAATTCTTTTCCTCTCGAAGGAGGGGGTTGGTCGATGAGTGCCGATCTGGAACCTGACCAGAAGACGCCCTCTGCCCACATTTCATATTATTTTGTCGACGAGCAGGCTCTCGACACCCTCGGCGTAAAACTCATTGCTGGACGCAATTTTAGCGCGTCCGAGATCGTCGATCGAGACGGCAACTCCGCTCCGCCGGCCACCGGGATCATTGTCACGCGGACGCTCGCGCAGCGCCTGTTCCCTCGGGGGGACGCCTTGGGTAAATCGATCTATACGGAAACCAAGGATCCCTCTCCTATCGTCGGCATCATCGATCGACTCCAAGGGCCATTTATCGCCGCGACTGGGTTTATGAGCACCTTTACAGAGAATTCCGTGCTGGCGCCTTTCCGTCCGTTAGGTGATTCCTCAACATATGTAGTCCGCAGCACCCCTGGACGGCTTAACGAAGTACTGAAGGCAGCGCAGACCAGGCTCGAAAACATCAATGGCAGCCGCATCATTAGCGCCACCTCGATGCGCGAGGTCCGTGCAAAGGCGTATCGCAGCAATCGGGGCCTGACCCTCATATTGGGCGCCGTTGCTACCATTTTGGTGGCGGTTACGGCTTTCGGCATGGCGGGTTTGACCAGCTACTGGGTTGCGGAGCGACGTCGGCAAATCGGCATTCGACGCGCACTGGGTGCTACGCGTCTCGCAATCCTGCGGCTCTTTCAGAAAGAGAACTTAGCCATAGCCCTGGCCGGCGTGCTGGTCGGCATTCTCTTGACGATTGCCTTGAACACTTGGTTGATTGGCCGCTTCGAAATGGTGCGCCTGAATCCCGCCTACGTGATTGGGAGTGGCCTCGTCATGCTGCTGCTCGGCCAAATCGCGGTTCTTTTGCCGGCGCTGCGCGCGGCACAAGTACCGCCGGCGCTAGCCATTCGTGGATCACAAATCAACTAAACAATCAGAACTGTGGAGGAGAGATAACGAATGAAAATTACGGTGGGCCAAATAATCTGCGCGGCGCTCCTGGTTACTGTCAGTTGCGGCAGCCACGCAGGCACGGCTGAAAACGAGTCGGATGCGATGGCCAAGGCCGTGGCCGCGAATAAAGCGAAGGACTATGCCGCATCAATGGCGATATACCGCAAGCTTGCTGACGAGGGAAGCGCGGCGGCGCCGGCTATGATTGGACTGCTGTATTTCGCGGGAGCCGGTGTGCCGCGGGATAGCAGGAGAGCCTGCGATTTCTTCGCAATAGCCGAAAAGAAAGCTGATCCGAATGGTACGGAACTGCTTGCGGATTGCTTCTTCAAGGGCGAAGGTCGCCCGAAGGACTACGCTCAGTCGGCGCGCCTGTATGAGGAGGCTTCCGTGCGCGGAGTGGCAATCGCCGATTGCGCTCTCGGCAACCAGTATCTCGGTGGACTTGGCGTGGAGAAGGACCAAACCAAGGCCGCTGCGCTCTGCCGAAAGAGCGCCGATCGTGGCGTGGCAAATGCGCAAACGGATTTAGGTCAAATGTACTTGGCGGGGCAAGGAGTTGAGAAAAATCTTCCTGAGGCTGCCGCCTGGTTTCAAAAGGCCGCGGACCAAGGCAACGCCAATGCCGCTTTCTTACTAGGGACGATGTATTGGAATGGCGACGGAGTGGAGCGCGATCACGAACAGGCCGGGAAGAGATGGTATCTATCCGCAACGCGCGGCAACACGTCAGCTCCGGCTCGTCTGGCGAAATACTATTTCGCGGCGTCCATCACGGCGGATAAGCGTATCGTGATCGACCCTGCGCTGAAGGCCGCCTATTGGGGAACTTTGGCTACCCATGTGGATCCCAATCCCGGTGCGCAAACGGAGAATCAAAAACTGGTCGATCTGTTGTTCAATGCAGCGCCGAGCCTAAAGCCCAAGGTTGAGACGATGCTCGCCGCTTCCACGCCCCCAAGCTATTAAGAATCCCGTCCCTGGCATTTGTCGCCCACAGTTCCAGACAGGGCCCCGCTAGACGACACGAGTCGCCACCGCCGGCGGCACAGCGGAACCGCGTAGCGCAGGCATCAAAGCGGCAAGCAATCCTGCGACCCAGATGAGGCCCATGCTGCCGACCAGAAAGATGATCGGCATGCGAGGCAATTCCAACAAAAGGTGCAACTGCACGGCAAAAGCCAGTGTAGTGATCGAGCCGATGACGATTCCCACCGTGGTAATGAGCGAATTTTCCAGCAGAAACATTTTCACGATGTCCGCGCGTCGGCCGCCGATAGCACGCCGCGTGCCAATCTCCTTGATGCGGCTGGTAACCTGGAATGAGGCGAATCCGAACAGACCTAACATTGTGACGGCCAGCACAAACGAGGAAAGGATGGCCAGAATGACGGCGTCCGTCCGGTCGGCGATGCGGGATTGCGTCGCAGTGGCGGCGAGCGTCTCCATGCGGTCGACCGGCCTGCCATGTTGTCTTGATTCGAGTTCCCGCTTAACTCGGCCCATGATGTAGTCGAGCTGACCTGGCTTCGTTCGCACGAGGTAAATCGCGTTGGGCCCCTGCGGAACCGCTGGGGTCAGGACCACATCATAGACGACATCCCCCGGACCATTAGGCGGCGCCGCCTGCATCAACTCCAGCACACCCACCACGGTCGCCGAACCGCCGTTGAGAAGACTGAAGTACATTGATTTTCCCAACGCCCCTTCGCCATTGCCGTAAAGTTTAGTGGCCAGATCTTCTGTAATGACCACCTCGGCGCCGAAAGCCTCGTGCGCAACGTCGGCGCGTGGCGGCGCCGGCAAGACAGTGGCGGCATTGAACATCCTGCCATGAACGAGATGCAGGCCCAGCACATCGAAAATCGCGTCGGTCGATTGGTACACGAACGCTTGTCGTTTATTTTCTTTGAGATCCTGACTTGGCGAAACCAATGAGCGAAGTTCGGAACGGGTCTGCGGTATGGCATTGCTTACGCAGGCCGCGATGACCCCGGGAAGCGATCGCAAATACTCGAGGTCGAACTTGACCGCGCTTTGTTGGTCATAGTCCTTTCCCTCGCCATGGCTCTGAATCCAAAATACATCGGCCAAATTCATTCCTGTTGGCCTTTCAGTGGCCTCCAGCCGCGCGTCGATGATGCAGGCGACATTTGCAAATATCATCAAGCTCAACGCCACTTGAGCCGAGAGCAGCAACGGCCCCGCCGGGCTATGCCATAACGCTCTGAGTACTGTTCTGATCCGCACGTTGATTCTGCTATTGAATCTTGAGGAAGGTTGCCGGAGCCAGCCGCCCAATGCGCCATGCGGGGTATAACCCGGCGAGCACGCCGGCAAGAAGCGATAAGGCCACGGCAGTAAGGATCATCTGTCCGTCCATGTGCGAGAGCGACTGCGCGATCGTCGTGAAATCGGGGTTGTCGTGAAACTGAGCCGATCGCATGAGGACAAACATTCGGATCAAACGCAGCCCAATGGCCGCGATACCGACACCAATGAACCCAGCGAAGACACCCAACAGCGAAACTTCCATGAGGTGCTGGCGTATGACATCACCGCGGGTCGCGCCCAATGCCCTCCGAATTCCAGACAAAGGGGCCGCACTCATAAATTTCGCCAACAGCAGACCCAAAGTATTCAAGACACAAATGCCGAGAAACGTCAGGGCAAGCACCACTTGAATCTTGTTCTGATTGCCGACCACTTCATTCATCTCGAGCCACGTCGAGACACTTGCCAGACGAGTGTTCGGCGGCCTCGCAAATCGACCGGCCTGCTGCTGAGCGCGGTGGTAGTTGTCCAGAAACTGCACGTATTCGCGGTATTGGCGTTTCGTCGTCAACTCGGCCCATACGCCGGTCGAATTGCACTCAGAGGGCGCTAGGGCTTGAAACGTATCGAGTATGGTCTTGGTCTGGTAGCAGAATCCCTCGTAAAAAAATCCAGGCACGGATTCAACCCAACGAAACGGAATAAACAGATCATCGGACGGCCCGAAGTCCCTCGCCTCATCATAGAAGCGCGGCAGTGGGAGCCACTGGGCCAGGATGCCAATGACGGTGAAATGCTGACCATTCAAGGTCAAGCGGCGACCGACGTTGTTACCGCCCCCGAATAATCGATCGTTGAGATAACTGCTGATGACTACAACCTGGGCGGGACCCTCGTCATCGGCCTGCGTCCATCCACGGCCGAAGAGAAATGGCACGTCGAACATCGAGAAGAATTCTCGGGTGGTCACGCGAACTCTCCGGTGGATAGGCGGGCTTCCCGGCCGTAGCGAATCCACGTTACCGCTGGAGTAAGACATCATTACACTGCGCTCGGGAATCTTCGATTGGTAAATAGCCAACGCATCTCGATAAATCAAAGTGAACGGCGGATCTTCCGCGTGCTGCTGGTCTTTGTCCGTCTCGTCCACCGCCGGACGGTTGTCGATCAGGACGCGGAATAGAACATCGTTCTTCCACCAAATAGGATTGCCGGCTTTTGCGTGGTACAGGGTGATTGCCACCACTGAGGTGCCGATGCCGACCGCAATCACCGCGACGATCAGAGCTGCGATAAACGGATTCCGCCGGATACTTCGAAAGGCGATGCGCAGGTCGTGCCAAAACATGGGGTGTCCCTATCCTCAAATGGCCTCCTACTCTAGTAGAAACACCAGTTGGATGACAGCCAGCACCGATTTCATCTGGCCGGTCAGAGGCGTCGGGCCACGTGCGATATCAGAATCCGATACCCAAGGTCCAGTACTTCCAGACCCATCAAGGTGTCGTACCGTCGTTCCCAAGCGCCCGAAACAATATCGTTCTCCAGGCGCGCGAGCTGAGAGTCAATATTGCCAATTTTGGAAAAGGTTGAAATATTCTTCCGAACAACTGGATCCAGGTAAGCATTCGGTCGTTTCCAATATGCACCGAGAAAACCGTCGCGACAATCTGCGGGAACGGGAACAACGATGGTTTCAAGCGAACCGAGGGCATGCTCAAAGCGGGCGATGTGTGGAAAAATGCGTCGGTCAGCGCGTAGTAATTCCGGAAAGTAGTCAAACAACCAGAAATTCGCGCAGACATCGAAATCGTTCGTGAGGAGCACCACCTTGGTCCGTGCTACTCGGACGCACTCAGATAAGCCCCTGCCCTGATCCTTCCAGTGATGCACCGTCAAGATACCGAGGACGGCCTCAAAGCTGCAATCAGCGAATGGTAGTGCCTCGGCGCATCCCTGGACCACCGGGGCTGCTCCCAGAGGACGTTGCCCGATCATTGTGCGAGACCGTTCCACCGCCACGACGAACCGGGACGACGGTTCGTATGAACCTGTTCCAGCGCCGACGTTAAGGATCGAGTCGCAGCCGGCGACTGCGCGCTCAATTGCCCCGGCGATCCGCGGATCGCTTCGCCGTCCCGCAGAGTATGTGCCGCCAATTTTGTCGTAGAGCGCTGTCACAGCTTGTTAGTCCTCAGGATCCCCTGAGACGGCATCCTTTTTTATTCTTGTTTGCCGATTTACCTCTTCGAGCTGAACCTGAGGCGGAGGCACAGGATTTACCCCGGCGCCCAGAAATTGCAGTCCCCATCCCAGAAAGGTCGCACGCCGCGACGACTTTCGCGCCCACCGGACGGCAAGCACGGAAATTCCGATGATCCCCAGCAAGATGCCCAACACAATGATCAACGGCAGCAGCTTTTCCATCGAAAGACCTCCCTGGTCAAAAAGCGACTTTCACACGGCCGCCGATTTCGGCTGCTCATTTTCTATTCTGCGCTGTACCCGGCGATGATTGATGAGCCGTATTCGCCGCCAGCTCAGCTGCATCCAATACTCGGCCGTTGAGTATCACTTTCACGATCCCGGCGTAGGCCTGGATCGTCTGTGTCGGATCCTGTCGGAGCAGCAGCAAATCGGCACGTTTTCCAACCTCCACAGTACCGATGTCCTGGTCCAGCTTCAGTGCCTGGGCGTTCGCCAGAGTCGCGGACTTGAAGATCTGCGCCGGAGTTTCCCCGGCATCGAGGAGCTGTTGCATCTCCAGCCAGCCATTGAGACCGGGTGGATTGGCGAAAGTTGGGGCGCTCGGTGTATCGGTGGCGAATAAAATACGGCCGTGTCGTGCCGCCTCGTATGCCACCGCATGCTTGCCTCGATCTATGGTCGTGGCAAAGCCCTCGTTGACGACACGCTCGAGCTGACTTGGGCTGGCGTTGGCAAGGGGTTTCATGTCCTGTGAGAATTCCACACGAAACCACTGGCCTTCGGGAGACCGATACCAGTCGATCAGACTCGATGGCAGTACGCGGGACAGCCGCGGGTCTGAAAGAAACGACGTGCTAAAAAGACCGGTGAGGCCGTAGAGCACCTGGATCGTCGGCTGCCAGCCAACGTTCTGCGCGAGGCCGTCGTCCAGGATCTTTTTGATGCCCGGCGTGAGCTCGCTCGTAGTGGACTGCTCTTTGTACCAATTCCACATTCCATGGGCTATGACATCAACGCCCGCATCGAGGCCAAACCGCTGAGCCTCGTCTGAATTTGCATGTATCAGTACGGGCAGGCCTGCGGCATGTGCCGCATTCACGAGTTCGCGAATGGTTTCGACCCTCGGAACCGGCAGGTCCCGTACACCGCCGAAGCCGCGCTCAAAAAATGTCTTCACACAGATTGCGCCATCGGCTTTCATTCTCGATACCACAGCCTGCGGCGTATGCATTGCCGGATCGACTCCGTCTGGCGCTTGAGTGCCGGGCTCGATCAGCATATACGGCCAATCCTGATAGCGTTCCGTCTTCGGCGCATAATTCATCGGGTAGCCATCCATCAACGCGGCGCCGCCACAGAAGTACGTGTCAGGAACTGCGTCGTGGCTTTTCCATCTCACCATCTCCTGGGGCGTCGAGATCAGATCGATAAGCGTGGTGAAGCCGTACAGCAGGTAGCTTCGTGGTATCTGATTCCGCGAGGCTGCGGCGACATCCGGGTGTTCGGCTTCCTGATCGGGCCTCATGCCGGGAATCCCACTCAAGTGAACGTGGCTGTCGATCAAGCCGGGAACGAGGAAGAGCCCGGAGCCATCCACCGCAGCGGAGCCCTTCGACCGGACGCTCGCACCACCGGTTTTTGAAATCGAGACGATTCGCCCGTCATGCACGCGCACCAGAGCGTCGTGCAGCGGATCGCTTCGCTCCGGAGACACGATCGTGACATGCCTGATTTCGAGATCTGCCCCCCACGAGGCTCCTGGTAGGGCGGCGGCGAGCACCAGCCAGGCCTGCGATATCCATGACAACTTCGGCGACATGACGTCTCCCCTTAACGATGCTGCAGCGCTCCTTAGAGTACGTGATTAGGCATCGCGCTCAAAAGAAGCGTCAAATACTCGCCGTTCCTAATGCAAAACTTCCTATTTTCCTACAGGAGCCTGGGGAGTCTTGGCTATGCGAATTGACCCTCAAAACGCGCACCTTGGCGTCTAACACACTGAAGTCCATCGCAGGAGGCCCAAATGAGGTATTTGGCAGCATCGTTCGTTTTACTGTGTCCGTTGATCGCGTTTTCCGCGGAGATCCCCGACGCGAAGTTTTATCGAGACGCGGCGGAAGGCGGCATGGCGGAGGTAGCGATGGGGAACTTGGCGCAGCAAAAAGCCCAAAGTCCGAGTGTGAAGGACTTCGGCGCGCAAATGGTGAAGGATCATTCCGCGGCCAACGAAAAACTAAAGACTCTCGCCCAGTCCAAAAATATCACGCTGCCCGCCAACACGAGCGTCGCCGAGATGGAGGCGAAGTCCAAGCTTCAAGTCCTTTCCGGCCAAGCGTTCGAGAAGTCCTACATCAAAGGCATGATCCAGGATCATGAAGAGGATATCGCCGAATTCAAGAAGGAGGCGGCATCGGGTCAAGATCCCGACGCGAAGGCTTTCGCGAACGCCACCTTGCCGACACTGGAGGCCCACTTGAAGAAGATTCAAGCGATCGCGGCCGGCGCCGGTGTCAGCGCCACTAATCAACCTTAATCGAGGAGTGAAAATATGAACCGGACTAGATCTACTCTCGCGGCCATTGCATTGAGCGCCATTACGGTCGGCTGTGCAGAGCACACCCCGCCGCCGCCCACCTCGCCGTCGGTTCCGAATTCGTCGCCGGAAATGCCGCCGCCTTCTTCGAATCCACCGAGCACGCCGAACACCGATCCGAATGCTCCGCCGGGATCGCCGACCCAGCCGAATAGCCCAACCCCGCCGAAAGACTAAGCGGTGGGAAAAGCTTGAACGCTAGATGAGCAATTGTGGCGTGCGGGGCGGAGCTCCGCGCGCCACCGGAGCGCTCAACGCGCCTTGGCTTTGCGTCGTGTTTCGCGGCTCAGGATCCAAAGCGCGCCAGGGAGCGCGGTAAAGTCGGCAATCAATGCCAGCACGAAAGCGGAGGCGGACACGACGCCGAACTGCCGCATTGGCGGCAGATCCGAGAGCGTCAGCGCCAAAAAGCCGCTGGTGTTGATGAGCGTCGCGAAGAGAATCGGCCGGCCGGCTGTGAGCATCGCGTGCTTGAGCGCGCCGTCGGTGGTGCCACTCGCACGGCCTTCCTGAAGATGGTAGAAAAAGTGCACCTGGTCGTTTTCGGTCGCCCCCAGGACGGTCGATCCGATGAGAATGGTGGCGATGTTGAGCGGAATGTTCGCCACCCGCATGACGATGAACACCGAAAGAATCGCGAAGAAGGATGGAATCATGGTCATGAGCCGCGCCGACGGGCTGCGAAACACCACGAGAAACGCCAGAAAAATAACGCTGGCGGTGATTGCGAAACTTTGCGTCAGCGTGGGCAACAACCGCTCTGTAATGATGGCGGACAACACTCCATTGCCCGCCATCTCACCGTGGACGGTTCGGAAATTCGGATCCGCGGCCTGCGCCTCAGTCCAAGTCTGCAGGATGAATTTTCGCATTGCACCCGTACGTCCGAAAACTTCCGCGCGACCGCGGATGCTCAGGCGAACGCTCGACAAATCGGCAACGTCGACATAGCTGCGGGCGCCGGGTTCGGTCAATAGCATCTGCTCCAGATCAGCGGCGAGCTTCGGCCACGCCTCCGGCGTCGTCGGCAACGCATCGGAGCCGGATTGAATATAACGCGCCCAGCGCAGCAGTGTGGTGGGGCCGTCCACGGCATTGATGCCCTCGTGCTGCTCGAGCCGGTGTACCAGCATATCGACGCTGCGAAGGAACTCGGGATCCAACGCGTGTCCGGGTTGCGTCTTCAGCCACAAATCTTGCACGTCCAATCCATTCGTCTGGACGAATTGGCGCGTATCCTGCGCCACGGGTTCGCTCGGATTGACGTACGTCAGTGCGTCGGTCTCGAGCTGCAGCGGCGCAAGCTTGCCGGGAATGCCGAAAAGCGAGGCAGCCCCGCACAACATGATCAGCACGGCGCCGGCCACCAGGAACCAGCGGTAACGGCGCGTGGCCGGCACCAGCACATCGACAAATCGGGCGAACCATTTGTCATCCGTCGTCGCGCTCGATCGGCGCGGTGCGCGCAACAACGACTGCAGCGCCGGAAACAGCGTGAAGCAGGCCACCCACGCGCCGATCAATCCGCAAGCCGTCCACAATCCCATCTCTCGCACT
This sequence comes from Bradyrhizobium sp., assembly GCA_035490095.1. Taxonomy (GTDB): domain Bacteria; phylum Pseudomonadota; class Alphaproteobacteria; order Rhizobiales; family Xanthobacteraceae; genus Bradyrhizobium. The sequence continues at coordinate 17,884 of DATHHQ010000503.1, forward strand.
GGGCGAATGTCGGACACCGCCAAGGCGGCAAAGCCGACCGCGGTGGCGAACATCGACGCCGTGCAGGGCAAGAATTTATTCGCTAGCGCGCGAGCATGATGCTCGAGAGGGGGAGCCGTGTCCGGCTCCATGTAGCGCGAATGGATGTACACGAGAGTAGCCGTGGTGGTGACCATGATGGTCAAGGGCACCAAGGTCGACACCACGCTGTTTGAAAAGCCAAGCAGCTCGCCGAAACCGACTCCGATCGCGACCACCGCGCCGAGGGTCAGAATGATGGCGGCGAGCGCCCGCCAGGATCGATAGACGATGAACACCAGCGTCAGCAGAAAGATGCCGAACAGCGGCATAAACTTTTTTGTCGACGCGCCGGTTTGCTTCTCCAACCAAGCATCGAGCCAAGGCGAACCTACGCGTCGAACCGCCGTGAAGGGGTGGCCGGTGGCGCCGAGCGGCAGGACCTTGGCGTCGATTGCGGCCAAAGCCTGATCGCGTTCGGCGGGTGAATCCACCTTGAGTTCGAGCCCAATGCCGAGGTAGTGATCACCCATCAGCCCGGCACGTCGGATCAACGAGGTCCCCGAGGCAAACGTTCGCACCTTCGCCGCTTCACTGGGGCCGATGGTGGCCGGCGGAGTGGAGCGAAAATATAGCGTGAGCAGACTGTGCGCCGCGACTTTGGGAATCTGGTCGAGTTCGCGCTCCAGTTGGTCGACGCCCTGCAACACCGCGGGGCTCAACGGATCCGGTGCTTCGAGCACGATGAGGGCTTGTTCGGCTTCGGGAAACACGCGCTCGAACTCGCGGGTGGCCTGCGCCACCGGGTCGCTGGCGACGATTAGACGATCGATCGAGCTGTCCGTGGGTATGTGCAGGGCGCCGTAGATACCGGCCGCGGTTAAGACAGCGAATACCCCCAGAATCGCCAGGCGCGCCTGCACAACCCGCAAAAAAAGTTGCAGCAGGCGGGGTGAGACAAACATCGTCCGATAGTCACTCATCGTGCCGTAATGATAGCCTGTCGCCATGGGCACACTCACGTTGGCTGCATTGGCGACCCTGGTTTTTTGCGCGCCAGGCTACCCCGGTGGAGCGGGCGATGCGCAACCCTTCGTGGACCAGTTTGCCAAGACCGCCGCTGCATCTGCAGGTTGGAAGGCCGACAGTCTTGCCGCCGCTTATGACCCCACCGAACAGGGCGGTCTCGCAAAACTGGGCGAAAAGGACTCGGTACTGGCATTCGTGCCGTACGCTTTCTATGTCCAGCATGCGGCGGCGCTGCGCCTGGCGCCCCTCGCGCAGGCCGATGTTGCGGGCGTCGGTACCCAGGAGCGTTGGACGCTCGTGGGAAAGGCCGGCGGACCCGTCACCGGCCCGGCATCGATGACGGGCTATACGATTTTGAGTGTGGCCGGTTACGCCCCTGAGTTCGTAAAGCATGCAGCCCTCGCCGAGTGGGCCCTCCCGGCGGACGTCAAGATCGAGGCGACCGGCCAAATCTTAAGCGCGTTGCGGCGTGTCGCTTCCGGAGAGCCGGTTCTGGCATTACTCGATCAGACGCAGGCTGCAGCGCTCAGCACGCTGCCGTTCGCCGCGCAGCTCAAAACACTGACGCAATCCGCAGCGCTGCCGGTGGCCCTCATTACGGTGGTCGATTCGCGCATTCCCGACCCGCGTGCCAAAGCATTTCAGTCGGCGCTCGTTAAATTGAATTCGACGAGTGATGGTGCCGCGACGCTGGCATCGCTCAAGCTAAAAGGATTCGTACTGCCGCAGTTGCCCGGCAACGCCGGCAAACCGTGAAGCGCTGCATCGGTGTCGCGCTCGCAGCCTTGGCTTTGGCGGGATGCAAGACGCTGCCGACATCACCGGCCGCGCCACCGCCGTCAGTGACGGTCGAGCAGCTGGCATCGGCAGTCGCCATGGACGCGCGGCGCAGCGCCCTCGAAAGAGATTCGAAGACCCGTGATCAACTTGCAGCCGATGCCCTGCAAAATGCGCAAGCCTGCCTCGAACGCGCGCCGCAGGCTGCCGCCTGTCTATATTATGACGGCGTCGCATTGGGCCTGAAGGCTCGGGCGCATCCCTTGCAGGCCAATGAGGCCCTCAAGTCGATGCTCGACGCGCTTAGCGGCGCCGAAGCAGCCGATCCTGCCTATGACCAAGCGGGCCCTGCGCGCGTCAAGGCGCTCGTTTTGATCAAAGCGCCCGTGTGGCCTCTAGGACCCGGTGACGCAGAGGCCGGTTTGGCCGCTGCGCATCGCGCGGTGGCACTACGGCCCGATTACCCGCCGAATGTATTGGCACTGGCCGAGGCCCTGACCAAGACCGGCGACGCCCAAGGCGCCCAGGAGACGTATCGACGTGCGCGCGATTTGATTCAGGCATTGCCGTCGAGTCATGATCGCGACGACTGGCTCCACGAGGCGGATCAAGCGCTTAGCAAGGCATCTGCTTCGCATTAGCGCGCACAAGGTGGTACCCAAAAAGAGTCGCCTAGCGGATCTTGAGCGGGGCCGCTTGAGAACTTACTCTGTTATCCATGCAGCAAAAAAATCTTGACGCGGTTAGCGCTATTTTTCTCGGCGGCATCATCGCCGCCACGATCGACATCGGCGCGGCCTCGCTGATCTCAGGACGCAGCCCCGCGTTCATTATGCAGGCGATCGCCGGCGGCCTGCTCGGCAAGGCGACCTTTAGTGGTGGCGCCGCAACGGTGATCTTGGGGGCAGCACTGCAGGAGGTCATGGGCGTTTTGATCGCCGCAATTTATGTCGTGTTGTCGAAAACCGTCGCGGGTTTGCTGCGCCGTTGGGTTACGAGCGGGCTCGTCTATGGAGTGATCGTCTTTTTCGTGATGAACTACGTCGTGGTACCCCTATCGGCTTGGAAGTTGCCGCCGCACTTTACGCCGCTAAAATTTGCGGAAAATATGGCAGCGATGCTGCTGTTCGGTCTCATCGTCGCATTTTTCAGCCGCCGTCTCACGATGAGCGAGCCGCTGGCGCAAGATAAAGCTGCCACCCCGGCATAGCTTCTAGAAATCGCGGGCCGCGTCGCGGCATGCCGGGCGCCAATCGCTGATACGATTGGCGTTTCGCGCGGATCTTACTGGCGACGTATGGTGACTCACACGAGCACGGGCGAGGGCTTGCCTCCTCAGATGAAAGGCTCGCCCCTCGAGGTCTTGCGGGTGTCGCTGCAACTCGGCCTGACATCCTTCGGCGGCCCGATCGCACACCTCGGCTATTTCAATCGCGAATACGTTCAGAAGCGTCAATGGTTGAGCGCCGGGGAATATGCCGCCCTCGTGTCGCTGTGCCAGCTTCTTCCCGGTCCCACGAGCAGCCAAGTGGGCTTTCTCATAGGTCTTCGCAGAGCGGGGATTCGCGGCGCGCTAGCAGCTTGGGTCGGCTTCACGCTTCCCTCGGCGGTTTTCATGTACGCCTTCGCAATACTTGCGCCTCGAGGCTCGGGACCGCTCATGCAGGCAGTGTTGCATGGACTCATGCTGACGGCATTCGTCGTCGTTTCGCAGGCGGTATGGAGCATGGCCCGCGCCTTGTGTCCGGATTGGCAGCGCGCGATCATCGCGCTCGCCGCCGCGACAATGCTTGCGTTTCACAGCAGTGGGCCGCTTCAGTTTTTAGTGCTGGCGGGCGGCGGAATCGCGGGCAGCATCATGTGCCGGAACATGGGGCACGCCGCCATCGAACTGTCTGTGGCGCCCGACTATCGGATGGCATGGATCGTACTGACTGTCTTCTGCGGCCTGTTGATCGCGCTGCCGGCCGCAGGTGAGTTCGCGCCGCACGGACCCATCGCGCTGGCGAATATATTTTATCGCGCCGGCGCGTTCGTTTTTGGAGGCGGTCACGTCGTGCTGCCGCTGTTGCAAGGTGCGCTTGTGCCGGGCCGCTGGATATCGGACGAGGGGTTTCTTGCCGGCTATGGCTTTGCCCAGGCGATGCCGGGGCCGTTGTTCACCGTCGCGGCCTATCTTGGTGCGGCAAGCGCACCGGCCCATGCCTCACTCCCGTGGGCGGTGCTCGCCCTGGCCGCGATTTTTCTGCCGGGGCTGCTCTTGAGCGTCGTTGGGCTGTCGCTCTGGTCGCGGCTCGCACGCATCCCGGCGGCGCTGGCGATCCTCGCGGGCATCAACGCGGCCGTTGTGGGCCTCTTGGGCGCCGCACTCTACAAACCGATCGGGGTCACCGCGATTCATAGCGCCTTCGACGTGGGAGTTGTCGTCATCGGA
>DATHHQ010000504.1:0-2195 GCA_035490095.1 Bradyrhizobium sp.
AGCGCGTAGTTCTGGAACACCATGGCGATATCGCGGTCGCGCGGGGGCAGGTGGTTGACGACCCGCTCGCCGATGCGGATATCGCCGCTCGTGATGTCCTCGAGGCCCGCAATCATGCGCAGCGTCGTCGACTTGCCGCAGCCCGACGGGCCGACCAGGGCCACGAACTCCTTGTCGGCAATCTCGAGATCGACGTCCTTCACGGCGTGGAACAGCGAGCCATAATGTTTATTGAGCTTGCTGAGTGTGATCGCTGCCATTTCCCCGCCGTCATTGAACTTGATGTTGTTCGAAACACTCCCGCCGCGACATGCGCGGCGGGTTTCACGCTTTCGACTATTGCGCGGCCTTGCTGACCAGCGGTGCGCCTTCGGCGAGCACCTTGGCGATGTCTTCTCGCTTGCCGGTGACGGCCTTGCTGACCGTGTCATTGAAAGCCTTGTGCACGGCAGGCCACTGCGGGAAGTAATAGGCGCCGCGCACCTTGTCGGGGGAGTCGAGCACCGACTCCTTCAACAGCTTCATGAACGGATCTGCCGCCGCGATCTGCGGCCAGAAGGTGGTGTTGGGCGGCGGAGCGCCGGTCGCTTTCCAAAGCTTGATCTGGCCTTCCTCGTCGAGCATCATGGCTTCCAGCATCTTCTTGGCGAGCTTCTTGCGCTCCGGCGCGATCGACTTCGGGATCGCCCAGCCCCAGATATCATCCCACGCAAACGGCCGCGTCCGGTTCGGACCAAGCGGGAAGCGCGCGGCGGCCACCTTGCCGGCGATCTTCGATTTGGCCGGATCGTTGAACGTGCTCCACCACAGCGAGTCGGCGACGGTGAAGGCGGCATCGCCGCCCATGAACACGGCGTTGGCTTCGTTGCGGTCGTAGGCCGGCATGCCGCGCGGCACGATCTTGTGGGTGTTGATCGCGTCCCACCAATATTCGACGGTTTGCTGCATGCACGGCTCGGTCATGCCGGATTTCCAGCCGGCTTCGGCGAGCTTCTTGTTGTCACGCTCGTAGGCAGGCATCAGTACATCGCAGTTGTTGCCCCACATCGACCAGAACCAGCTGAACCAGCTGTGGTTCATCGACATGCCGCCGACATAGCCGAACTTGACCTTGCCCGCCGCCTGCAGCGCCTTGCTGACGGTGACGAGTTCCGCCAGCGTCTTCGGCACCTCTTCCGGCTTGACGAGGTCGGACCGGTAGAAGAACACGCTGAAGGTCTGGCCCATCGGCACCACGGTGTTCTGGCCCTGGGCGTTGGCGAACACGACCGGCGCCATGCCCCACTTGTCGGCATATTTGTTGGCATCGACGTCATCGGTCGGTTCCAGCAAATGCGCCCAGGTTTGCCCCCAATCGTCGTTGTGCCAGATGACATCGTACTGATCCGAGTTCGATGTCAGCGAAGCCGTCATTTTCTCGACATAGACGCCGTAGGAATTCGGCACCTTGACAATCTTGACGCCGTTCTTGGCACCCCAGGCCTCGAACATCGCGACCGAGGCGTCCTGCAGCGGGCTCGGCTGATAGCCGATCCGCAGTTCGTTCACCTGTGCGGCAGCGCTGCCCACCGTTGCCAGCAAGGCCGCGGTCGCCGCCACGATCCATTTCGCCAGTCTTTGCATAGCTTCTCCTCCCGGTTCTTGTCTTGGCGTTCTTGGTGCTAAATGCGCAAACCTCTGATCACATATTTCTGCCCGAACAGCGCGAGCAGGAACGCCGGCACCAGCGCCATCACCGCGGTCGCCGCCATCAGGTTCCAGCGCAATCCCATCTCGGTGACAAACTGCGCCATCACGACCGTGATCATCGGCACCCGGTTGCCGGTCAGGATCAGGGCGAACAGGAACTCGTTCCAGGTGAACAGCCAGCACAGCACGGCAAGCGCCGAGATCGCGGGCAGCGCCGACGGCACGGCGACGCGGACAAAAGCGCCCCATCGGCTGCAGCCGTCGATCATGGCGGCATACTCCATCGACGGATCGATGCCGTCGAAAAAACCCTTCATCAGCCACGAGAAGAAGCAGATGTGCACCGCCACATGCGGCAGCAGCAGCCCGAGATAGGTGTCGTAGATGCCCCAGCTTTGGGTGACGAAGTACAACGGCAATACCCAGGAGATGTAGGGCACGCAGCGGAACACATAGATCGTTCCGAACCAGATCCGCGATGCCGGCCCGGTGAACCGCGACAGCAT
>DATHHQ010000505.1:0-3871 GCA_035490095.1 Bradyrhizobium sp.
CAATGGATTCTCCGCTGTGAACGGCGGCATCGCAAACAAGCTGGTAAAGTTCCTGCGCCGTCTTGGCGCGAAGACTTGCGTCGTTGGTAGCGCTGATGGCGCCAAACATCCGGTTTAATCTTCGCAAGGCTCGCTCGCTGCTCTTGCGCGCGGCCTCACGCTCGAAATTGTCGAGCGCATATGAAATGTTCGCCGACATGCGTTCAAGCAGCGAGACCATCTGGCCGTCCAGCGACCCGGCTTCGCGCCGGGTGACCAGCAACACGCCGACGCTGCGGCCGTTGCAAATCAGCGGCAACGCCGCCGCCGCTCCGACCTGCGCGTCGCATGCGCCCTTTCGCCAGGCCAGCGAACGGGTGTCGTTCAGGAAATCATTACTGACGGTCAGCTTCTGATCGCGAAAGGCTTGTCCGCAGACTCCCGAACCTTCCGGGGTGTCAGCTACAATTGAAATGTCGATGCTGCGCAGTCGTACGATGTCTTCGCCGAAGCCGGTGGCGAACCGGAGCACGTTGGTGCCCGGTTCCGCCGAAAAGATTGCGGTGGCCAGAAAATCTCCGCTGGAAAATGCGGCTTCACAGACCTGCAGGAACAGCTCCTCGGGGGATTTTGCATACAGAATCGCTTCGTTGGTTGCGCTCAACGCCGCGAACGTACGCGCGATATTCGTCTCCAAAGGCGTCAGCTCCGTTCGGCGGGATTTGCCGGCCCCTGGCGTATTTATGCGTATGGGACGCCTAAATGGGCGTTATTGGAGGGCGTAAGTTGCGATTCAGAGTAAACACCACGCGAACAACAGCCGGCGAAAGTCCGAAGAACTACGGTTGCTCAGGCGACCTCATCGGCCGCAGGACGGGGGAACTGCGGCTCGCGGTCCGGGGTGCGCCGGGATGCGCACGGTGCATCGCAGCCAAGATTTTGGCCCGAGGTCATTGCTAACGGGCGATCGCTTTGAGACGATGCGCCGGCGACAACAAGCAAGACCCGCCCTCGTGCGGGCGTGACAAGAGGAAATTCCCATGCCGATCGTCCAGGCCGACCGTCTCATCCGCATTGGTGCGGCGCTGCTCAAGGCCGCCGGCGCGTCGGACGAGGAAGCCAGCGCCGTGGCTGTCGGCTGCGTCAACGCCAACCTCGCCGGCCACGACTCGCACGGCGTGATCGCGATCCCGACCTATATCGACCGCATCAAGGTCGGGCATATCGTTCCCGGCGCGAAGTGGACCATCGTGCAGGAATCGCCGACCACGACCGTGATCGATGGCCATTGGGGTTTTGGATTTCACGTCAACGCCAAGGCGATGGCGCTGACGATTGAAAAGGCCAGGACCGCCAACGTCGCGGCCTGCACGGTGTTCCGGCAAAGCCATGTCGGACGGCTCGCCGCTTATCCCGTCATGGCGATGCGGGAAGGCATGATCGGCCTCGCCACCGCCGATTCCGGCCGTTCTCCCAAGCACGTCGCACCGTTCGGCGGCCGCGAGGCGCGGCTCGGCACCAATCCGATTTCGATCGCCGTACCGTCGGACCTCGACGCGCCCTTTTATCTCGACATGGCGACATCTGCGGTCGCGGCCGGAAAGATCCAGCTTGCCGCTGCCCGCGGCGAGGAAATCCCGCAGGGGTGGATCGTCGACAGCGAAGGACGGCAAACCACCGACCCCAGACAATTCCGCAAGGGCGGCGCGCTGCTGCCGCTCGGCGGCACCGAAGGCTACAAGGGCTCGGGCCTGGCTGCGATGGTCGAGGTGCTGTGCGGGCTGCTCACGGGCCTGGGTTTCGGCGTCGAGCCCACCGGCCGGCACAATGACGGATGCTTCATGGCGGTGTTCAACGTCGCCGCGTTCCGGCCCCTGAAGGATTTCAAGAAGGAAGTCGCCGAGTTCGCGCGATATCTCAAGGCAACGCCACCGTCCGAGGGTTCATCCGGCGTGTTCTATCCGGGCGAGGTCGAATATATCCGCGAGCAGCAGCGCAAGGTCTCCGGCATCGAGGTCGAGGACGCGACCTGGGACAAGTTGCGCGCGCTGGCGGGCGAATACAAATTGGCCGCCGAGCTCGATCTCGCGTGACACCTCATTCGGCAGACCCAAGGAGAGCAGCATGACGCGGCAAATGGCGATGGTCGGATTTCTGCAGGCGCAGAACTGCACCAACCTGCCGAGCTCGTGGCGCCATCCGGAATCGCGCGACGATTCGATGTCGGCGGATTACTATCAGGAGATAGCCCGGATTCTCGAATCTGGAAAATTTCACATGGCATTCTTCGACGATCGTCTGGCCATGCCGGATCGCTACGGCAACGATCACAGGCATACCGTCGAATACGGCATTCGCTGCGTGAAGATGGATCCGATCGTGGTGCTGACCACGATGGGAATGGTTACCGAGAAGCTTGGGCTCGCATCGACCGGCTCGACCACCTATTTCGAGCCGTTCGACGTGGCGCGCCGCTTCGCCACCCTCGACCTGATGACCGGCGGCCGCGCCGCCTGGAACGTGGTGACTTCCGTCAACGACGGCGAAGCGCATAACATGGGGAAGGACGCCCATCTCGATCATGATTTCCGCTACGACCGCGCCGACGAATTCATGGAAGTGGTACTTGGCCACTGGGATTCCTGGGAAGACGGATCGCTCCTGATCGACAAGAAGTCAGGCCGGTTCGCTGACCCCGACAAGGTCAAACGCCTCGATCACAACGGGAAATTCTTCAAGTCGCGCGGACCGTTTACGGTGCCGCGCTCGAGCCAAGGCCATCCCGTGATTATTCAGGCCGGCGCCAGCGGCCGCGGCCAGCGGTTCGCCGGACGCTGGGGCGAAGTTATCTTCACGGCGGCGCGCAATCTGGCGAACGCCAGGCAAGGCTACGACGCGATCAGGAACGAGGCCGCGAAGGCCGGCCGCGATCCCGACCAGATGTTCCTGTGCAATCTGACGACACCGGTGTCCGGTGCGACCAAGTCCGAGGCCGAGGACAAGATGGCGCTGATCGAAAAGCTGCCGCTGGAAATCGATGCGCTGTCACTGCTCGCGGAAGGCCTGAACTTCGACTTTGCCGCCAAGGGCGTCGACGAGCCGCTGACGGGGGAAGAACTGCAGAGCATGCAGGGGATGATCGGCATCCGCGACGGTGTACTCCGGACCAGCGGCAAGACCAATCCGAGCACGCGCGATTTCATCACCTTCTCGGGCCGCGGCCAGACCCAGGATGCGATCGTCGGCGGCCCGAAGGAGATCGCCGACAAACTCGAAGAGATGTTCGTCGGCCGCGGCTGCGACGGCTTTGTGATCGCGGCGACCTATGTTCCGGGATCCTACGCCGATTTCGTGCGCCATATCGTCCCGGAATTGCAACGACGCGGTCTGTTTCACAAGGATTACGCCGGCAAGACCTTGCGCGAAAATCTCGGCTTGTCGCGCCCGGCCGCCGGCGCCTGGAAAAGTCAGCCGCGCGTCGCGGCGGAATAACGAATAAAAAGGAGTGCGCATGCGTTGGCTCAAATTCACGGCGGACGGACAAACATCGTGGGGAATCGTGGAGAAAGACCGCGTGATCGCGGTCAGCGGCGATCCGTTCGGCGAATGGCAGCGCACGCCGCGCGCGCATGCTCTGGCGGATGTGAAGATCGAATTGCCGCTGATGCCGCGCACTTTCTATTGCGTCGGCCTGAATTACCTCAAGCATCTCAAGGAGGCCGCAGACAAGCGCGGCGAAGTGCCCAACGTCCCGGATCGACCCGAGATCGGCTACCGCGCACAGAACGCGCTGATCGCGCATGACGAAGACGTGGTGATCCCGGCAACCGCCACCGAAAAGATTCACTACGAGGGCGAACTGGTCGTTGTCATCGGCAAGAAAGCAAAACAC
>DATHHQ010000506.1:0-2100 GCA_035490095.1 Bradyrhizobium sp.
GGTGATCGGCGATTCCGCCAACGCCGGATCGATCGGCGTCCATGCCAGGACCGGATTTCAGATGATCGGGACCCATCCCAATGTCGGCTTCAAATTCGGCCGCTGGCTCGACACCGTGATGATGCAGCGCGCGCTCGGCGACGGCGGCACGACGCTGCCTGCTGACGACTCGGCAGGGCGGTCGTCTTAGCTTCGTCATTCCGGGGCGCTCGAAGAGCGAACCCGGAATCTCGCACGGCAAATTGCGTTCCCTAACCTCTGGATTCCGGATCCAGCGCTGCGCGCTGGTCCGGAATGACGGGATCGTTCCCGCTAAACCACCACCAGCTTGCGGTCGATCACCAGCAGCACACGATCGAGTTCGTGGCCGCGGCGCAGGATCAGCCCGCTCGCCGAGATCACGCTGTAGATCCCCTGCTTGCGCGCGAGCCGCGGATCTTTTTCGATGCGATAGATGGGTACTTCGGATGCACGGCGGAATACCGAGAACACCGCGCGGTCCTTGAGAAAGTCGATGGCATAGTCCCGCCACTCGCCATCGGCGACCATGCGCCCGTACAAATTCAGAATACGATTGAGTTCGAAACGATTGAACGTCACCCGGCTTGGTAAAGGACCCGCAGCAGCATTGCGCGCCGCTGCGCGGCTCTCGCTTGGGTCGGCTTCCTCCGACATCGAGCTCATGGAGCGCCTCCTTTTGTGATTTCCGGCCTGATCCCTTTTTTCGGAAAACCGAAAGTCCACCTTTCGGGATCATGCCGCGCCGGTATGATCGCGCCAACAGCGGACGGCTGCAAGAGCGCCGTGGCAGGGACGCGCCCAAATTCGCACGTGACGGATTGTCCGTGGTCCCTGCCCGGCAAAAAATGCAGCGTCACGGGATCGTTAGGGAAATCATAATACGGCCCAATTTCCGCCCAGCGACCGCCCTTGTGAATTGCGACAAGAGATCACTGCGTTGGCCCGGTCCTTTCAGCTCCGGATTCCTCAGCCCCCAGCCCCCCGGGGCCGTCGGGATCGGGCCTGTTCGCAGGAATAGTTTATCCCCATCCTGGGCCAACGAGAGTTGGTCCTTTTTCTTTGGGGGGTGGCCGTGAATATGACGGTCTCAACGGCTGAATCTAACTGAGTTTCCCACTCAGCGCAGATCGCTCTCGCTCGGAAATCATTTGCGAAAGCAGCTTCCGTTTCGCTCGCCCTGCAGCTTCGATTACGGCATGCCAGCCCGGCTCGTCCAGAATGGCGACTTGGTCGTAATGGTTATTTCCTGGAGGTGTATAAGGTAGGAGGGCCCTGCGCAGGTCGCTCATAATTGCGAATTCGTCTGCAGCAAGCCACCCCGCCCGATGGGCATGCAATAGTTGATCGTCGTCGGGATACGAACAGACGAATTCAGCGTAGGACCAATGGGGATTTCGATTTGTCGGGTCCAGCCAAGTCCTGCGCTGCAGGGAGGCGTCGGACAGGTCCTGAATCGACGAAAACCACCAAGCTCGTAGGTCGCTCGCCATGGCGTCGCGCGACGCACTCATACTATTTACTAGTGAAGCGACGTATAGGCCGCACCGAGCATCGCGCCCGGCTTGTCGCGATTGCCGTCCTGGACATAGACCACCGCGGCATCAACGCCCTCGTGGGAAATACTTTCCAGCGGAACGGTCCAGTTGCCGGAACTGCCGTTCCAGTCACCTATCTTGAGCAGGTTGCGCACTACATTGTAGTAGGTGATCTGGCGACCGCTATTCTCGCCGCGACCGATTGAAATCGGCACCACACTCGAGATCGAACAAATCCACACTTCGCCATGCGCCTCGGCGGATGCTGTGCTGGAGGCCGCGACCGAAACGGAAATCTGCTTGCCGGCCAGCGTCATCGAAACCGGCACCGACATCACACCATCGGTTTTTTTGGTATCGCCGATGGCACCTTCGATGCCGGCGCGATCGCTGCCGATCAAACGCACGGACCCGTTGACGATGACTTGCGGCGTGTAGACGTCGCGATCGCCACGCATATGGGAATAGGCTTTCTGACGCGCGCTGAAGCGCGCATCCGCCAGCGTATCCTTCCAGCCAAGATAATCCCAGTAATCGATCGGCA
>DATHHQ010000507.1:0-3265 GCA_035490095.1 Bradyrhizobium sp.
TGTCCAAGCCAGCCGATGCCACGGGGCTGATCGAGCATGCGATGCGCGAGTTCGGACGTGTCGACGTGCTGGTCAACAACGCCGGCATCCAGCATGTTGCACCGGTGCACGAATTTCCGCTCGAGCGCTGGGATGCAGTGAGCGCAATTAACCTGACCGCAGTATTTTTGACCACTCGTGCGTGCTGCCGCAAATGCTCGCGCGGGACTGGGGTCGGATCATCAACACTGCATCGGTACACGGATTGGTGGCTTCTGTGGACAAGTCCGCGTACGTGGCATCCAAGCATGGTGTTGTCGGCTTTACCAAAGGCGTGGCGCTGGAGACGGCGACCACCGGCATTACCTGCAATGCGATCTGTCCCGGCTGGGTGCTCACGCCGCTGGTACAAAAGCAAATCGACGCCCTTGCTGCCCGCGATAAGCTGGATCCCGACGAAGCGAGAGCGAAGCTGCTCGGTGAGAAACAACCCTCTCTTGAGTTTACCACCCCGGGGGAGCTCGGAGCGCTCGCCGCATTCCTCTGCTCGGACGCCGCCGCGCAGCTTAGTGGAGTGGCGTTACCCGTGGACGGTGGCTGGCTCGCACGATGACATGAGGCGCAGGCGGGGAAGGCAGTGTTCAAAATGCTCCGAATAGCTTCCCAAGCGCGATGACAGCAGTCAGTGCGATCAACGGCCCCACGAGTCCCACCATCATGATCTCGCGATAGCTTCCTCGCTGGGTAGCCCCGCAGATCGCGAGCAGGGTAACGACCGCGCCGTTGTGCGGCAGCATAGCGAGCGCACCGGAGCTGATGGCCGCCACGCGGTGCATCAATTCAGGGTGAATGCCCATGCTAGAGGCCAGTTGGGCATAGGTATCGCCCAGCGAGTTTAACGCGATTGCCAATCCTCCTGATGCCGAGCCGGTGATGCCACCCATCACGTTGGCGGCAACGGCAATCGACACGAGCGGCCCGCCAGGTACCGACAGGAATCCGTCGCGGACCACGGCGAACGCCGGCAACGCCGCGACGACGGCGCCGAAGCCGACCAAGCTGGCCGTATTGAGCACCGGCAGCACAGAGGCGTTGGCGCCGGCGTCGAGGGTCTTGCGCAACTCCGGTAGGCGCTTGCGATGGATTACTGCCAGAATCAGTGAGGCGATCGCGAGCGCCGTCACGACAGACCAGGCTCCGCTCACTGCGGAGAGCGAGGTTCCGCCGAACCGCGGCTCCGCGAGAAACCCGGTGTATACGCCTGGTAACACGAACAAACTCATGAGGAGGTTGACCACGAGAACGATCAGAATAGGCGCCGCTGACAGCGCAAAGGACGGTAACTCCCTGCTGCGATGGCCGTGCGGCAGTTCGGCGGGGTCGAAATTGTCGGCGTTCGCCGCGCGCTCACGCACGAACTGATCATCGACAGTTACCGGCGGCTCGGTGCTGTAACTCTCCCCGGCGCGACGCGCGCGGGTCTCGATCAGGCGCAGCCACCACAGGCCAAAGCCCAGGATGATCGCAGATGCTATGACGCCGAGAACCGGCGCTGCAAACAGCGTGGTGCCGAAATATGCCATCGGGATGGCATTCTGAATGGCCGGGGTGCCCGGCAGGGCCGTCATCGTGAAGGTGAAGGCGCCAAGCGCGATCGCCGGCGGGATCAGCCGATGCGGAACCCCCGCCTGCCGAAACAACGCGGCCGCCACTGGGAACACGGCGAAAGCCACGACGAAGAGGCTGACGCCACCATAAGTGAGCAGCGCACAGGCCAACACCACCGCCATGACGGCTCGCTTCTCTCCCAGTCGCTCGGTCATGGCGCGGGCGACGGAAAGCGCGGCGCCGCTGTCATCCATGAGCTTGCCAAATACGCCTCCGAGCAGAAAGAGCGGGAAGAAATTTGTGATGAAGCGCCCGGTACCCTGCATGAAGGTGAGCGTCCATTTGGCGAGAACCGGCTCTCCAGAGAATGCGGCGGCCACAATCGCCGCCGCCGGCGCCGCCAACAGCAGCGTGTAGCCCCGAAAGGCGAGGAAGATGAGCAGACCGAGAGCGATCAGAATGCCCAGCAGTTCAACGATGTAAGCACTCATGACGCCCCTTCTCAGGATTCGATGAGTTTTGGCAGTAGGTCCGCAAGTCAGTGCCTTCAGTGGCCGCAGGCCTGGTGGTGACCGTGACCGGTCGGGGCCGCATTTCTCTCGCTACCCGGCCACGCGGGAGAGCGCGAATAGGATCGACATCAAGATCACAATTACCCCTGTGGCGAAGGCCAGTCTGTCAGCAAACACGCGACGCATCGGCAGCCCTCCCTAGACGAAGCTATAGCGTTCAGAATGGTACTTCGACATCGGGACGCCCATCTCGCCGAGAGCCCTTTCAATTGCATCCATCATTACACCGGGCCCGCAGATGAAGTACTCATGATCGGAAAAAGGTGGCGGCAGATGACGTTTCAACATCTCGGCGTTGATGAAACCTTGTTCCCCGGTCCAGCCGGCCGGCGGGTTCGCCAACACATGGACGACCGTCAGGTCGAGCCGCGCTTCCAGCACCTCCAGCTCCTCGCGGAAAGTAATCGATTCCCGGTCCCTGCTGCCGTAGAGAAGAATCACGGGCCGCTTGTCGCCGCGATCAGCGAGCGTGCGGATCATACTCATCATCGGCGTAACACCAACACCACCGGCGATTAATACGTGCATGTCCGCCGGGTTGCCGATCGTGAACGCGCCGTACGGTCCGTCGAGATACACACGCTTGCCCACCGGCACTCTCTGTATCTCTTTAGTGAAGTCACCCAGATTTCTGATCGACATCTCGACGCAGCCCCCCTTTGCTGCGGCGCTGGACGAGAATGAGAATGGATGCGCGGTGATCTTGAAGGGACTCCCCCAGACCATCAACCAGCCGAACTGGCCTGGGCTGAAGTGAAATCCCGGGTGGCCCTCCGGCTGCATCACCAACGTGGTCGTTTCACCGCGTTCTTGACGCGTCTCCGAGACGCGGTACGGACGGCGAAGCATGAACAGCGGTTTGACGATGCGGACGTAGAGCAGCAGTCCGATCCAGAAGATCGTCAGGCCTATCCACAGCGACTGCTTCCATGGATCAGCTAGATAGAAACTCGATCCCACCATGTGCACGACTCCCGCGGCGATAGCGACAACCGCGAGCACGATATGGATGAGATGCCATGTTTCGTACTTCAGATTCAACGCCACGCGCCAAAGGGCTGTCACCACGAGTGCGATCACTGAGAAAATCGACAGGATAGCGAGGT
>DATHHQ010000508.1:0-3075 GCA_035490095.1 Bradyrhizobium sp.
GCCGCACCCATGTCCTGGATCGCGATCACGCAATCGGCTTGCATGATCTCGAGGCACGCTTCCAGCAGCAGCTTCTCGGCGAAGGGATCGCCGACCTGCACGGTCGGCCGCTTCTCGGCGGAGTCGTCGTCGAATTCGGCCGATGCCATCGAGGCGCCGTGAATGCCGTCGCGGCCGGTCTTGGAGCCGAGATAGACGATCGGCATGTTCACGCCGGAGGCCGCCGCGTAGAAAATCTTGTCGGTATCGGCGAGGCCGACCGCCATCGCGTTGACCAGGATGTTGCCGTCATAGCGGGTGTGAAAACGCACCTGCCCGCCGACGGTCGGCACCCCAAATGAATTGCCGTAGCCGCCAACGCCGGCGACGACGCCCGACACCAGATGGCGCGTTTTGGGATGCTCCGGCGCCCCGAAGCTCAGCGCATTGAGGCACGCAATGGGGCGCGCGCCCATCGTGAAGACGTCGCGCAGGATGCCGCCGACACCGGTGGTCGCGCCCTGATAGGGCTCGATGTAGCTCGGATGGTTATGGCTCTCCATCTTGAACACGACAGCCTGGCCATCGCCGATATCGATGACCCCGGCATTCTCGCCCGGCCCCTGAATCACCCATGGCGCCTTGGTCGGCAATCCCCGTAGATGCAGCCGCGACGACTTGTACGAACAGTGCTCGTTCCACATCGCCGAGAAAATCCCGAGTTCCGTGAAACTCGGCACCCGCCCGATCAGCTTGAGAATGCGCTCGTACTCGTCCGGCTTCAGGCCGTGGCTGGCGACGAGCTCGGGGGTGATTTGCGGCTGGCTCATGAGGCTTCTTGTTGCAATTGAGGTCCCTTATTAGGGAGATCGGATGGGGTGGAAAAGGGCTTTTATGGCGCAATTTCCGGCTGTCCATAGCTTTGCGGGCGCCCAATGCAAAACGGGGGTTTGCACATCGCTGATGGATCGGATTTAAGGGCTCATATATCTGAAATGAAGGCCAAATCGCTTGGACGACCTGACCAAATCCGCATTCCTCAACCGCCCCGATCTCCACGTTCAAACCGAAGGCGAATTCGCCGGCTGGCGGACCTGGAGCCGCGACAACTTCGAATCCCATAACGGGCCGTTCTGGCACCGGATGGAGGACGACGGCCAGATCCGCTGCGCATTCCGGGTCGAGAAGAAACACCTCAACGGCATGAGCAATGTCCATGGCGGCGCCTTCATGGCGTTCGCGGATTATTGCCTGTTCGCCATGGCAGCACCCGTGCTGCAGGGGCCGGGGGTGACGGTGTCGTTCGGCTGCGAATTTCTCGATGCAGCGCGCGAAGGCGAACTGGTCGAGGGCACAGGCGAAATCATGCGGGCCGGAGGCTCGATGATTTTTCTGCGCGGCGTGTTGAAATCCGGCGAGCGGCCGCTGTTCGCATTTTCCGGCACCATCAAGCGGGTGAAGCGGCGAACGCCGGTGGTGGCGAATAACGACGCCGGCTGATCCATCTCTCCATGGTTCGAGACGGCGCGGAGCCTGTCGTCGGGCCGCGCGTTTTGCGGATCTTCTCCCCAGGTTCTATTGCACGCTGACCAAGGTCAGATCGACGAACCACGACTGCGGCGAGACAAAACCCTTGACCTTCGGACTCATCGCGCGAGGGTTGAGATCGTGGACAATGTAAAGCCAGGGAGGGTTGTCGACGAGACGTTCATGCGCCTTGCGATAGGCATCCGAGATGGCTTTCGGATCGGTCGCCTCCGAAATCGTCTTCAGCGCGGCTTCGAATTCGTCGTCCTTCCATTGCTCAAAATTGAAGCCGTTCGGCGAGAAATTGGCGGCTGAGAAATAGCGCGCCATGACGCCGGCATCTGATGATGGCGAGCTGATATTGAGCACCATGGCGCCGCGCAGATTTGGGCTGTCGGGCGTGGCGCGGGCTGCCGTCAAGAGAACCTGCCATTCGATCACGTCGAATTCGACATTGACGCCGCAGGCCTCTTTCAGATTTTGCTGCAGGAATTCGTTCATCGGCAAAGGCAGCATTTGCCCGGAGCCTGAATTCGAGATCAACGCCTTGAACGACAACGGCTTTGCCGCTGTGTATCCGGCCTCGGCGAGCAGCGCCTTGCCTTTGGCCGGGTCGGATTTGTAGCGGTTGACGGGATTGCCGAAATCGGGATCGCTGGTCTTGAGCCAGCCCACCGAGGGCTCCGCGGTCCCGCTGAGCAGCGACACCAGCCCTTCCCGATCGATGCAATAGTTCAGGGCCTGGCGAACCCGGACGTCCTTGAAGGGACTGTCGGCCGCGCCGATGTTGTAGAACCAGGGCCAGACATGCGGATATGAGCCGGTCACGATGGAAAAGCCCGCGGATTTCAGCGAGCCGATGCCATCGGCCGGCGGCACTTCGATCCAGTCGACCTGGCCGGCGCGCAAGGCGGCCAGTCGCGAATTCGCTTCCGGGATCGGCATCAGCACGACATTGTCGACTTTCGCCTTCCTGGTGGCGTCCCAGTAGCCCTCCCAGCGCGCAAGATCCGCCTCCTGCCGCGGCACGATCTTGGTGATGTGGAACGGCCCGGTACCGGCAGCCGGCAGGGTCGCGACCTTGGCCCAATCCTTACCCGCCTTTTCGAATGAGGCGGGCGAGGTGAACAGCAGGTAGACCGCCATATAGGGGAAATAGGACGCCGGCTTGGTCGTGGTGATGGCGACGGTCTCGTCATCGATCTTCTTGTAGCTGCCCATCACGGGAACGCGCGCCCGCGACATCGCCGAACTCGTCGGTTCGAATTGCGGGCTCTCGCTGTTGAAATAGCGATCAAGGTTCCAGATCACGGCATCGGCATTGAAATCCGTGCCATCGTGGAATTTCACGCCGCGGCGCAGGTGGAAGATCCAGGTCTTGTTGTCAGCCGGATCCTGCTCCCATTTCTCCGCGAGCCCGGGACGCAACGCCGCCAACTGGTCGGTTCTGGTCAGATCCCACAGCACCAATCCTTCGAAGATCGGGTAGCCGAGGAAACGCATCCCTTCGAAGCCATTATTTGGCAGTCCGGTTGCGGTGGGGATATCGGACGCTGTCATGGCGATGCG
>DATHHQ010000509.1:0-2521 GCA_035490095.1 Bradyrhizobium sp.
CGCGTCAAGAACGGCTAACTTCGATTCGACCAGAGCGGGATGACTTTTCTTCGAAGCGTCATCCCGCTCTAGCTTTTTGTTTGAGCATGATCTCCGCGCAAACGCTTCGCGTTTGTCGCGAGGGAAAACCGGTACCCACCCCGCATCAAGTGCGGGGCAGGCTTTTTCCGGATCATGCTCTAGAGAAAGACGGGCGGGCGCCTGACGCGTCCGCCCCTTGTTTTGGATATCCGTCAAACGAAAGGTTACTTGGTGACCTGGCCGCGGATTTCGCCGCCCGGATTGGCTGCGGTATGGACGTTCACGTAGTACTTGCCGGCCACCAGGTCGGCGGCCTGCGTGTCCGTCAGCGTAGCGCTGCCTTCGGCGGGGCTCGCGGTGGCATTCGGGATCGCGACAGCGACGCCGGCGTTCTTGCCAGCTTCAGCCGGCCCGTGGAAATGCGCGGCGGTCGCCGGTCCGGATAGCCCGGAATAGGTCAGCTTCCAGGTCAGCTTCTTGGAGGCAGCATCGTAGTCGATGGCGGCGCTACCGGTGGCGGCACTGGTATTGGGAGGCACTTCGGATTTGCCGTCGAGGGTCGCTTTCATCTTCTCGGCAAAGGCCGGGCCGGCGAGAGCAACGGTTGCCCCCAGCGCAAGCGTAGCAAGCATGGTCCTTGTTTTCGACATGGTTCTCTCCCTGTTGGCGTCAGATGATGGTGCCAGTCTCACAACAACAAGACTTCGATTTTATTCCCGCGGCTGGCTTAAACGCCTTAAATTTCCAACCTGCCTTTGGCTGGATTAGCGGCCATACTAGCCATCAAGTTGCAACGGACAGCGCACGGAACGGTGAATGCCTCGACGAACTTTCCTTGCCGCCCTTGTGGCTGGCGCCGCCGCCCTTGGCGTCAACTGGTGGCTGACGGCGACGCCGATCGTGTTAGCGGTTACCGCGCCGGCCTATACGCCGAACCCTGCGAACGGACAGACTGCATTCAACGCCGGAGGATGTTCCTCCTGCCATGCCGTGCCCGCTCAGCCCGATCGCTTGAGGCTCGGCGGCGGGCTCGCGATACCGTCGCCGTTCGGAACCTTTTACGCGCCGAACATCTCGCCCGATCCGGTCGATGGCATCGGGCGATGGACCGAGGCCGATTTCGTGAGCGCGGTAACCCGGGGAATTTCTCCGACCGGGTTTCATTACTTTCCGGCCTTTCCCTATACGTCCTACCAGCATGCCAAGGTTGACGAGGTCCGCGACCTTTTTGCGTATCTGAAAACGCTTAACCCCGTATCCGGCAAGGTGCGCGATCACGATGTGCCGTTTCCATTCAATGTCAGGCGCAATATCGGGATCTGGAAACTCATGTTCATGGACGGCAAGCCGTTGATGCCGGACGCGGCGCGCTCACCGCAGTGGAATCGCGGCGCCTATCTGGTCAACAGCCTCGGACATTGCGCCGAGTGCCACAGTCCTCGTAACTTTCTTGGCGGAATTATCACAGCGCAGCGCTTCGCCGGTGGACCAAATCCGGAAGGCGAGGGCTGGGTGCCGAACATCACGCAAAAGGGACTGAGCGAGTGGAGCGACAAGGACATCGCCTATTTTCTTGAAACCGGTCAGACGCCCGACGGCGACACCGCCGGCGGGGCAATGGTGCGGGTGATCAAGAACACCTCGCAGTTGACCCCTGAGGATCGGGCGGCGATCGCGGAGTATATCAAATCGCTGCCGCCGGTGGACGGACCGCCGCGGCCGAAGAAGGCGGCAAAGGGCGACGACAAGTCCTGATCCAGGCGCGTGTCACGAACAGTTGTCGATGAAAGTGCAGGAGTAAACGAGCCAGCCGGAGATCAGCGCCCAGGCGGCTGGAAACAGATAGGACCAGCGCGGCAGACGCCAGTCTCGGGATTCCAGCCAACGATCGATGCCGATCCAGAGCAGCAGCGGACCGAACACCATTGCGATGTTGATGGCTATTCCCATGGTCAGCCGGATTGGACTTGTGACTCCATGCCCTAACCGGTGCCGAACGCCTTGAAAGTGATGATGGTGTGGGTGTCCTGGATGCCCGGAATCACCTGCACCCGTTCGTTGACGAAATGGCCGATGTCGGTGTCGTTGTCGACGTAGAACTTGACCAGCAGATCGTAATCGCCAGCGGTGGAATAGATCTCCGAGGCGATCTCGGCCTCGGCGAGCGCGTTGGCGACGGCATAGGACTGGCCGAGCTTGCATTTGAACTGGACAAAGAAGGGAACCATCGCTGTCGTCTCCGGAAGCGTCGCATTTGGGTTCAATATAGCGCTCAAGAACTTGCTGGCAATAACACGTCGCGCTAGGACATGACATGACCCGAGTGGAACGATGACAGTCCCCATTGCGCTTACCATCGCCGGTTCGGATTCGTCGGGCGGCGCCGGCATCCAGGCCGACCTGAAGACGTTTGCCGCGCTCGGGGTCTACGGCGCGTCAGTCATCACCGCGCTGACCGCACAGAACACAAATGGCGTCACCGGCATTCATCAGGTGCCCG
>DATHHQ010000510.1:0-4169 GCA_035490095.1 Bradyrhizobium sp.
TCGGTCAGTTTGCCGTTGCGCGCCAGGGTCTCATTGATGATCTTGTTGAGGGCTGAATTATATCCGGTCGCGTAGACGTACCAGATTTCATAATTACGGGGGACCGCGGTCTGCCGGAGCGATTTGATCTGGCCGAGCGCCACTTCCGCGAAGGCCAACGTGCGTTCGTGTTCGTCCAGCACCTTGGTCACTGATTCCGTCCCCAAAATAACAGGCGGCGGCGCCCGCTTTTCCGCAGCAATAATTAAAATTATAGCCGGCAGAATAAATCAGGAGGATGAATGCCCGGTAAACGGGATCCAGTGAGGCTTTCGCAGAGAGATTTCTAGATGCGGGCGCGGACCGGTCGCAACAGGAACGCCGGGAGATGCGAGTGATCGGCAGGCTCCGATGCCGAATCGCGCGGAGCCTGCGGCGTCTCGGCGCGGCCGATCGAAGGCGTGCGCGAGGCCGCGGGCGCGACCGGCGGCGTGAATGCGGCGACGGGTGCCTGCGGTTGCGGGCTGGAATTGCGACCGCCACCGTTGCCACCCGAACGTCGTGGTTCGCGCTCCCGGCGCGGCTTGCGGCCTCCGCGTGAGCCGTCGCGTGAACCTTCTGTTGCGCGTTCGCGCGGCCGTTCGGTTTCGCTTGAGGCTGCCGGGCCGTCAACCGGCTGGACCTCGACGCTGCCTTCGATGCGGGGAATGGTTTGCCCGATCAGTTTTTCGATCGCGACCATGGATTTTTGATCGAGCGGCGTGACGATGGAGATCGCGGTGCCGGCGCGCCCCGCACGCCCGGTGCGGCCGATGCGATGGACGTAGTCGTCGGCATGATGCGGGACGTCGAAATTGAAGACGTGGCTGGTGGTGGGAATGTCGAGGCCGCGGGCCGCTACGTCCGATGCCACCAGCAGCGGAATTTCGCCCTTGCGGAATTGATCGAGTGCGGCGGTGCGCGCCGACTGATCCATGTCGCCATGCAGGGCACCGACGCTGAAGCCGTGCTTCTGCAGCGATTTGTACAGCAGCGCGACTTCGCGCTTGCGGTTGCAGAAGATGATCGCGTTCTGGAGGTCCTTGGCGTCGCGCAGCAGGCGGCGCAGCGTGTCGCGCTTCTCATGCGGCTCGCGGCCCACGCTGACCTGGAACTGGGCCACGCCCACGGCTGTCGTCGCGGGTCTCGAAACTTCGATCTTTTCGGGGTTATGCAGGAAGGTTTCGGTGATGCGGCGGATTTCGGGGGGCATCGTTGCGGTGAAGAACAGCGTCTGCCGCGTAAACGGAATCATCTTGCAGATACGTTCGATGTCGGGAATGAAGCCCATGTCCAGCATGCGGTCGGCTTCGTCGATGACCAGCAGTTCGACGCCGGTGAGCAATAGTCCGCCGCGCTCGGTATGGTCGAGCAGCCGGCCGGGAGTCGCGATCAGCACATCGACGCCGCGCGTCAGCTTGGTGTCCTGGTCGCCGAACGAAACGCCGCCGATCAGCAGCGCGACATTGAGTTTCTGGCCGGCGCCGTATTTGTCGAACTGTTCCTTGACCTGTGCGGCGAGTTCGCGGGTCGGTTCCAGAATCAGGGTGCGGGGCATTCGGGCCCGCGCGCGGCCCTTTTCCAGCATGGTGAGCATCGGAAGGACGAAGGCAGCGGTCTTGCCGGTGCCGGTCTGGGCGATGCCGAGAACGTCCCGGCGGGCCAGAACATGGGGAATCGCCTGTTCCTGAATAGGGGTGGGGGTGGTGTAACCGGTGGCCGCGACTGCGGCGAGCACCTTGTCGGACAAGCCGAGATGGGAAAAAGACATTGAGCCTCTGGTAGATACCGCCGCTTGGAATCCCGGAAAAAGACTGTTGCGCTCAACCCCGGAACGGCACGCAGATTTGCACGGGATTTTCGGAAACGCAGACAGGCGGCTTATTCAAGATATCGCGTTTCGATACCGGGCCGCGTCAAGCCGGAAGATAGGGGCGAATTCTTCAAAGTCAATGGAGCAGCGGCCGGAAGCGCCGAAAAAGCTTAACGTTTTTGCAAACTTCAGGCTCCGAATCACCCCTGATAGCGCCTGACGCCCTTGCCGGCGTAGCTGCGCGTGACGTCAGAGAATTCGCCTTCGAAGGCGCGGCCCCGCGAGAAGCCGTTACGCCACTTCAGTTCGGTGGGCGCGATCCTGCGTGCCGATTCGCTCGCTCGCGCCGCGCGTGCGGTCTCTATCTCCAGCAGCATTGCGAAGGTGGCACAATCGGCAGTCCGCTTCGGAAACCGATTCGGTGACGATCCCTCGCGACTGTACCTATCGGGCAACAGAACGCGATAATTCCGCCAACGTCAGCGTTCAAGATCGGCGGCTGCGGCTTGTACGCCCGCGCGGTTGGTGGACGACCACGGCTTGGCGTGATTGAACCGCCCGGACAGGTTTGCCGACTACGGAATAAAGCGGCGTTCGCACGAACCGCCGATCAATCGTGCATGGCGGGGATTCGATGACGAGACGGCTTTTCAGACTGGTGGCGCTGCTGGGCGTCGCAGCCGCGCTTGCGGCGTTCACCGCCCCCGCGCAGGCCGAAAAGCGCGTCGCGCTTGTCGTCGGCAACAACGACTACAAGAACGTGCCGAAGCTGCAGAAGGCGGTCAACGACGCCCGCACCATGGGCGATACGCTCAAGCGGCTGGGCTTTTCCGTGATGGTCGCGGAGAACCAGACCCGGCAGGCGTTCAGCCAGACCCTGCTGGCGTTCGACAATGCGGTTCAGCCCGGAGACACCGCGTTCTTCTTCTATGCCGGCCACGGCTTTGAGATCGCGGGTCAGAATTTCCTGCTGCCGACTGACGTGCCCGCCGCGAGCGAAGGCCAGGAAGAACTGGTCCGCGACGCCTCCGTTCTCGCCGACCGCATCATCGAGCGCCTGCAAAACAAGAAAGTGCGCACCTCCATCCTCGTGTTCGATGCCTGCCGCAATAATCCGTTCGAGCGAAGCGGCACCCGCGCCGTCGCCGGCAGCGGCGGTCTGGCGCCGATGACGCAATTGCCGGAAGGCGTGTTCTCGGTGTTTTCGGCCGGCCCCCGGCAGACCGCGCTCGATCGTCTCTCCAACAACGACGTCAATCCCAATTCGGTGTTCACGCGAACGTTCGCCAAGGAATTGACGGAGCCCGGCGTGAATCTGGTGCAGGTCGCGCAACGCACGCGCCGGCTTGTCAGCGAGATGGCGGAGACTGTGAACCACAAGCAGATCCCGGTCTATTTCGACCAGATGGTGGATGATGTCTTCTTGAATGGCGTGACGAAGGGACCGCCCGAGGCTGCCAAGACAGCCGAGCCGGCGCAGAAGGTCGCAGCGCTGCCGCCGGTGTCGGTGCCGCGCGTGCCGCAGAACGATTCCGTCAACGCGCCGATCGCGATGTTCTCCCGCCACAATGGCGGCTGGACCGTGGTGTTCTCGATCGCCGATCCGACCTTGGGGATTTCCTGGCGGATGGGCGATGCCGGCGAATTCCGCGAGACCGGCTTTATCGACACGCTGGATCCACGAACACGCAAGCGGATGCCGAATCCATCGATCGAGCTTTCCGCCGATGCGCCGGCGGCCACCATTCAGGTTCGCTATGTCGATATGTCAGGTGAAATGCAGGGACCGTTTCCGATCAAATTCGATCCAGAAGCGGCGCTGATCCGCGATCAGCGAAAAATCCTCGATATGACCGCGACGAGCTGGCTGTCGTTTCGCGAGTTCAACGGCCTCTTGGTCTATTACACCCACCTGATGTCGTATCGCTGCGCGATCCGCGAAGTACGCGTCGGCATCGATTCGGCAGTGCCGGACAGGGTCCTGAAAATGCCGGCCTGCGATCCCAGGGATCCCAGCGCCATCCCCCACGACTCGCAGCCTTATCTCAAATTGGCGCCTTCGACCCAAACGGTCTCGGTGGAATTGACCTACCGCGACGGCAGCGTTTCGGAGATCAAGAGTTTCCGGCGCTGATAGCCCAGATGACGAGAGCCAGATCATGGACGCGGGCACTTCTCCAGAGCGACCGTCCCGGCGCACGATAAACGCCCGATGCTGCATCGTCGGCGGTGGCCCCGCCGGCATGATGCTGGGATATCTGCTGGGGCGCGCCGGTGTCGAAACGCTGGTGCTGGAGAAACACGCCGATTTCTTCCGGGATTTTCGTGGCGATACAGT
>DATHHQ010000511.1:0-9359 GCA_035490095.1 Bradyrhizobium sp.
ACCCATCACCCGCACGTCCACATGATCGTGCCGGGCGGCGGCATCTCGCTCGACGGCGAGCGCTGGGTGGCATGCCGCAAAGGCTTCTTCCTGCCGGTGCGCGTGCTCTCGCGCCTGTTCCGCCGGTTGTTCCTGGAGAAGCTGATCGCGGCCCGCACGGCCGGCCGTCTGAAGTTCTTCGGCAATCATGCCGCCCTCGCCAACGCGCAGGCGTTCGCGGCAAATCTCGCCCCCCTGCGCCGGACCGAATGGGTGGTCTATGCCACGCGTCCCTTCGGCGGGCCACAGGCCGTGCTGGCCTATCTGTCGCGCTATACCCACCGCGTCGCCATCTCCAACAGCCGATTGATCGCAGTCGGCGACAACGGCGTCGCCTTCCGATGGAAGGACTATCGTGCCGATGGTCGCGAGCGCCAGAAGGTCATGACACTGGCCATCGGCGAGTTCATCCGCCGCTTCCTCATCCACGTCCTGCCGCACGGCTTCCACCGCATCCGCCACTACGGACTGCTCGCCAGCGGCACGCGCGCCGACAACATCGCCCGAGCGCGCGAACTGCTCGTCGTGCCGGCGGCACAGTCCGAGACCGCAGATACCAACTGCGCCGAGGCCAACGAGCCCAAGCCGCCCGCGCACCCGTGTCCGTGTTGCGGCGGCCGCATGGTCATCATCGAGAGGTTCGAGCGCGGCTCCTCGCCGCGCCATCGGCCGGCGGCATCCCCAATCGTGATCAGGATCGACACCTCATGATCGCGGCGATGGGCGGCAACATCACAAACCTGCGGGTCAATTGCGCCGGCTCTCGACCGGCAACCAAATCGCTCGCCGTCACGGCAACTTGGGCTAAAGTTCCGTCAACATATCCGCTCAATCCCGGTCCTGCCCATCGTGATCGTCCGATCAAGGACGCCAACCTTCTCGATCGTGTCCGCAAAACGCGTTCAACCAACATCCGACACAGACCGCCAGCGACGAAATCCCCATAGCGTCTGACGCGCGGCCTTTCCACACCTCCCGCGGTTTTCTCCATTGGAGGTTTGCGTACGCCGGCCCCACCGTGCGCGCCGCACCACCTTCATGGGGCCGGCATCCCCAAACCTTCACAATAGGCGACATCGACTGTGCAGTGAATTTACTGCCGGCATCACCGATGACGCGCATGTAGGGAACTTCAGCGGGCCTCGGCTTGCTCGGCTCGCTCCCTTCATCCGAAGTTGTTTCATCGTAGTGATCTATTGCTCCTCGCGGGCACCGTCACGGTCCACGTGCTGCTGACGAAGAGCGACGTCCGCGCCGCGTTGGGCTGGACCGGAAATTTTTTCACCAATCGGTCGATAGCACCGAAGGATTGTTTCTTGGGGGTGGTTCGTCGCAGTTATCTGCTGCCGCAACGTCAAGATCTCTGCCTCGATCGCTGCTCCCGACCGAAGCAGATCGACAACCGCCCAGACGATCTCTCGTAACAGATCAGCACCGCCCGATTCTCGGTCAACCGCTAGCCATTAGGTTTGCGACAGGGACAGGGGAATCGGGCACATCCTCGCAAGCTTGTCGGCATGATCAGCCGGCCGATGGTCGCGCTGGTAGATTGCGTAGCTAAATTTCCGACAGGCGCAATTGGTGACTCAACCAAAATAAGCTTGGTGGACCTCTTTGGTCTTGGCGAGTTCGCTTGGCTTGCCTTCCGTTACCACCCTGCCCTTGGATAAAACATATCCGTAGTCGGAGATCGCGAGCGTTTGATGCACGTTTTGCTCCACGAGAAAGATGGAAATGCCACGCTCGTTGATCTTGCGGATGATGTTGAAATTCTCCTTGACGAAAAGTGGCGACAAACCGAGCGAGGGCTCGTCGATCAGCAGCAGCTTCGGCGCCCGCATCAGGCCCCGGCCGATCGAGACCATCGCCTGCTCGCCACCCGACATAGTGCCAGCGAGTTGCATCCGGCGCTCGGCCAGGCGCGGGAACAAGCGAAAGATTTCCGCCATGCGCTCCTGGGTGACTGCTTCCGAGGGTTCCTGGTAGGCGCCGAGCCGCAGATTCTCCTCGACCGTGAGCTTGGGAAACACTTTGCGGCCTTCCGGGATACAGGCCACGCCCGCGGCGATGACCTTGTGCGTCGGCAGCGCAGTGATGTCTTGGCCATCAAATGCGATACGGCCTGCGCGCGGTGGCGTCAGCCCCAGGATCGAGCGGATCAGTGTGGTCTTGCCGGAGCCGTTAGAGCCGAGCAGGCATGTAATGCGCCCTGGCTCTATCTTGAGTGAGACGCCCTCGAGTACATCCGCCTTGTCATACGCGGTGTGGACGCCCTCGATTTCCAGCCGGCCAGCCATCTACTCCACCCCCAGATAGGCTTCCTGCACTTGCCGGTCGACGGCGACCTGGCGGTACGGGCCTTCCGCGATTTTGCGGCCGAAATTGAGTACCACGCAACGTTCGGTGATGCGCTCGATCACCCCCATCTCATGCTCGACGATAATGATGGTGAGATTTCGGTTGAGATCGCGGACCTGCAGGATATCGTCCATTAATTCCTTGGTCTCGTCATGCGTCATGCCGGCCGACGGCTCGTCGAGCAAAAGCAGCTTCGGCTGATTGATCAGCGCTCGGCAGATCTCTATGCGGCGCCGGTCGATCATCGGCAGTCCGCCGACAGGCTCGAACATCCGCTCGGCGAGCTGCGGCTCGAATACCTCGACGAGCGTGCGCGCCGCGCCATAGTTGGCCTCGAACTCGCGCTTGAACTCACCGCGCCGGATCAGATTGAACCAGAGCCCCTGGTTGAGCCGTTTGTGGTTGCCTATCATGATGTTGTCGAAGATCGACAACGGCAGCGACAGCCGCGAGCGCTGAAAGGTGCGGGAAATGCCGGCATGATAGACCGCGGGCGATGAGGCGCGTGTAATGTCCGCGCCATCGAAAGTGACAGAGCCGCCGTGGGCGCCGTAGAGTCCGGTGACGACATTGAAGAACGTCGTCTTGCCCGACCCGTTCGGTCCAATCAGGCCGATGATTTCGTTGGGCACGACAGCAAGATCAAGATTGTCCAGCGCCACCACGCCGCCAAATTTCCGGGTCAGTCCGCGGGCTTCTAACAAATAGGTCATGCCCGCCACCCAGGGAAATAACGCCGCACCGGCCGCGGCAGCAGTCCCTCCGGACGGAACAGAAGCATCATGATGACGATCAGGGCAAAGAGCAGGATTCGGTATTCCTGGATGGTCTGCAACTTCTCCGGCACAACCACGACGATGAAGGTGGCGACCACCAGCCCCCAGGGGTTGCCAATGCCGCCGAGCAGCAGGATCGACACCATGATCAGCGAATCGGCGAAGGTGTAGTTATTGGGCGCAACAAAGCCGCCGACCATACCGAACAGCGCGCCGGCAATGCCGATAAGGAAATTACCGAGTAGGAAGGCGGTGATCTTCCAGCGCGCGATATCTAGCCCAAAGCAACTCGCCGCGATCTCATCGAGTCGTAGCGCATCGAGATTGAGCCCGATCCAGGACCGCTCCAGCCGTCGCACCAAGACGAAGGTGCCGGTCAGCAGCAGCATGCTGACTGCGAAATAATTGAGATAGAACGACATCTCGATCTTACCGATCTCGAAATTGTCGTTGAACGACCAACCGAGGATACTCATGCCCTTGACTTGCATGCCCTGCGGGCCGCCGAGCACGTCGTTGACTTCCAAGAATGTCTTGAGCAGCAGCGCAAATGCGATGGTAACCAGCGCGGCATAGTGGCCGCGCGTGCGCAACACCGGGAGCAGCAGCAGAGATCCAATCAGCGCGGCGAGCATCCCGCCGATCAGAAGGACGAGGAGATGCGGGACGGCAGTGTAAGTGCTGAGCACCGCGGAGGCATAGGCGCCGATGCCGAAGAACGACGCGCCAGCGAAGTTAAGCACTCCGGCGTAGCCAAACTGAATGTTCAGCCCGAGCGTCGCCACTGTATACAGCAGCACGGTGACGAACAGCAGCAGCACGAAGTGATTGTCGTGGAAGAACGCCGCCACCACGCAGGCGGCGAGGATCGCGTAGACGCCGAGCACATCCTCCCGGTCGGCGAAGCTTCGGCTCACCAAGTCGAGCCAGCCCAGGTAATGGGCGGCGAGCACAGCAACGACGGCGAACGCGAGCAGACCGATGATGAGCGGTTGCTTTTCGGCAGCCAGCAGCGCGATCAGATAGGCGGTCGATAGCGCCAGAGCGACGACGCCCGGCAGCAAGGGAGCCCGCAGTTTTTGCATAACTTCCGACATGCGCTCAGACCCGCTCGCTAATTTTTTCCTGGATCAGTCCGGTCGGGCGCCATGCGATCAACGCGATCACGACGGTGAAGGCAAACACGTCCTTGTAGGCGCTGGCGAACGGCAGCGCGACGGTGCCAATGGTCTGCAATGCTGCGAACAGAAAGCCACCGAGGATGGCGCCGTAAATACTGCCGAGCCCGCCGATGATCGCGGCGGCGAAGCCGATCACGCCAAGATAAAGCCCCATGCCGAAATTGATTTCGTTGTAGTAGAGGCCGTTCATGATGCCGGCATAGGCCGCGAGCGCCGATCCGATCGCGAAGGTTATGAGCACGACGGCGGTGAAATTCACCCCCATGGTGCGAGCGGTTTCTTCGTCCTGCGCGACTG
This sequence comes from Bradyrhizobium sp., assembly GCA_035490095.1. Classification (GTDB taxonomy): domain Bacteria; phylum Pseudomonadota; class Alphaproteobacteria; order Rhizobiales; family Xanthobacteraceae; genus Bradyrhizobium. The sequence continues at coordinate 4,652 of DATHHQ010000511.1, forward strand.
CGCGGATGGCGAGGCCGAGCTTGGTCCTGTTGAGCAGAAGCTGCAACCCGACAATCGCCAGCACGCCGGCCGCGAGCATCAGGGCGTTGTCGAGCCGCAGGTTGAACTGACCGAGGTTGATTGAAGCAGTCGGAAGCAATGCCGGGAACGCCTTCGGGTTGGCGCCTTGGGGGTAGAACAGCCGAACCGATTCGCGCAGCACCGTGCCGAGCATCAACGTGATCAGCAGCGTGTTGAGCGCCGGCGCTGAGCGCAGCGGCATGACCAAATAGCGTGCGATTAACATGCCCAGCGCGGCCATGGCGGGGATCGCGACGACGAGCATCGCAAGCAGCAACAGAGGGGTGGAACCGACCCCGGCCGAGCGCAGCCCGATATAGGTCGCCAGCGCCGTGAAGGCGCCGACCGTAAGCACGTCGCCGTGGGAAAACTTGATGATGTCGAGCACACCGAAGAACAGCGTGAAGCCGACCGCGACCAGCGTATACATCATGCCGAGCATGAGACCGTTCATGACGTATTGGGCAATTAGCCCCACATCCATGTCTTTAATCCTGCGCGCGTTGGGAAGGCGAAGCGGGACGGAAATGCTGGTGCCGCCCGCCCTGCCTGTTCCCTATTGCTGTCCGGGGAGCTTGCGCTTGCCCGTGGCGTATTCGCTGTTGTCCCACTCCACGAACTTGCCGTCCTGGACCACGTATTTAGTGATCACGGCCACGGTGTTCTGGCCGTGGTCGTCGAACGTGACCTTTCCAACGATAGAGTCGCGCTCTTTTACGTTGGCCAATTCCTCGATGACCTTCTTACGATCCGGACCGACCTTTTCGATCGAGTCGAGGATCAGGTCCATGGCGGCAAAAGAGAAAGCGCCGTAAGCTTCGGGCGGGTTGTCGTATTTTTGCGCGGCATAGTTCTCCATGAAGAACTTGCCGCCCGGCAGCTTCTCAGTCGGCGCGCCTTCACGGAACGCGAACGACCCTTCGGCAAGCGGTCCGAGGCCCTGGATAAAAGCATCCGACACGATGCCCGAGGTGCCATCGAACACGGCCTTGATACCAAGCTTGTCCATCTGCGAGCGGATGCGCACGCCGATGGGCGTAAGTCCGCCGAAATAGATAACCTCAGGATTGAGCGCCTTGATCTGTGTCAGCTCGGCAGTGAAGTCCTGCTGGTCGGCAGTGACGCCGAACGTGCCGACGATCTTGCCGTCCAGCTTGGCGAAAGCCTTGCTGAAATACTCGTTGTGACCCTTGCCGTAATCCGTCGTGTCGTGGATCACCGCGACGTTCTTGAAACCGATCTTGGAGATGAGCTCGGCATTGGCATCGTTCTGGTTGATCATGGTCCCGTTAACGCGATGCACCTCCGCATACTTGGCGCGGTAGGTGATGTCTGGCAGCACCGCGCCCCACACGATGATCGGAAAGCCGAATTTGTGATAAACATCGACCGTAGCGATCGCGGTGGCGGAGCAATAATGCGTGGCCGCGGCGACGATTTCCTTGTCCGCCGCCATCTTGGTGGCGACCTGCACGGCCACGTTCGGCTTGCATTCGTCATCGAGCACGACGAGTTCGTATTCGTATTTCGCCTTCGCATCGGCGTTGCGCAATTTGACGGCAAGATCGGCCGAATTGCGGCCGCCGAGCCCATTGGCTGAAACGCCCCCGGTCAACGGCCCGATGAAGCCAACCTTGATCTTGTCCTTCGCCTGCGCAGTCGCAACCAGCGCTCCAACGAACAGCGCGCTTGCGAAAATAAAACTCAGTTGCCTGGCTATTCTGGACATCGTATCTCCCTCCGTCTTGGTGACATACTCCGACCTTCGGTACGATTAGGCTCGGCCTCCCCGGCCGGATGACGATCCCGAAGACGCTTTCCCGAACCAGCCAGTTTCCAGCCGGGAATGATGCACTGCGGTAAGCTACCGCTAGATTCCACTGCTATGCCTTCAAGCGTCTCGTCAATAAGCGTGAGAAACTTCGCAAGTTTGAGGCTTCAGGCGCAGCGGCCGTCTATAGATCTTGCCGGGAAGTACGGGACTTTTCATTTCGAAGCTCGCGTTGGCCCATAATTTTTGCAGCTGCTGGCGCAAAAAAAGAAGACCGGAATCCATCTTGGCCAAGCCGTCAAACTGTCTCGAAATCGGGGGCTACCTCATTGCTGGGGCATGAACAGCGGGCAGACGCCACCAAGGTCGACCTCCGAAAATGGAGGGCCAAGTCAAATTAATGACAAAGGCAGACAAGCTTTTCCGTGAGCACGTTCGCAAAATACTATCGATAGTAAAGACCCGATCGGACACGAAAATCAAGGAGCGCCCATGGAATCCGCTATTCCCGAGCATCTCAGAAAAGAAAGAACATGCCCGTTTCGCCATCCCGAAGGATACACCCCTTCATACCCAACGGGGATCTAGTTACAGCCGCGACAGTTCCGTTTTTTGATTACTGTGGCATTGCCGCGCGGGAGTGTTCGGCGCGCCTTTTCCCTGGGAGATTCGGATGAAACCGGAGACGATGTTATAGCTATGCCTTGATGAAATTAACGCGAGTGCGAACGGCCTGACCGGTGCCGCGATTAGGCTCCCTCCCCGCCGTTGCCCAGGGCAGCCGCCCCGTCCACGAATGCAAAGGAATGGGTGCCTTGCAGTTGCGGGACAAGCCGCCTGTTAGCCTCAAAGTCGAAACAGGCTCAGGAGCAGACCCAAACAATCGCCACCGCCATCGGCAAGCCGGCGGCGAAGGCGCCGAAAATCGTCAAGGTGAATGCGGAAAGCAGATTTGCCTCAGGGCGCACGTTGTCTAACGACATGTCGCTTACTCCACCACGCGGATAAATCGAAAAGCCGCCACCGGCACGAATGCGGTGATGGTTCCCGCTCGCGACGCGTGTCCAGAAGGGTGAGGTTCGATGCTGCCCGGATATGGTTAACAAAGGGTTAAGGCGAAGGGGGCTTCACCTGAGCGCGATCGGTACCGACAATGTTTTTGCGTACATATCTCGGCTGGACGAGATCGCAGGCACGGCGCCTACTTGTTCCAGTTGTTCTGCTTGGGCCCGTAGAGGACGTCCTGTCGCCATTCGTAGGCTTTCACAACGAAAGCACCGGCGATAGCGACAAACAAGAGAAACAAAGCTACTTCGATAATCATTTTGAGCCTCCTACAATGGGAGGATCGTATCGATTTTGGCAGGAACTTCGGTCAGCGCAGGCCACTTATTAACAGAAGCGACAAGAAAAACGACTGCGGCATTTGTGCCGCGCCTATCAAGGATTGCCGCGTCGTTAGACTGAAACCCGTCGCGACGGCACCGCACGCCCTCGCCGCTTCGTTACGGCGAATTAATATGCGTACTCATCCATGGTTCATAGAGGAACTTCTAAAGTCCGCGAGGAGATACACCCCACGGAGAACTAAGATGAAACTCAAACTTGCTTTTGTTGCACTGGTCGCTTTTGGTGGCGCAGCACTTTCCGCAGGAACCGCATCGGCGATGCCGCTTGCTCCGTTACAATCGAACGCTTCGAACGTTGAGAGCGTTGCGCTGGTGTGCGGCCCGCGCGGATGTGTCCGTACCGTCCCCGCGTATCGCCGCGGCGTGGTGGTAGTTCGTCGTCCCTATGTCCGTCGCTATGGTTACCATCGCGGCTATCGCCGGTACTGATTTGAGAGGGCTTCGGCCCTCTCTTTTTTTATGCACGTGCACTTTGTGGTGCTTTGTCCGGTGTCTCGCACCGCCTCCGGAGACCGTATGCTTGTGGTCGCGGCCACGGGCGTTGGATTGTTGTGCCTCTCGTCGGCGAAGCGTTGGGGTGGCCATAACCGATTGCGCGAACTGATCGCGATGCAAGATGTCTAGTTCGCCCAGAGTGCTGCGAGCAAACGAGGTTAGTTAAGGCACATGTGAGCCGATCTGCGAAAGTATTTCAGTTCGCGGAAGCGCATTAGTTGGATTTCTGCTTCACATATCGGCCGGGCGCGGGTTCGATAGTCTGATACCGGGCGTTACCCGGTTGGGCAGGTGCCGGGCAGATTCCGCTGGAATGACGCTTCATCCAGGCATCCCAATCCGGCCACCAGCTTCCAGATTTCTCCTCCGCTTTTTCCAGCCAACTATTGGGATCTGATACCAGCTGATCGTTCAGCCAATGGCTGCGCTTATTGCGGGCCGGAGGATTAATGACCCCCGCAACGTGGCCACTCGCGGCAAGGACAAAGCGAGCGGCTATCCCGATCAAATCCTTTGACCCGTAGGCCGCTTTCCACGGCACAATGTGATCCTCGCGGGAGGCGAGGACATAGAGCGGTACCTCTACTTTCGACAAATCAATCGGCACGCCACACTGCGTTGTCTTTCCGGGCTCTTTGATATTGTTTTCGAGGTACGTGTTACGCGTATACCAACAGTACATGGGACCTGGGAGGCTTACGCTGTCGGAATCCCAATACAATAGATCAAACGCGTCGGGCGTGGCGCCCTTAAGATAGCTATCGACGACATAGCGCCAGATCAGGTCATTGGCGCGTAGTGTGCCAAAGGTGAAGGCCAGCTCCTTTCCGGGAAGTATACCGCCCTTCCCGATCGTGGCCTCTCGCAAAGCGACTGAACCCTGGTCGATCAAGAGGCCGATCTCGCCTGTATCAGAGAAATCGAGCATGGTGGTCAGCAGCGTGAGCGTCGCCAGCTTATCCTGTTGTCTCGC
>DATHHQ010000512.1:0-4881 GCA_035490095.1 Bradyrhizobium sp.
ATGCTGCCGTTGCCGATGAACGAGTATCTGCAGCAGGCGCTGGCGGAATGTTATTTCGACGTCCAGCTCGATGTCATCGAATGGAATACGCTGTTCACCAACTGGCGCCGCGGCGTCAAGGACCCGTCCGCCAACGGCGCCAACGCCACCAACGTGACCTATGCGGCGATGGATCCGTTCTTCGCCATGGTGCGCTTCCTGCAATCGTCGATGGCGCCGCCGGTGTCGAATAATTGGGGCTTTATCAATAATCCAAAATTCGACGAACTCGTCACCAAGGCGCGCCAGACCTTCGATCCGGCGGCGCGTGACACAGCACTTGCCGAATTGCATGCGGCGTCGGTCGACGATGCAACGTTCCTCTATGTCGCCCATGACGTCGCGCCGCGCGCGCTGAGCCCGAAGATCAAGGGGTTTGTGCAGCCAAAGAGCTGGTTCGTGGACTTCTCGCCGGTTTCCATGACGCCGTGATGCTTTTTTTACCTCTCCCCTTGTGGGAGAGGTCGCCTGCGATGCGAAGCATCGAAGGCGGGTGAGGGGTCTTAGTCTATCGATAGGCCGTAACCCCTCACCCGTCACGGACTTCGCATAGCCGATGCAAGGCATCAGCGTCCTACTTGAGAACGGCGGCCCAAGGCCGCCTACGGCCATCCTCTCCCACAGGGGGAGAGGGGAAGAAGACCGAAGGTAACCCGTGCTCGTCTATATCGCCCGGCGCATCGTCTATGTGATTCCGATCGTCATCAGCGTGGCGCTGGTGTGCTTTCTGCTCGTGCACATCACGCCCGGCGATCCGCTGGTTGCGATCCTTCCCGCCGATGCGTCGCAGGAACTGGCGGCGCAGTTGCGCGTCGCTTACGGCTTCGATCGTCCGCTGCCGGTCCAGTTCGGCTTGTGGCTATGGAAGGCGGTCAATGGCGATCTCGGCCATTCCATCGCCACCGGACGCCCGGTGCTGTCGGAAGTCATGCGCGCGGTCGGCAACACCGTCACCCTGGCGATCGCGGCCGCATCGATCGGCTTCACGCTTGGATTATTCTTCGGCCTGATCGCCGGCTATTTCCGCGATACCTGGATCGACAAGGTGGCGACCTCGATCGCGATCGCCGGCGTCTCGGTGCCGCATTACTGGCTCGGCATGGTGCTGGTGATCATCTTCTCGGTGCAGCTTAACTGGCTGCCCGCGGTCGGCGCCGGCCCCGGTGGCTCCGGCGCATGGGGATGGGACTGGGAACACATCCGCTATTTGATCCTGCCCGCGATCACGACTTCGGTGATTCCGATGGGGATTGTCACCCGCACCGTGCGCGCGCTGACCGGCGATATACTGAGCCAGGATTTCGTCGAGGCCTTGCGCGCCAAGGGCTTGCGCGAAACCCGCGTGTTCCGTCATGTCATCAAGAACGCGGCGCCGACGGCGATGGCGGTGATGGGATTGCAGTTGGGATACATGCTCGGCGGTTCGATCCTGATCGAAACCGTGTTCTCATGGCCGGGCTCGGGGCTGTTGCTCAATTCCGCAATTTTTCAGCGCGATCTGCCGCTGTTGCAGGGTACGATCCTCGTATTGGCGCTGTTCTTCGTGTTCCTCAATCTGATGGTCGATATCGCGCAGGCCGCGATCGACCCTCGTATCAAACGGAGCTGAGCCAAGTGAGTATCAGCCCATGAGCGCGATAACAGATGCCGCCTTGCAGGCCGCGCCCGCCGACAAGGCGCGTGGTTACTGGACCACGGTCGGGCGCCGCATCACGCGCGACAAGGTCAGCATGGTCTGCGCGTTCATTCTGGCGCTGATTTTTCTTTCCGCGCTGTGCGCGCCGTGGCTCGGCCTCGCCGATCCCTATCAGGGCTCGATGATCCGACGGCTGCGCCATATCGGTACGCCGAACTATCCGCTTGGCACCGACGAACTCGGCCGCGACATGCTGGCGCGGCTGATCTATGGCGGGCGCCTGTCGCTGGTGGTCGGCATTCTGCCGGTGATCTTTGCCTTCGTGATCGGGACCTCGCTCGGCCTCGTCGCCGGCTATGTCGGCGGCAAGATCAACACCGCGATCATGCGCACCATCGACGTGTTCTACGCCTTTCCTTCGGTGCTGCTGGCGATCGCGATTTCGGGAGCGCTGGGGGCCGGCATCGTCAATTCGATCGTCTCGTTGACGGTGGTATTCGTGCCGCAGATTACCCGCGTGGCCGAGAGCGTCACGACAGGCGTGCGCAACATGGATTTCGTCGAGGCGGCGCGGGCCTCTGGCGCCGGCCCCTTCACCATCATGCGCGTGCACATGCTCGGCAACGTGCTGGGGCCGATTTTCGTTTACGCCACCGGGCTGATCTCGGTGTCGATGATCCTGGCGGCGGGCCTGTCGTTCCTCGGGCTCGGCACCAAACCGCCGGAGCCGGAATGGGGCTTGATGCTCAACACGCTGCGCACCGCGATCTATATCAATCCATGGGTGGCGGCCTTGCCCGGCGCCATGATCTTCGCGGTGTCGATCTGCTTCAACCTGCTCAGCGACGGCATGCGCAGCGCCATGGACATCCGGAACTGACGCCATGAACGAAATCAGCCCACAGGTCGAACTGCTTGAACCGCTCGAGGATCGCGGCGGCGCGGCGCAGCCGTTGCTGCAGGTCAGCGGGCTGACAAAACATTTTCCGGTGCGCGGCGACCTGTTTGCGAAGCGCAAGACGGTTCGCGCGGTAGATGACGTGTCGTTCGATATCGCCAAGGGCGAAACCGTCGGGATCGTCGGCGAGTCCGGCTGCGGCAAGTCGACCACCGCGCGGCTGTTGATGCACCTGATGAAGCGCGATGCCGGCGATATCATCTATGACGGCATGTCGGTCGGGCGCGCTCTGTCGCTTCGCGAACTTCGCCGCGCCATGCAGATGGTGTTTCAGGACAGCTATGCTTCGCTCAATCCGCGCCTCACAATCGAGGAATCGATCGCCTTCGGCCCCAAGGTCCACGGCATGGCCGACACGGTCGCGCGCGCACTGGCGCGCGAGCTGCTTGGCAAGGTGGGCTTGCGGCCGGAACTCTTCGCCAACCGTTATCCGCACGAGATTTCAGGCGGCCAGCGTCAGCGCGTCAACATCGCCCGCGCACTGGCGCTGTCGCCGCGTCTGGTGATTCTCGACGAGGCGGTGTCCGCTTTGGACAAGTCGGTCGAAGCGCAGGTGCTCAACCTGCTGGTCGATCTCAAGCGCGAATTCGGGCTGACCTATCTGTTCATCAGTCACGATCTCAACGTGGTGCGCTACATTTCCGACCGCGTGCTGGTGATGTATCTCGGCGAAGTGGTCGAGCTCGGTCCGGTGGACCGGGTATGGGACGTGCCGGCGCATCCCTATACGCGGGCGCTGCTGGCGGCGATGCCGTCGTCCGATCCCGATAACCGGACCGAAACGCCGCCGATCTCGGGCGATCCGCCCAATCCGATCGATCCGCCCTCGGGGTGCCGGTTTCACACCCGTTGTCCGTTCGCGGAGCCGCTCTGCGCAAATGCCACACCAAAACTCACCGCACTCGATAAACTGGGTCATCAGGCCGCGTGCTACATGGCGATCCCCGGTTCCGGGCACAGCCTCGCGCCAGCAAAAGGAGCAGATCCCGGATGACGAAACCCAGCCCCAAGGAGATCAAAGCGATGGCTGATGTCGCGGGTTTGCCCGTGAGCGCCGATGTCGCCGCGCGCATCGCCGGCTCGATCGGCCCCGCCTTCGAAGGTTTTGCCGCGGTCGCCGGCACGTTGCCGTTTGATCTCGAGCCTGCGAGCTTCCTTGTCGTGCAAGCTGCGAAAGTTTCGAAATGAGCACCGAGCCCGCATTGCTGTCGCTGACAGAGGTCGCGCAGGCGATCGCGAAAAAGCGTTTCTCGTCGCGTGAGGTGACGCTGGCCTGCCTCAACAGGGTGGCGCAGTGGCAGCCCCGTCTCAATGCCTTCATGGCGATCGAAACCGACGAGGCGCTGGCGGCAGCCGATGCCGCCGACGCGGCGCTCGCAAAAGGCAACGTTAGTGGTGCGCTGCATGGCGTGCCGCTGGCGCACAAGGACATGTATTACGAGGCCGGCAAGATCGTGACGTGCGGATCGCATATCCGGCGTGATTTCGTCGCCACCACGACTTCGACCGCCTTGCAGCGTCTGAAGGATGCCGGCACCATTCGCCTCGGCTCATTGCAGATGGCGGAGTTCGCCTACGGGCCGACCGGCCACAACACGCATTACGGGCCGGTGCATAATCCGTGGGGCCTCGATCGCGTCACCGGCGGTTCGTCGTCGGGATCCGGCGCCGCGGTCGCCGCACGCCTGACGTTTGCGGCATTGGGGTCGGACACCGGCGGCTCGATCCGGATGCCGGCCCATTTCTGCGGCGTCACCGGATTGAAGACCACGGTCGGCCGCATCAGCCGCGCCGGCGCGATGCCGCTGTCGCAGTCGCTCGACACCGTCGGACCGCTCGCGCGCACGGCGCTGGATTGCGCGTTGCTGCTGGGCCTGATGGCGGGCGCCGACGCCGATGATCCCACCGCGGTCGCAGGGCCGTTGCCGGATTACATGGCCGCGACGCGGGAGTCGATCAAGGGCCTGAAAATCGGCGTGCCCGCCGCGTTCTATGTCGACGACCTCGATCCCGAAGTCGAGCGAATCCTCGACGACACGATCACCGTGCTCAAGCGCGAGGGGGCGGATATCGTCCAGGTCGAACTGCCGGACCAGCGCCAGCTCACGGCCGCATGTCAGCTGGTGCTCGCGGTCGAAGCCGCGGCGTTTCACAAGCGATGGATGATCGAGCGCCCGCAGGATTACGGCCCGCAGGTTCTGATGCGGCTTCAGAATGGCCTCGCCATCCCCGGCGTGTCCTATCTCGA
>DATHHQ010000513.1:0-45122 GCA_035490095.1 Bradyrhizobium sp.
ACAAGGTGCGCTCGAGGATGTCGAACCACCAGGCGGTGTCGGTGGCCGGATCATAGGTGCAGCCCTCGCCCAAAAGACAATGGTGCCCGGAAAGGATTGTGGTGGCGACTTCCTCCATGCGATCTCCTCGGTTCGACCGCGCCGTCAACTCGCGGAAAATCGATACAGCGAGGTGTGACGATAGGCCTGCCCGGGATCGAGCCGCGCCGACGGATAGTCTGGACGATTCGGCGTGTCGGGGTAGACCTGCGGCTCCAGGCACAGCGCGTCATACCGGCGGTGAACGCGGCCATATTTTCCGGTCACGGTCCCGTCGAGGAAATTGCCCGAATAGAACTGGACACCGGGCTGATTTGTCAGAACTTCGAGGACCCGGCCCGACCTCGGATCTTCCACGCGGGCAGCAAGATGGGGATCGCCGATGCCGCCGCCGCGCAGGCAGAAATTGTGATCGTAGCCCTGGCGGATTTGAACCTGTTCAAAGGCATCGCGCAGGCGCACGCCGACGCGGTGGGGGATGCGGAAATCGAAAGGCGTGCCGTCGACCCGGCTCGGCCCGCCGCCCAATGGGATGCCGGCCGGGCTCACAGGCAGGTAGGTATCCGCCGCGATCGTGAGATGATGATCCAGAATGCCGCCGCCGCCAGCTTCGACGCCCGCAAGATTGAAGAAGCTGTGATTGGTCAGATTGACGATGGTCGGCTTGTCGGTCTCGGCCGAGAACGCCGCAGAAAGTTCCATGGCGCCGGAAATGCTGTAAGTGATGCTGGCTTGCAGCCTGCCGGGATAGCCTTCCTCGCCATCAGGGCTGTCGTAGGACAGCGTGACGAATGGCGCGGGCTTCTCCCCCAGGGCCGTGATGGTCCAGTTCTTGCGGTCGAAACCCGCCAGACCGCCGTGAAGCGCGTTAGCGCCGTCATTGGTCGGCAATTGAAAGCGATGGCCATCCAGCTCGAACGCACCGTTCGCGATACGGTTGGCATAACGACCGATCGTCGCGCCGAGGAAACGCCGAACCGCGACATAACCTTCAAGGTCATCGCGACCCAGGACGACGTCGGCAAGGTGGCCGGCGCGGTCCGGCGTGAAGATGGCCTGCAGCGCTGCGCCATACGTGATGATCCGCGCCTCGAAACCGTTGTCGCCACGCAACTTGACCATTTCGCTGGCGGCGCCATCCGGCAGATGTCCGAAACCCTCGCGCACGACTTTCGGCGTCTGCGGTTTCTTCATCCGCGCCATGCTCAATCCTCGATGAAGGGCTCGACGTCGCGGCGCCGGCCGAGCATGAAGGCGTCGGCGACATGGAGCAGCGGCGACAGATCGACATCGGATACCCGGCTGGTAATCAGTTCGACGAACCGCTGGTAGATGCCGCGATACTCAACCTGGTCCTCGTCAACCAGTGTTCGGTCATCATGATCGAGACGGCAGCCGCCGGAGGACAACGTCAGGCGCCCGGCATCGGTTTCAACGCGGATGTCCCAGGTCTGCGGGCCGGTCTGGCGCCAATCGAACTCCGCCAAGATAGGCAGGCCGGTGCCGTCGGAAAAAGCGAGATTGGCCGCGATCGGCGTGGCGCGATTGCCGGGGTAAGACAGTTCGGCCTCGGTGAGAAAAAAGGGCCGCGGCAGAATCCGGGTGAGAATGGCGAGCGCATTGATACCGGGATCGAACACCCCGAAACCGCCCGGCTCCCAGATCCAGGCCTGGCCCGGATGCCAGACTCTTACATCTTCCTTCCATTCGACGACGACAGATCTGATCTGGCGGCCGGCAAGGAAGGTTCGCGCCGCCTCAACCGCCGGCGCGAAACGGGAATGCCAAGTGGCGAACAGCGTGTGGCCGGTCTGCCGCGCCTCGGCGATCAGCGGCGTGAGTTCGCTGACCGTAGCACCAGGCGGCTTTTCCAGCAGCACGTGCTTGCCGGCCTTCAGCGCCGCGGCCGCCAGTGCCTGGCGCCCTTGCGGCGGCGTGCAGAGTGCGACGGCATCGATATCCCGCACACGATCAAGCAGTTCGTCGAGGGTCGCGAAATGCTTGATACCATTGATGGAGGCATTGCGGCTGACAATGGCGACGAGCTCGATGCCCGCAGTTTCTGCAATGGCGGAAATGTGCTGGTCTCTGGCAATCTTTCCGAGACCGACGATGGCAACGCGGATAACAGTCACGGCAGCTTGTCTCGGCTTTTAAGGGATCGGCGCGACGGGACTAACGAAACTAGCGAATATGGCTCAGGTACTCTAGCGAAACGACATCGACAAAGCGACGCAAACCGATCTAATCGGTGGGCGAAATGCAAGAATCACTGCCGGATTGATAGGCATTAGTTTTTTCAAGCGAGAGGACACCCCCGACCGCCCGGGGCAGACTGGCTTTCGGAATCCGGGACCATCCACGTTCTCAACTCATTGCCAGTACGACGTTTCGCCAGCCGCACTATCCTGCGCTGACGCCGCCGATATCGGCACCCGAAATATCATTGCGGCGATGCGGCATTCATGGGTCATCATTTTCGCGTCGGTACTCGTCCGGCACCTGCCCAAACCGACGCAGCACGTGCCTGTGGTTGAATTTGGCCTTTTCGAAATCGCTGGTGCGGCTGAACGCGACGGCGCCGGCATGCCCCAGGATTTTCCACTGCCCCTGCGCCGTCTGTATCGCAGCCGCCGGACTTGCGCAGTCAACGGCTTCACCGGCAACAAGCCCGCCATCGCTGAGATCAAAAGCCAGTGCCACGAAATGAGTGATTTCGGCCATGAATGCCCGCTTTATAGCCCTCGCCCGACGGTCAACCTGCATCCCCGATGCCCGACCCCATTGCCTTGGCGCCGATCAATAGCGTACGTCACTTCAGATCGAAGGAGAACGTCGGATGGTTGCAGTTTTGAGGCAAATTCGGGTTTTGGTCGTTGCCGCAGCCGGGCTGAGCGGATCGCTCGCGATGGCCGCCGATGCAAACCATGGCTCCGACCTCGCCAAGCGCTGGTGCGCCACCTGTCACGTGGTCAATAGCGAGCAGAAACAGGCCAGTACCGACGCTCCCCCGTTTGCCGTAATCGCGCGCAAGTCGGATTTCACGCCGGAAAAGATCGCCTTCTTCCTGCTCGACCCGCACCCGAAGATGCCGAGTTTCCCGTTGAGCCGGAGCGAGGCGGCCGATCTCGGCGCCTATATCGGCTCGCTGCGCAAATAGAACCCGCGACCCGAGAACAGGCCTAAAAAGGCGCGCTGTCGGGGCTGCTTCAACGGCTTATTTGCCCCATCGCAATACCAGGGGACCGAGACGGCTGGCGATTTCGATCAAGCCTGCTCGAACCGCCGGATGCAGCGGCTGAAGGGGAAGCCGGACGGTTTCGTGCTTGATAACTCCACCTTCCTTCATCAGCGCCTTGCATGCGATCAGGCCGCACTGGCGATTCTCGTAATTGATCAGCGGCAGCCACCGCTCATAGGCCGTGACGGCTTCGTCGCGGCGGCCGGCGAAATACGGATCGGTAATCTGGCGAATGCCGTCGGGATAGCCGCCGCCGGTCATCGCCCCCGTCGCCCCAGCATCGAGGTCGGCCATCAACGTGATCGCCTCCTCGCCGTCCCAAGGGCCCTCGATCGCCTCACCGCCAAGGGCAATCAACTCGCGTAGCTTGGCGGCGGCTTGAGGCACTTCGATCTTGAAGTAGCGGATGTTCGCAAGCTCTCGCGCCATGCCGGCGAGAAAGGCCGCCGGCATCGGCGTGCCGGCCACCGGCGCGTCCTGGATCATGATGGGTATCGAGATGGCGTCCGAAACGGTGCGATAGAACTCGTGGATCGCGGATTCCCGGACCCGGACCGTCGCACCGTGATAGGGCGGCATCACCATCACCATGGCGGCGCCGGCCTGCTGCGCGCGCCGCGAGCGTTCGGCGCAGATGTGGGAAGCGAAATGCGTAGTGGTGACGATCACCGGCACGCGGCCCGCGACATGGTTCAACACCGTGTCGAGTATCAGGTCGCGCTCAGCATCGCTCAGCACGAACTGCTCGGAGAAGTTGGCGAGGATGCACAGCCCGTGCGAACCGGCGCCGATCATAAAGTCGACGGCGCGCTTCTGCCCTTCGAGATCGAGCCGGCCGTCGGCGTCGAACACCGTCGGCACCACCGGAAATACGCCCTTGTAGGGCCGCCGAACATTGGAGTTTCCCATCACCATCCCCTGATTTCGTCCGGGCTCACGGCCCTGCGATCATTGCGCCCTGCCCCAGCCTTCAGCCGGCCACGCGCCGTGCCGGCGCAAGGCCGCTGAGAATAACATTTTGGATCGGTTCGCGGCCCAAATGCAAATCCCCGCCGGTTTTAGCCGACAGGGATCAGCAGAAAAGTTGACAGACGGCGAGTGGTACCACCCGGTGGCCCGTCAAGGACCTGCGTTACGATTGAAGTCTACAGCGTAAATCCACGCAAGACCATTTTGTAGGCAAGGACCTTCATTCGCGTACATCTAAGGTATCATTGCGTATATCTAAGGTAACGCCGGTTGATGCGTTCGATCATTGATGGAATACGCCGACCATCCCTAGAATTTGCTTTTCGACGCATCCTTCGCAGCCGACATGGCCTCGCCGGTGATCTGTCTCATATGCTCCCCGGCATTGGTAAACTGGCTCTTCAAGAACTCCGATTGAATTCGCATGGCTTCCTGAAGATCGGTGGCGTGAACCAGCTTTCGCGCGTGATCGAACGCAGCCTTCATGTTCTGTTCGGTGAACGACAGCGCCTGCCTGGAAATCTCCGTTCCGGGACTCGGAACCGATGCCATCGACTTGCCTGCAGCATCGAAAAACATCCCGAACGCCTTCTCCGCCTGATCGATGGTTTTTTCGGCCATCTCGCGCAATTCGGCAGGGACTTCCAGTTTCGGTTCAATCATGCCGTCATCCTCCGGTTTAGACGGAGCGTTATCACATTTTTCGGAACGGCGTCAGTGTTTGCCTCGACCAGTTTTGGAATTATCGGTGTTTTTGGCGGCTTCGGCGCTCATTGTCGGGATCAACCCCAAAGGCGCGGTCGCGCGCATGCGCGTCCTTGCCGGGCTGCGCACTCTCCGGGAATCAAGTCTTGGACGGCCGGGGATGCGGCGGGAGCCCTGCTGGCGTCTCGCTCGGATTAGCGGGCCCGCCCCGATTCGCAAAAATACCCACGCAAATGCAAGATACCCACGCAAATAAAAGCCCGCTATCGCACGACCCGTTCCGGCTTCACGTCAACAACATTGGCATTTCTGAATTTCAGATAGGCGGTGATGGCCCGATTGGAAATAACCAGCCGGCTTCGCTGACCTTGCCTGATCATCAATTCAATGGTGTCGCCGAGATATCTGCTGGCAACCCAATTGTCCTCAATCTCGCCGGTCCGCTCGAGATAGTCCCAGGCGATTTGCAGCGATTCTTCCATAAGGCTTGCGAGCGAAATCATTGCTTACTCGAATGCTTGTCGAACCACTTCACGTAGTGAATGGAAAACAGTTCTTAACGCGCTCTGTTCCGCTCAGATCATTTCTCATCGGATCGAAGCTGCATTTCAAGCAGGGCCATCGTCTGCAATGTCCTGGGATTATTTTCACCCTGCTTCGCGCTCCGAAGGATGCTCTCCGCAATGTGTTGCACCCGCGTCGAACTCACCGGATGCGGCAGCGTGGCAACCGCTCCCGCCAGCGCTTCATCCATCGCCGCAATCAGATCGGGAGAGAACGAGGCATTCGAAAAGTCTTTCATCCGCTGCGTCCAGTTCGCGGCCGTGAGGGAGCGCGTGTCGAGACAACCTGCTGGCCGGCCGCATGTTCCCCACTTACGTCGGATCGCGGAACAAATCGAGCGTGGCGGCCATTATACCGCGTCATTAGGAGATGCCCCCGATGCGCCGCGCCAAGCCTCAGCCCATCCGCAACAAGATCGATCTGGCCGACCCCGCACAGATCCGGGCCTGGACCAGGCGGCTGGGCATCACGGCCGACGATCTCCGACGCGTCGCAGGGAAAGTCGGTAATTCGATCGCCGCCGTCAGCAAGGAGATCGATGTGCGAAAAGCACCCGCGCCTAGGCCGTCTTCGCCGGTTCAAATTCACCCTGCTTCTGTTCCCCCGGTTGCAGCCGTGGTGACCGAGGTTCAATTGGCGGCACCGGGCAGCTAGACAGGCGGCAGAACGTGGATCGCCAACACCGGGACTTTTCGGGACTTAGGCGTTACGCCAAGGTGCACAGTTTCCGGATCATCACCGCTGTCCTGGCGTGGGTTTTCATCGGGGTTGCCTTTTACTACCGACCCGACTGGATCAAATGGGATCTCCGAACTGCGACGCATGGCATCGAGGCCGTCGGCGATGCCCTGCCTTCCCCGTGGGGCGATCGCATCGAAATCGTCCTTAGAGAGCTCGGCGGCTTCATCTGGATTCAGATCACAGCCCTGATCATATTCATTCGTGTGGTCTTTTCGACCGTCGCGACGGGGTGGCGGTACCGAAGGCGGGAATGACGCTTTGAAGCGCACCCAAACGGAACCGCAGCCCGGTTTAAAGGTTGTTACGCTATGAAGCGCGACCCTTTTGAGTCTGCCATTGATGAAATCCTGGCGAGTGCCGACGGCGACGTGCGGCGCGCGTTGCGTGCGGTGCTGGTTGAAAACATCGCGCTGGAATCAGAACTCCGAAGTCTGTATGCGGCGTCAAAGCGCGGCAGACTCACCGACACCAAGCACTCCCTGCATTAGCTGGCGATAACCACCCCGCTTCGATACCAACGTATCCCAAACCAGTTACAGCCGCCGCTGAATATCCGATGTTGGAACCATCGGCCGAGCGTGCTGTTGTGTTCAAGCAGCATGGCCTGCATGAGGAGATGACATGTTTCCGTGGTATTCGTCAGCGATGCTGGTCATGGAATCGACCAGCGTCATCGGCTTGCGACTGACGAAACTCACGCGCGGAGGCAGCGAGGCCGGTGACGAGGCAAACTTGATGGTCGCCGAGAAAATCGCCGCAACATTCGAAGCTGTCGAAACCCTCTTGACGGGCGGAAATTTGTCCATCGTCATTGACCGCTATCGTGAACATGTCACCGCGAATGCAACTCGCCTCGCCCTTTAAGGCCAGGCGGATGCCGGTGATCGCCCGCCAACACCGAAGGAAGATGACTGCGCTGGCGTCCGCACGCCGTCGAATCCAGCAATTGGGACCATACCAGTCGCTGGCGTTGATGCTGCTGCCGATCCTGCTTGTCGAGCCAATGAAAATTGTAGCCGTGCTTGTGGCGGGCGGCGGTCATTGGCTGACCGGGACCGGAATTATGATTGCCGCTTACGCGGTCAGTCTCGTGTTCGTCGAACGTCTCTTCAAGGTGGTCAAGTCCAAGCTGATGACCATGAACTGGTTCGCCAATATGTGGACGTGGTTCACCGCGATGCGCGATACCACGTGGCGCCGGCTCCGGGCACTGACCGGAAAACGGCTTCGGCCTTCCCCGCGCTGAACCGCATTTCAATCTGGCGTTTGCCGGGGCCGATGCGCGGCAACTCCACCGTCAAACAATGGATTTGATTTCCGCTTCGTCTTTTCCCGCCGTTATAACGTCACCGACGGCTTTACCGAGCATCGCCCTTGCGAGAGGTGAGACGTGCGAAATTGATCCTTTGGCGGGATCGGCTTCGTCCTCCCCGACAATTCGGAAGGTCTGCTCACGCCCATCATCGCGAACGATCGTGACCGTGGCGCCGAACCGGACTTCCGAAGTGTCGCCCGAAGCGGGAACGAGTTGCGCGCTTGCACGCCGCGCGCTCCAGTATCTGACTTCGCGTGCCGCGGCGCCGATCGATGCCCGATCCGACGAAGCCTGGGCAGCGGCGTATGCCACGCGTGCTTCGGCAAGAGCGGTATCGATCTGGGCCATGCCATGATCCGTGACAATGTTTGGATGCTCGGACACCGGCCGATCAGGCAAGTGCTCGACGGGGTCGACGTCCTGTTCTCTTACGAAAGCCCTGCTCATGTTGGCGCCAACCTCGCCGGATATCACGAAGGCTCAACTACCGGCCATACCTTTCATCGCGTGGATTAAAGTCGCAATTGTCAGGTTACGCTTTTTCGCCCGGCGGGTCGCCACCCCGGTCCTGCCGGCTGACCTGCTGCGCGCGCGCTTTGTCGCGCGGCTGTTCCTGTCCGCGCTCGTCGCGCACGATGCCTTGATCATTGCCCCCGGTTGGACGCGGTTCGGGTTTAGGCATGCCCTTCTGGCCGCCATGTTTGCCGCCCTGATCCTGCGCACCCTCCAGATCGTTTTCTTTCGGCATCGCGATCAGATCCTGTTTTCGCGTTTCCGCGCGCGTCCACTGACAATCAACGCGATTCCACGCCGCCGGGTTCCACCGGCGGAAGACGCGGAAGACAAAGAAAACCCGCCTCGCGAACCGCGCAAGGCGGGGTCAGTCGGGGGAAGTCTCGGGAGTGGAAACTTCCAACCGATAAGCCTGCGATCGCGGCAGCGTTCCCTGGCGCCGCAAATTTAAAGCGTCAGAGTCGGGTACCGAACCCCGGCGTTCCGAAAAAACCAGCTCTGGTCGGGACCTCAAATCCGCGTCGCCGGTTTTGAGTCCCGACGGATTGGATGCCGCATCCGACTTGAAGCTGGCTAATCTCTTTCGCAACCTGTCGATCGCGCCATTCTTGGCGACCGGTTGCAATCGCCCTCGCGCTGCCCTTGAGCGGCCCGACTGCGGCACCGCCATCGCCGACAAATCGCCTCAATGCTAATTGATCACATTGCGGGCGCTCCTGACCAAATCTCAGAGCTGCACAGGCAGCGTGTTTCACGTTTTGGTGTCCCATTCGGACCTCCCGGTCTTCACAGGCACTGGAATAAACGACCCGCGTCGATGTTTCCCATAACTGAAGCGGCAGGAGAGATCTCGCGATGCCCACGGCTGCCCTGGTCTCCCTGGCGACATCGGTCCCTCCCAACATATTTTTGCAGAAGGATGTTCTGGCCGCGACTTGGGACTCGCTCCGAGAGCGCTTGCCCGAATTCGAAAGATACGCGAGTATTTTTTCGAACACCGGAATTATCAAACGTCACGCCGTGAAGCC
The DNA here is from genome assembly GCA_035490095.1 of Bradyrhizobium sp. Classification (GTDB taxonomy): domain Bacteria; phylum Pseudomonadota; class Alphaproteobacteria; order Rhizobiales; family Xanthobacteraceae; genus Bradyrhizobium. The sequence goes on from DATHHQ010000513.1 coordinate 9,116, forward strand.
GTTCGACTGGTATCTCGAACCGCGAGGCTGGCCGGAACGTACCGAGGCGTTTCTCGAAGGCGCCGAGGCGCTGTTCGTCGACGTCGCCCAGAAAGCGCTGGCAAGTGCGCACCTCGCTGGTAGCGATATCGACACCGTCGTGACCGTCTGCTCCACCGGAATCGCAACGCCAAGTCTCGAAGCACGTGTTGCTCGCGTGATGGGCTTCCGATCCGACGTCACCCGCGTACCGGTGTTTGGTCTCGGCTGCGCCGGCGGCGTGTCGGGTTTGTCGATCGCGTCGCGCCTCGCACAAGCGCGACCGGGCACCAACGTATTGTTGGTGACGATCGAGCTCTGCACGCTTGCCCTTCGCCACGACGAACTCACCAAGGCCAACATTGTTGCCATCAGCCTGTTCGGCGACGGCGCAGCGGCAGTGATATTGCGCGCCGGCGATGGCGGTGTGACGCGGATCGAGAATTCCGGCGAGCATCTTTGGCCCGACACGCTCGGCATCATGGGCTGGAGTGTCGATCCGGAAGGCTTCGGTGTCATCTTCCGCCGTACCATCCCCGATTTCGTCACCGCGCATCTCAACCCCGCCGTGACGCAGATTCTGGCAGCGATGCAGCTGTCGATGGCGGACATCGACCGGTTCATCTGCCATCCCGGCGGCACCAAGGTCGTTAGCGCGCTAGAGACGGCATTTTCACTCAATCAAGGGACGCTCGACCACGAACGGCAGGTTCTCGCCGACTACGGCAATATGTCGGCGCCCACGGTGTTGTTCGTACTCGAACGCGCGCGCGCCAAGGGACTGCCGGACAGGTCGCTGTTGACGGCGCTCGGACCCGGCTTCACCGCAAGCTGCGTCACGCTGCGGCACGCCGCGTGACATCGGCTGAACTCATTCTCGGGTTGGTCACGCTGCAGCGCGCCGGAGAACTCGTCCTCTCGCGCTACAACACCCACAGACTGCTGGCCCGCGGCGCCGTCGAGATCGCGCCCCGGCATTACCTGCTGATCGTGGCGGTGCACGCAGCATGGCTGATATCGCTGTGGGTATGCGGGCACGATCAGCCGGTGAATGGCATTGCCTTGCTCGTCTATCTCGTCTTGCAGGGTTTCCGTTTCTGGGTGATGCGGACGCTCGGCTCGCGATGGACGACGCGGATCATTGTCTTGCCGGAGCAACCGTTGGTGTCGGCTGGACCCTATCGATTCCTGTCGCATCCCAACTACGCCGTGGTTGCGGCCGAGATCGCCGTGCTGCCATTGGTGCTGGGCCTGCCGCTGCTGGCCGCCTTCTTCACGGTCCTCAACGCCGCGGTGCTCGCGATCCGCATACGGTCTGAAAACCGCGCCCTCGCCGCCGCCCGTGAGACAATTGTGCGTGGCGCATAATGACTGACCGGGTTGCCGAGCCGGGTGCTGCCACGTGGCTTGGTTTCGTCCTGATGTGCGTCGGCATGTTCATGGCGATCCTCGACATACAGGTCGTCGCGACTTCGCTGCCCGCGATCCAGGATGCACTGGCGATATCGCGGGACGCTATGAGCTGGATTCAAACGGCGTATCTGATCGCCGAGATCATCGCCATTCCGCTGACCGGGTGGTTTACGCGCGTGCTGACGTTGCGGTGGCTGTTCGTCATTGCGATCGGTGTATTTACCCTCGCTTCCATCGGCTGTGCGTTCAGCGGCAGTTTTCCGACCCTCGTCAGCTTCCGTGTGCTTCAGGGTTTCGCCGGCGGAGCGCTGATTCCGGCGGTGTTTTCCGCAGTGTTCCTGCTGTTTCCGATCCGTTTGCACCCGATTGCCACCACGATGGCCGGCATCATGGCCGTGCTGGCACCCACGGTCGGACCGGTCGTCGGTGGGTGGATCACCGAGACCTATTCCTGGCATTGGCTGTTCCTGATCAACGTCGCTCCCGGTGTCGTTGCGGCAGCCGCTACGCCATTCCTGCTGCCGAATGACAGACCTCGTTTCGCCAATCTGGCTACGCTCGACGGATATTCTCTCGTGCTGATGGCCATCTCGCTTGCGAGCCTGGAGATCGGTCTAAAGCAAGCGCCGCAGGATGGCTGGCTTTCTCCACTCTGCGCGCTGCTGTTCGCGCTGAGTGCTGCCGCGGCAACCGCCTTTGTCGTCCGAACGCTCAAGGCGACGTATCCGGTGGTCGAACTGTCGACGTTGAGGAACCGTTCCTTTGCGATCGGTTGCGGATTGAGTTTCTGCCTTGGGGTAGGATTGTTCGGCTCGGTCTATCTGATGCCGGTCTTCCTCGCCTACGTTAGACGTCATGACGCATTCGAGATCGGCACCATCATGCTTGTCACCGGCGTCGCGCAACTCGTGACCGCGCCGATTGCAGGCAGCCTGGAAAGCCGGCTTGATCCCCGCTGGCTGTCGGCGGCGGGGTTCGGCCTGTTCACGCTTGGACTGGGTTGCAGCGCGTTCCAGAGCCGCGTCGCCGATTTCGACGAGATGTTCTGGCCGCAAGTCTTGCGCGGCGTTGCGATCATGTTCTGCCTGCTGCCGCCGACCCGGCTGGCGCTGGGCGCGCTGACCGAAGCACAGGTGCCCGATGCCAGCGGCCTGTTCAATCTGATGCGAAACCTTGGAGGCGCGATCGGCATCGCCCTGATCGATACCATCCTCTATGGACGCACCGGTGGACACGCCGAAGCTCTGCGCGACCGGCTGATCGCCGGCGACATCACGGCGGCACGGGCGATCGGGCTTGATCTGGAGTTGTTCACGCACCGGCCCCCCGATGTATCGGACGCCGCCGTCGAGGCCTATCTTCGCCCCATGGTCGAGAAGGCGGCGTTTGCGCTCAGTACCAACGAAGCCTGGACGCTCCTCGCCGGCGCCGCGCTGCTCGGACTGCTGCTCGTTCCGTTCGCGGGCCCGCCACCGCAAACCACGAACGTGAGCACACGCGAACATTAAATAGCGCCCCTGGATGGAATCTCGCCCGCCCACACGCAAAGCGTGTTTTACCGCTTGCCAACCACATGTCGGTGCGGCAATTTCAAGAGGACCGTCACCGCTCTGAAGCTGCCGGTTACGGTCACGGAAGTCCGGACGCCATCGATCTGGACACGACAGGGAGGTTCGTCATGCTGACACGACGAGACTTTGCAGGTATTGCGTCCTGCGCGCTCTGCGCGGTAACGGGGTTCATTGCGACCGAGGCATCGGCACAGGGTACGCCGCCCGCGACAACCCCCGGGGTCACCCGAAAGATTTTATCGCAGACGGACGGGCCGGTGCCCGGATATGTGACGATCATCGTGGAGGCGGAAATAGAAGCAGGCGTGACAGTCGCGCGGCATACGCATCCAGGAATCGAATCCGCCTATATCGTCGAAGGTGGCCTGGATCTGCCGATCGAAGGCCAACCGACCCGGGCGTTGAAGCCGGGCGATGGTTTCGTGGTGCCGGCCAACACGCCCCATGCAGGCGGCAAGAACGGTGACCATAAGACGAAGATCGCGAGCACCTATGTCGTGGAGAAGGGCAAGCCGCTCGCCTCTCCGGCCTGAGGCGCCGACCCCTTTGAAGGCAGCACCATTGCCTGCTGCACGGTCTCATGGATGGTGCTGGAAAACGAAGGTGGAATTCTTCTCAACGAAGATTTCCGCCATCGTCCTTGCCGTCAACAAGACCTTCTGGACGATCAAGCGTCGTTTTCACCTGTTCCTTGCTCTATCCGGCCAAATGAATGATTCCCCGTTGGAGATTTTCTGCTTGGAACGATTGCGAGCTCCGTCTTCACGTCACAAACCCGTGCCGGCTTCGCGACGGAGGATGAAATCCGCATGATCTTGCGGGACCGTGTCGATAACGCCCGTCTGAGCATCGGCATCGTCGCATCAAGGACGGAATGGTGGACAGGCTGCTCTGGCATCAAGGCGGGGCCTATCGGTACTGTCCGCGCGTGCCTTGATCGATCAGCGCTGACGCTATTTTGGCGCTGAATCCCTCGACAAGAGCGCGATCGCTTCCTGCACCGTGGTCATGAATTGGGCGGGGAAGATGATGGTGGAATTCTTCTCGACCGCGATTTCCGCCATGGTCTGCAGGGTGCGGAGCTGAAGCGCTACCGGGTGTTGTGTGATGATGTCGGCCGCCTGGCCGAGCTTTACCGCCGCCTGGTATTCGCCTTCGGCGGCAACGATCTTGGCGCGACGCTCGCGTTCGGCCTCGGCTTCCTTGGCCATCGCGCGCTGCATGTTGTCGGGCAGCGTGATGTCCTTGATCTCGACCGCCGTTACCTGGGTGCCCCACGGCTCGGTGTGCTGGTCGATGACGTTCTTGATCTGCTCATTGATGCTCGCGGTATCCGACAGCAACTGGTCGAGGCTGAAGCGACCGACCACATTGCGCACGGTGGTCTGGCTGATCTGATTGATCGCGTTGTAGACGTTTTCGATCGCGATCACGGCCTTTTCCGGATCGGTGATGTGATAATAAGCGACCGCCGCGATATCGATCGAAACATTGTCCTTGGTGATGATCTTTTGCGACGGGATCTGCATGGTGACGGTGCGCAGCGACACGCGCACCATCTGCTGGATCGGAACGAAGATCAGCGTCAGTCCCGGCCCGCGCACGCCGGCAAATTTGCCGAGCAGAAACACCACCCCGCGCTCATACTGTTTCAGCACCCGAAGCGAAACGATGACATAGAGAACTACCGCTATGAAAAGAAAGAAGATCCAGTCCATGGTGTCCTCATCATTTGTCGCGCCAGACTTCTTCGGTCAGCGGTCTTCGGTCAGCCGCGACGGCGCGCGCACTTGGCGCCAGAGTCGGAGACTAGCACGTTGTCGGCGGTCAACCAGCGTCCTTCACTCCGACAGGGTCAGGCCATCGTTTCCGCGCGATGCGCCCCTTAGGGCAGGCGCCGGCAAAACCACCTGATCCGGCAGGATCACGTGGAGTTTATCACTGAGGTATACGCGCGACGCGCTGCTGATCCGCGCAACGGGCGGTTCAAGCACGGCAGATCATCTGCATGGCTGTCATGCCTCCAATTGGAATGACGATCATACTTCCATCTACCCGCGACGCGATGCATTTCGATCGTTGGCAGGGGCCAGGAGAGAAATCCTTTGCTTTCTTCTTGTGTCAATGGCGCTGACGCTCCCGGCATCCCATCTCGGTGTTTCGGACTAGAACCAAAACGGGAAGAACAAGATGAAACAGTTTTTGAAGATGACCGCGGCGCCTGCCTCGGCGATGCTGGCGCTGGCTTTTGTCGCGATGACAACTCCGGCGAGCGCCGGTGAGTACTGCCGCACCGACGTCACGTCCCATATGCAAAGCTGCGGCTTTGACACCCTGGAGCAATGTCAAAACATGTCTTCCGGCCGCGGCGGCAGCTGCGACCGCGATCCGTTTCTGGCCACCACCACCAGCAGCGCTTACGCCTATCAAGCAAAGCCTTCGCATTCAAAACGCCCGGTGCAGGCTGCGAAGCGGCCGGTCGAGGGCCGATGAAGCCAAAGCATTGCTGACGTTGCCTGCGGCCTTTGAAGCTGGATTCGAAGGCCGCGGGTGACCGCGGTCCGGCCGCGATCCAACCAGATTGCCGTTCAACCCGAAAAACGGCTTCTGTATTCCGAGGGAGATACCCCGAGGTGCCGCATGAAAGCCCGCCGCATGCGTTCGTCGTCGCCGAAGCCTGCCCGCTGCGCCACCTCGACCACACCGCGGATTTCCTTGCTTTCGAGCAACAGCCGCGCGGTTTCCACCCGTAACGCCTCGACCCCGCTGGCGGGAGTCATTCCGGTGCGGCTGACATAGGCTCGCGCGAAGGTTCTGGGAGTCATTCCAGCTTTCTGGGCGAGAGCCTCGACTTTCAGATCACCAGCAATATTTTCGATGATCCAGGCATGCAGCGCACTGAAACGCCCCTCCACGTCCGAGGCCTGCGCCGCGAGCACGGTAGAGAACTGGCTCTGGCCGCCGGGCCGCTTGAGAAACACCACCAGCCTGCGCGCGACGTCCAGCGCAGTGATATGGCCGAAATCCTCCTCGATCATGGCCAGTGCGAGGTCGATGCCGGCGCTCACGCCGGCTGACGTCCAGACCCGTCCGTCCTTGACGAAAATCGCATTCGGCTCGACGCTGATCCTGGAAAAGCCGTCCGCCAGCCTCGGGCAGTAGCGCCAATGGGTCACGGCGCGCTTTCCGTCCAGCACGCCGGTCCAGGCCAGCACGAATGCGCCAAGGCACACCGACGCCACGCGTCGGGCCTTTGGCAGCACTTGCGAAATCCAGTCCATCAAGATGCCGTCTTGCCGCAGCTCCCATATGCCCGGGCCGCCCGGAATCACGAGGGTGTCGACCTGGTTCGGCCGAACGCTGGAGATCGGCGCGGTGTCGATCATCATCCCGACGTCGGTTGGCACCAGCCCTCCCGAGGTCGAGAGATACGACAGCGAATAGGTCGCGCTCGGCAGTTCGATCTCCTGCAATTCGGCGAACACCTGCGCCGGACCGGAGATATCGAGCAGGGTCACCCCGGGAAAGGCGACAATCGCGACACGCCTTGCGGATGGTTTTTCGCGTAGACCCGCTCGCCGGGATTTGGCAGTTTTCGAGGGCATATTGTCCTTTAAGCGATTCAAGGCTGACCTGTATAGGTTCCTTAACCAGCGGGGTGATGAACATGTTGCGAGACCTGCGCCGCGAATACGGGACCGTCAGATCGCCTTGGGCCGAATACGCCACCTACAGTTTTCCGGACGCCTCGCTTGTCAGCCAGGGCGAGCGGCAGTCCCTGATGGACGCGATGAACAACATCATCGCCATCAACTGGAAGGCGACGGAGCCGCATTGGACGGCGGATTCCTCCCCGTTCGACAGCAAATTCAGCCTCATTCTGGTTTACGCCCGTTCCGGACTGGTGGCGTTTTCAGTGTACCGCACGCTGCGGGTCGCCGGCAGGCCCGCCATCTACCGGAGCGGTACCGAAGTGCTTCCGGCCCACCAGGGTCGCGGCCTGTACGGGTTTTTCACCACCGAAGTCTTGAAATCTGCAGGCGCTCCCGACAATAGCGATGCCGGCATCCTCTACGGATGGCGGACGCGCAATCCCATCGTGTGGGCGGCGAACGCCAGGATCTGCGAAGGAGTTACGCCCGCCCTGCTCGACGACGCCCAGGACGCCGCATTGCAGGCCGCCGGTGTCGAGATGTGTTCATTGCTATATCCCGGCAAGAGCCTCGAAATTCCCAGCATGATCATGCGCGGGGCGTATGGCCATATCAAACACCACCGGCAAGCCTATCACGGCGCAGCTTCGCTGGTTGATGCCGCGATGCAGCGCATGATTCCGGATTCGGCGGACGCCCTGTTCTCTGTCGGGATTGCGAGGGTGTGATGGCGATATCGGAACAGAACGCCATATTTGCGCCCACCGCCGTATTCGCACCCACCGACCGCTCACGGGATCGCACCTATCTGGCATGGGCGACGGTGGCGACGGCCTACGCGATCGCGTTCCTGCAGCGGGTGTCGCCGCAATCGGTCAGTCTAAGCTTCATGCAGGACTTCAGCACCGATGCCGCCGGTGTAGCTATGCTCGCCTCGAGCTATTTCTGGGGCTATACGCTGATGCAGATTCCGGCGGGCCTGCTGGTCGACCGCTACGGCGTCAAGCGCGTGGTGCTTTTCAGCATGGCGGCGTCTTCGCTGGGAAGCGCGGCATTTGCGCTGGCGCCAAACCTGATGGACGTTTTTGCGGCACGGCTGATCGTTGCCTGCGGCGATGCCCTGGTATTCACGGCGCTGTTGAAGCTCGTTGCCCTTAGTTTCAGCGACGAACGGTTCGGCATGATGTCGGGCATCTCGCAGGTGTCGGGCTATGTCGGCGGCGTGATGGCGACGACGCCACTGGCGGCTGCGGTGACGGGTTTCGGCTGGCGCGCGTGTTTTGTTTTTATCGCATGCGTTGGCGTGGCCAACCTCGCCTTTGCCTCGCTGGCGCTCAAGCCGGATCCGGTGTCACGCAGCACCAAGACGCTGGGCAGCGTTCTCGCCGCCAGCCGGCAATCGCTGTCGCAAATGGCGAACTGGGGATGCGCCATGACCTTCGCATCGCACTTTGCCGTTGTGACGACGCTGTCGGGCGTGTGGGGAATTCCGATGGTGGCGCATTTCTTCAACATCTCGCCGTCGGCGGCGAGCACCCCGCTGCTTGCCTTCATGGTCGGCAACGCGATCGGCTCGATCTTTCTTGGCCATGCGGCGGACCGGACGGCGGCGCTCGATACCGCGCTGGTTCGCATTTGCCTGCTGCGCATGATCCTGATCGCAATGCTGTTGCCGCCCTTCGCCCATGTGCTGGGATTCCTTTACGTAACCGTGGTTTTCGCAGCGCTCGGACTCGTCGCCGGCGGGACCGTGCCGCTGGTGCTCAAGTGTACCAAGCGGCTTTACACATCTGATCTGATTGGTGTCGGAGCATCCGTCAACACGACGGCTGCAGGAGTTTTCGCAGGCGCCTCGCAGCCCATCATAGGGCTCGCCATGGTTGGCGTCAGCCAGCTCGCAGGGACCGATATCGGGCAGGGCCCGGGCTCGGTCGGCGATGCCGGCTACGGCGCGCTCATCGGCATTCTGCTGCTCATGTCGCTACCAGGCATCGCCGGCCCGTTGCTGATGAGGAGCAAATTGATAGTCGGCAAGTAACAGTAGATTGAGGGGAACAGTATGTCGCGTTTGTATTTGCGAAAAGGTGAAGTCGGCTCAAACTATGCCGTGAGTTCGTGGCAAAGCGTCATGTTCTCCGAATTTGAAGCACAGATGAGCAGCGAATCAAGACCGTTTCCCTGCATCTTCGGAGTTACCGGCTATCGTGCCGATCAATTGCGGTATCTGTTTCTCGATCCGTTCGATGTCGAGAGTCTCGGCAACCAGCTCGCGCACTATGTAACCGAATCCCGTTCGCTCGGGCCTAACACGTCGCTGATCGTATTCACCCGGCCCCGGCCGGTGCAGACGCTGGACACCTACTACCGGAAAATGTGGTCGACGCTCGACCAGCTTGCGCGGCTCGACAAGAGCGCGTGGCCGGACACCATCCCCGAACAAATCGATCATCCGATGTGGGAGTTTTCGTTCGCGGGTGAGCCGATATTCGTGGTGTGCAGCACGCCCGCCCATGTGATGCGGCAGAGCCGTCGCTCAAGCGCATTCATGCTCACCTTTCAGCCGCGATGGGTGTTTGAAAAGATCCTCGGAACGGAGAAAGCCGCATCGGCCGCGTTCGCCGAAGTACGCAAACGGCTTATTCCTTACGACAGCACCAGTCCCTCGCCGCTGCTCGGGCGCTACGGCAACAATGATGGACGCGAGTATCAGCAATACTTCCTCCCCGATGACAATAATGCGGAAGCTGGATGCCCGTTTGCCAAACTCGCGCAGACCAAGGTCGCTCAAATCGAAGACAGGGAGCAAGCGGCATGACCCAGATCATCGCTGGCACGAAGACAGAATTCTCGATCGACCCCGCCATCATGCAATTGCTTCCGACGCAAGGCAGCATCGAATTGCAGCGCGATGCCGCGGGCAAGGTGCACCATTTCCACACCCACCCGGTCGATGAGATCCTGGTGATCATCAGCGGCAGGCTGAACTTCATGTGGGAGGGCGGCGAACGGATCTGCGGTGCCGGCGACACCATCCTGTTGCCCGCCGGCACGCTTCACCAATCGGAAGCGCTGGATGACGCGATCTATGCGATTGCGACGCGTCCCCCCGCCGCCGGTCCGGTCAGCAACTGAAACACGGGTGGGCGCTCGTCAGGATAATGCAGGGTCTCTGCCGCCAGGCCCCGGCGCAGGGTCGGTCGAGAGACGTTCTACCAGTTCGATGATTTCGAAGCGTTGACCGGGTTCAAGTTTGAGGAAGGCCTTCAACAGTCGCAGGCTTTCAACCGTTTCGCTCGATGGAGCTCCGAGTCTCTTCTGCAGCTCTGCAACAAATGTGGGATTCTTCATCTCGCACCTTCAATGAGGAACAGTAATGGCATTTCCAGGCAAACGTGAGGGCTTAGCCCAAAAGGTCGATACGGCGGCTAAAGAGGCAGAACGTCTTGGCCTGACGACAGCTACCTTGATACTTCGAATGGCACGCCTGGAGATTGACCGGGCCGAACCCGACGAGGTTGAAAGTATGCCAAGGAACAACTGGCACGGCAAGCCAAACTGACAGCCCGAAAAAGGCCGATCTTTGTTCCGAATCGGACTTTCAGCAAGGTTCTTTGCACAATTTTCCGGCGGTGGAGCCTCGGTTGGACTTGTGCGTTATTGCACGCGACGTCAGCCGTTGGCTGGCGTGGCCCCAAAAACCCCCGCATCGGCAAGCGCTGCGATGCGGCCATCGTCATAGCCGAGCGTCTTGCGCAGGACGGCCGTGGTATGTTCGCCCAGCAAAGGCGCTGCCACGGGGTCAGCGACCGGCGTCAGACCGAGGCGGATTGGCTGTTCGATGTTGGGGACGGTGCCTGCGGTCGAGTGCGGGATTTGACTGACGCGATGCCGCTCGCGGATCTCGGGCGAGTTGAAGGCCTCCTCGATGGTACGAAGAAAGCCGACCGGGATATTTGCCGCCTTCATCTTCTCCACCCAGTTGTCGCGCAGGTCAGAAGCGAAAATCCCGGCCAGGATGGCGCGCAGTTTCTCCTTGTTGGCCGATCGTGAACGCCGGTCGGCAAAGTCGGGGCCGCCGGCGAGATCAGGCCGGCCGAGCACTTCGATAACGAGGCGGCGATACAGCCGGTCATTGGCGCAGGCGATATAAAACGGCCCGTCCGACGCTTCGTAGACGCCGACGGAGGGAGAACCGTTCGGCGAGTTACCGAAACGGCTCTGATTCACACCCGTCATCAGGTAGGTCATGCCGTAAAATCCGGTCAACCCTACCGCGATGTCGAACAGCGCGACCTCGACATGCTGGCCGCGGCCGAGCCGGTCGCGGGCGAACAGCGCCAGCAGGATCGCGTTGCAGGCCGACATTCCAGTGGCCATGTCGACCACGGGCGTTCCGGTCCGCACCGGCAACCCGTCAGGAAAGCCGTTCAGCGACATGAACCCGCTTTCGGCCTGCGTGATCGGATCGAAACCCGGGCGCGCCGCAAAAGGTCCCTGCCGGCCGTAGGCCGAGATCGAGCAATAGACCAGCCGGGGATTTGTTGGCGCGACTGAATCATAATCGAGGCCAAATCGCTTCATCACGCCGGCGGAGAAGTTTTCCACCACCACATCGGCGCGCGCGATCAATTCACGCGCGACATCGCGCGCCTCCGGTTTGGTGAGATCGAGCACGATGCCCCGCTTGTTGCGATTCAAACTGACATAGGCAGCACTTTCGCCAGCGAGATCGGCATGTTCATAGGCGCGCGTATCGTCGCCGCCATCGGGGTTCTCGATCTTGATGACTTCGGCCCCGAAATCGGCCAAGGTTTGCGTGCAGGCCGGACCGGCGACAACCCGGGTGAAATCCACGACCAGCAGACCGTCAAGGGCGGTCGGCACACCCGTGGTTCGTGGCGTGCGCTCCGGTAGCTGCGGTCTGGCAGTCATGATCGGTCTATCCCATTCTGATATCGATTGGCGGCCAACGATGGGGTTGGCGCCGTACGATTCGACTTTAAGGTCTATTTCCGGAGGGCCACAAGTGCTCGTTATTCGACAGCTTCATCGCACGGACGCATAGCATCGCCGCCCCCTTGCGATCGGCGGGTGCTCGGGCCGGCGGAGATCTCGTCATCGGCGGCGGCCGCTCGGTCAGCAATACTTGAAATCGGCTTCGGACGGACGAACCCACGCCTGCCTGGCAGGCCGGTCCATCCGGCATGGCCGCCCGGAAGGGATAGTCCGTCAGCCGGCAAACAAGGCCTATTTCTGGACGTCACTTGAAGCCGGCTTCGATGCGACGCATCGCATTCTCACACCATGTGGCCGGCCATCATCGGATTTATGCCGAAGGCGGATATGACCCGCAAGAATATGCCTACCGATATCTTTACGGACTGAAAACGCTCCAACGCCGGATCAGAAAATCGCGGTTTTCTGAAGTGCATGTCGCACGAGCGGATACGACGTCCGGATCGCTCGTGGCGGTCGCGATCCCGTCATATCCGTCGATCCAAAGTGACGTGCTGTTGCGACCAGGCGTGAATGCCGCAGGGGTGTTGTGCCCTGGGCCTTACAAATAAATAGGTCCCCGCCGAACGGAGCCCGGCGGGGACAAGCTTGTTGGAGTGTCCCATGCGATCCCGAGAAGGAGGCAGAAACTACTTCAGCGAACTGTTGATCGAGGTGAACTTATCGTTGAGGTTCGTTCCGACGCCGTTAACCACGGCGATAATGGCCAGCGCGATGCCGGCTGCAATCAGCCCATATTCAATTGCGGTAGCGCCCGATTCATCGGACAAAAAATTCAACAAGGTGCGCTTCAATTCTGCCTCCTAGGGGTTTACGGGTTGGTAATCGTTAGACGCCCCTAGAATAGGCTCACATTTTCTAAATCCGTATTAATATCGGAACCCCAATTTTAGATTGAAGTTCCACCTATTTTTCGGGTCAGCTCCCATGATCACCAATCCCGCAGCGTTACCTCGCGGATGCGACGGAGAATGACATGAGCTGGAAGCGGGTCGCCGTGCCGATGGATTCGACGTCAACGCGGTTGCGACGAATCTGTTCGTCGTCACGTTGCGGTCCGCCGGCTGACTGCGTCTCATTCTCCGAGGTTTGCCATTCGCAATTCGCCTCAAATTGACGGCGAATGTGAAAGCTTCTGATAACCGCGAAAAACAAACACCTCCTGGGTTATGCTTCCGTAGAGCTACGGATATTTATAGCGTGTGGTGCTGACTTACCGTGAGGGGGTGCACCATGTCCGTCAAGGAATTTCTCAAGCAGCGTGCCGTCAACATTTCAGTTGGCGGGCATTACACGCTGGCGAACTGGTTCGACGCGCAGGGAAAGCCCCGTACCTTCGCATGCCGGACCAGCCGCGTTTCGCCGTTCCGGATGCTGGTCGCCGTGCCTGTGGTCGGCAAGGTCGGGGACCGCGTCACATCCTATTTCGGTGATTTCGGCAAGCTCGATGGCCAGATCAGCGACATCACCGCGCGCGGCTTCCTGCTCGAACTCGCCATGACCCAGCCGAAGCGCGAGAAGTTGTCGAGCAAGCTCACCTGGCTGGAAAAGAAACAGAAAAATCCCGGCATCCCCGACGGCAGGAAGCACGTACGCATTATCCCGGCAAATCCGCATTCGACTCTGACCTTCGCCGACGGCAGCACCCGCGGCTGCTTTATCATCGACATGTCAATGTCGGGCGCCTCGGTCTCGTCCGACGTGCAGCCGCAGATCGGCACGCCGCTCGCTGTCGGAGCCTGCGTCGGCCGCGTCGTCAGGCTCTTACCCGACGGCTTCGCCGTCAAGTTCGTCGAGCGGCAGAACCGCGACGATCTTGAACGGCGCGTCGTCCGACCCACACCGCTTTCCGCAGGCGGTGCGAAGGCCGCACCTCGGCCCCACGAAACAAAGCCGCCGCGGTCCCAGCGCGACTCAACGCCAACTCCGTAGCGCACAACAGTCAGTTGCTCGGCGTTCCGCGTCGCCGGCGCGGATTCGCGCGATCACCGCGTGACAGCTCGCGAGGTTCACGCCAGCAGCTGTTTCTCGATTTCGTGGACGGGCATCTTCACGAGATCCTTGTCCAACTCCCCTCGAAGAGCCTTTCGAACCGCGACTGAATAATCCGGTCGGATCATGCCGAGCGCACGTGGCGAGGCGACCATCGTCAGCCCCGTGGTTTCGCCAGTTGTGACTGCGACATCAAGCCGGTCGGCAAGCGCCTTGAGGAACGCCCGTTCGGACTCGTCATGCCAGTCGGTCTGCTCAATCGAGCTTCGCCCGCCGCCCGTCGACTGATGCACACTGCCCGGTGCATCGCTTCCTTGCGCGCTGGTCGATAAATCCGGGTGTTCGCGCACTTCCTTTGTGCGCAGATTCGGAAACATCCGATCCCCAAGATTCTCGAGGATCAGTGCCTTTCGGCCATCGCAAACAACAATCCAATCACCGGTATCGATTTTCATTTTGGTCATGGTAGCGCTCCGAAATCGAGCTTCCGTTTGAGAGTGCCGACGCGTTTTCCAACGGATACGGGCCTGTTCTGGACCCGCACCCGAGATCGCACCAGTTGCCGTCACCGGGAACCGGCCGAAGCCTTTCCGCCGCTAAGGCTAACGGCTCCCACGACGGAGACATTGCGCCAAATCAACAGGTGTCCGGTGCCACAGCGGATCTGATCGGCTCGACGGCCTACCGCCGCTCCGTCGCGAATCCATAAATCAACGCCAGCCGGTCGAGGCACTCGCGGAGCCGACGCGCGAAATAATCGATCCAGCGCTGGCCGCGCAGTCCGCGCCGCTGCCCGATCTGCTCCATGGTCATGCCCAGAATCAAAACCTCATGCACCAGCGCGGAGCCATCCGCGCCCAGCTCACGCTCGGTCCGGTTCAGCCGCAGCACCGCCTTGCGCTGGCCTTCCGTAATCGGCTCCCGCTTTTGTCCGCCATCGACATATTCCCTGGTGGGATCGACGGCCTGAGGTCCGCGCTCGGCCTTCTCCCAATCGTGCTGGAACGCGCGCCCGCCTTGGTACTGCGCCTCGTCGATCTGTCGGTGCGTGTGCAGGCGCGCCAAGGGGTCGTTGGGGATCGAGCGCAAGGTGACGATCTTTTCTCCCGGCTCCAGCGCAAAGGGATCGTCCACTTCAATGGCCGCCACTTCCGCGTTGCGCGGCAGATCCCGGGATCGCCGGTCATGAGCTTTTGCAGGATTGTGCGACTTGTTGCGTTTGGCTCGTGCCATGTCGGATAGCTCCGCTGAATGATGCAAATTGAATCGTTGGTTACGCCGTTCGCTTGGCGACATAGGCCGCAAGCTCGGGGCTGACGGCGATGCCCGACTTTTCTGCGCGCCCTCGCCGTTGCGGCGTCAAGGGATCGGTCGCGCCCGTCTCACGCTTGAGAAGACTCTTGTGTGAATGTGAGTGGTCGACGCTTGCCGCGGCCGCGCTGGACAATGGTCCGGCAATTGCTCGGGGCGAGGCGTGCCGGGAGAGCGAGGCGTTTTCCAGTTTCATGCGAGCCAGCGCCGAGCCAATGCCTCCCTTTTGCCCGGCAATCGCCCGCTTGGCGGATACGCGCATCATCCTCTCGAGTTCGGCGTCGATCCTTTTGTGCTTCCACCCGTCGTGGAAAAAATCCTGCAGCGGCGCGCGATACTCATTCCACGTCTTGAGCGGCAGCTTGGCGATCTTGCAGAGTTGCCGGTCGTCGCCGGGAAGCTCGCCCTTGCGCCAGTAGTGCATCATCAGCAGGAGATAGGCCCCGTGCTGCGTCGTGGTCAGGTGACCGGTGTCGCCGAGATAGTCGCCGACATACAGAGGCATCCAGGGGCGATTCATCTTGCGCAGACTTCCTTGCCAGGCGGTGCCGACATTTCATCGCGCAACAATGCAACCAGTTCTTCCCGTCGGCTCGACTGGATCGGCTGCTGCTGGATCGGCGCCCGCAAATGTGCGATGCGATGGCTGCGCGCCAGCGGCTTCATCCTGTCGGCCATGATCGCAACCGGAGTCAGTTTCGGCCCGCGCTTCATGCCGCCTCCACAAGTCTGAGTGAGACGGAGCCGGCGGACCGTTCCGACACGATGCCAGGGCCGCGCGTCAGACGAAAATGCGCCGCGCAGTAGCTCGTGCCCCGGCGCTGCGGGTGACCGCAGAAGGTAATGGCTTCGTCTTCCTCGTCGCCGCCGTAGGGATATCGGCAATCGCCGGGTTCAAGATCCATCAGCGAAAGATGACGCGGATCGATCTCGACGCAGCGAAGCTTGACGTTCTCCTCGCGCTCGAACGTTGGCATCAACCGCATGGATTCGGGCACGCGGCGTTCGTGTAGTTTGTGCAGCTGCGGCGGTTTGGCTCTCGGCGGCAGCTTGGGCCAGTCGTTGGGCCTGTCCGGACCAGCAAATCCCATTCGCCTGGCGCGGCCGATCGCGGCGGTGCGGGAATAGGCGGTTTGGAATTTCGCATTGATGGCGTCGGCGATCCTTGCATAGGACATGCCGCTCTCGAGAAACTCCCGCAGCGCCTTTGAATGCTCATCTGTCCAGCTTGTCGATTGCATTCCGTCCCCCTGCCCCTTCCGTTTCCTCGAATGTGCTTGGCGCACATGGACGTGTGAGCGCGTTCAGCCTTGCGGATGCACAGGCGGGGCAGCCGCGCTTGGCGCCCTGGGGCCGCGGCGTGCGCCATCTGGCACCGGTTAATTTTTCGTTGCGCCCGCAACCGCGATTGCGCGACAACCCGCAAAAATAATTTACTGTACGGCACCCTCAAGTTGTGGCCCGATACCTCCATCACCTGGCGAATGGGGCGGCGATAATGAAAAGCGAAAAAGTCCTGGAGCCTTTCGGCTTGCAGGAATTCTATGTCGATGGATTCGGAAACTTTCATCTTTCCAACGGCATCTTGCGGTGTGCCGCGTTCACGCAGCAGCCGGCGCTGGGCGGGCGCACCCAAAGCATCGCGGTGTTCAGACTGATTATTCCTGCGTCGGGCGCGCGCGTTTCGATTGAAGCCGCCACCAGCGCGCTGGGAAACAGCAGCGCCACGCTGCATGTTCTCAAATGAAGCTCGCATCATCCGGCTCCCGAAGGTGCGCTCGCGCGCGGGGCAAGAAATTCTTCCGCCGCAAGCGCGATGCCATGGGCGTCGGCGTAATCCAGCAGGCGGCGATGGTGGGCCTGCGGAATCAGGCCGCCGGTTCCGCCCCGCGATTTCTCATGCTGCCAGCGATACGGCGCCGACAACGCCGTGCCCGCGATCCCGGCCACCTTGGCCTCGCCGCCGAGTTTCCTGATGATGGCTGTTGCCGGGTCCATCTCCATAATTTCTGATATTCCGAAATAAAAGTCAAGTCGATTTCGGAAAATCGGTATTGATTTTCTTTCTGAAATTCAGAAATATGGCGGCATGCTGGATATCAAAATGATAGAGCGGGGCCTTGAGAAGCCGGGCAAGACCAAGGGCGGTCTGGCAACGGCGATGGGCGTCCGCGCGGGCGCGGTTTCCGAGATCCTGGCCGAAGCGCGCCTGATCAAAGCCACGGAAATTGCGCCCATTATCGATTACCTCGAGCTGAATTCGGTGCCGATCATGGGCCGTGTCGGCGCCGGGGCCGTCATCGAGCCCGAACATGAACAAGTGCCGCCGGAGGGTCTGGGGGAGGTCGAGTTGCCCTTCCCGATCGCGGAGGAAACCATCGCCTTTGAAGTCGTCGGCGACTCCATGCTGCCTAAGTATGAAAACGGCGACATCATCGTGGTCTACAGGGAACAGCGCCATCCGCCGTCGAGCTTCTACGGGGAAGAGGCCGCGGTCAGGCTGAAGACCGGCGAGCGCTATTTGAAGACGATCGAGCGGGGAAAATCCTCCACGCTGGTCAACCTCACGAGCTTCAACGCCAAGCCGATCAACGGGGTAAAGCTGGAATGGATCGGGGAGATCTGCGTCACCCTGCCGAGGGGCCAGATCGAACGGCTGCGGACCAAAGCCTCCGCCCGTGCGCGCAAGGGTGCCAGGGCGCATGTCGGGGCTCACCCACGGGAAATCAAGGCGGCGAAATGATCACGCATCGTGCGATTCGCCCCGGCCTCGGCCGAGAATTCCTGCAGATCGGACCTAATTCTGATTTTCCGAATTTTACGACTTGACTAACTTCTGATTTTCCGAAATACTTGCTTCGTCCGCCAGCCTCGCTTCGGGGCGAGGAGCGCAGCCGTCATGCAGTATTTCGTTGTGATGATCGATTATGGACGGCGCGGGCGCGAGGCCATTGTCGATCCTGAAATCACCCGGCGGGAAGTTGTCTCCCGCGTGACTTCCGGCGAATACAAGAACATCAGCTTCATTCACGAGATCGCGGGTTCTGCGGTCGATGACGTCACCGCCGAGATCCTGGCGGAGGCCGCCGTTCCCGAAATTCCGTCGGCGGGCCCTGACCTGCAGGCCAACCGTTTCGATCATGCCCGCGATCTTGCGAAGCACGAGGCGGTGTAATGGACGTGCACCCCGGACCGGTTCGCAGGGCACATCGAGCAGAGCCTCTGACGCCCTCCCCCATCATCCTTCCCGTCGAAGCCATCGCCGTGATGCTCCTGATTCTTGTCCTGGCGCTTGGCCTGATGATCCGGAGCGGCACCTAAAGCCGGCGGTCCATTGCTTACGACGGCATCTCAATGACTTCGCTTTGAATTCCGAGATTGTCGGAATCGCTCGTCGTCCTGTCGCCTCGACAATCGCGTTTGTGTGAATTGTCTGCGCCGGTCTGCCGTGGAATGGTCTGGCGCAACTCCCGACAAAGCGGCAAGTCATGACGCCGGGCCAACGCGCGATGGTGGAACCATGAAAAGTTATGCCAAACTAGCCGCAGCCTTGTTGTTTCTCATCGGCGCGGTTGAACTCTCAAATATCGCGCCGGCCTTGGCGCGGGGTGGTGCGGCGAGCATCATGAATTCCCCCGGCTATCAGCGGCGGCTTCAGGAATCCAGGCAGCAGGGCTCCGGATCTTATGCGCAGACGCCGGGGATCCACCTCCGAAAGAAATGGCATCACCGCCACCACCACCATTGAGACCGGGTAGCACTTGAGCGGCTGGGCCGACGCATCAGGGCTCGAAGCTGGAATCCGGCTGCTTGAGAGTCTGGCGCTTACGTTCGCCTCCTAAGGGCTCAGGTGTGGATTTCGGGGTTTCGAGACCCAATGGGATCAGTATCTTAGTCCCACAGCATCCTGCAGCTTTCGACGTCCTACCAGGCGTCGATGCAGGGTCGCTTGCGATGGCTGCGTGGTTCGGGCTTTGGCACGGATTGAAGGCCAGCCGTGATCCAGCGGCGGGTTTCGGCTGGATCTATCACTTCGTCGATCTCCAGAACCGATGCGATGGAGGTCGCCTTGCCGTTGGCATAGAGTTCCGCAACCTTGGCCTTGTAGTATTTCTCCCGCTCAAGCGGATCGGCAATCGCTTCCATTTCCTTGCGGAAGCCAAGCCGGACATAGCCTTCCAGTCCCATGCCGCCGAACTCGCCGGTCGGCCATGCCACCGTGAAGAAGGAGGCATGGAAACCGCCGCCGATCATGGATTGCGCCCCGAGGCCATAACCCTTGCGCAGAACGATGCCGAACAGCGGCACCGTGAGACTAGCCCCGATCACAAACATCCGGGCGACATGCCGCACGATCGCGGTCTTCTCTGCTTCGGGCCCAACCATGAAGCCGGGCGTGTCGCACAGCGACACGATCGGAATGTCAAAGGCATCGCAAAGTTGCATGAAACGTGCGGCCTTATCGCCCGCCGGCGCATCGATCGCGCCACCGAGGTGCTTCGGATCGTTGGCGATCAGCCCGAATGGCTTGCCCTCGATGCGAATGAAAGCGGTGATGATCCCGACACCGAAATCCCTGCGTATTTCGAGCACCGATCCCTCGTCGGCCAGGAGATCGATGACGTTGCGCACGTCATAGACGCGCAGCCGGTTTTCCGGAATAGCACGTCGCAGCAGGCGCTGATCCCTTGCATTCCAGGAGGCCAAGGAGCCCTGAAAATACGAGAGATATTTCTGCGCCGCACTCGTGGCTTCCGCTTCGTCCTCAACGAGAATGTCGATGACGCCGTTCGGCGCCTGGAATGACACTGGTCCGACCTCGGCGGGATGGTAGACGCCGAGACCGCCGCCTTCGATCATCGCCGGCCCACCCATGCCAATCGACGCATTGTTGGTGGCAATGATGACGTCGCAGCAACCGAGCATCGCGGCGTTGCCCGCGAAACAATAGCCGGAAACCACGCCGATGACCGGCACCAGTCCGGAAAGCTTGGCGAACTGCACGAATGACGGCCCGTCGAGACCGGTCATGCCGAGCCGGTCGGTATCACCGGGGCGACCGCCGCCGCCTTCGGCGTAGAACACCAGCGGCAGGCGCCATTGCTCGGCAAGGCCGAGCATGCGGTCGATCTTCTTGTGATTCATGTGACCCTGGGTGCCGGCCAGCACGGTATAGTCGTAGGAGATCACCATGCAGCGCCCATCTTTGGCACCGAACTTCTCTGCGTTGACAGTGGCCACGCCCGTGATCAGCCCATCGGCGGGCGTGCTCTTGATCAGATCATCGACCTTCCGCCGGCGGCGCTGGGCGGCGATCGCCAGCGATCCGTATTCAACGAACGATCCTTCATCGACCAGTTGCGCGACGTTTTCCCGCGCCGTTCGCTGGTTGGTCTTGCGCCGGCGCGCGACCGCTGCGGGTCGATTCTCATCGAGCGTAATGGCGTGGCGCGCGATGACCTCCGCGAGATCGGGCCTGATGTGATCGAGATCGACAGCCGCTTCCTCCTCGGCCTCGTCGCCGTCGACTTCGGCCGGCTCGAGAAACAGGATCGGCTCGCCATGCATCAGGGTCGCGCCCTTCGAAGCCGTGACTTTTGTGACCTTGCCGCCGTGCGGGGCATCCACCAGGTGCTCCATCTTCATCGACTCGATGATGGCGATCTGCTGCCCCGGACGGACCAAATCCCCCTCGGCCACCTCGATCGCAACCACCGTGCCTTGCAGCGGCGCCGGCACCGCTACCGATCCCGATGGACCAGTGGATACACCTGCCTTGGAAGACGCGGGTATTTCGCCGACGGCGGCCCCGGTTGCGAAGAACAGCGGCCGCGCGATTTCCCTGGGCGCGCCGACCAGGGCGGCGACATGGGTATCGATGAAACTGGTACTGATGCGGTTGGCGACGAAATCGGGATGCGCCAGCACCGCCTGAATGAAGGGAATGTTGGTAGCGACACCTTCGATACGAAATTCGCGCAAAGCCCGCGCCGCCTTCTGCACGACATCTGGCCAGTTCGCGGCCGACGAATGAACGATGACCTTGGCGAGCAGTGAGTCGTAGGCAGCACTTGTCTTGTACCCCGCATAGCCGAAGGTATCGACCCGCACGCCCGGGCCGGACGGCGGATCAAACACCTCAAGTGTCCCGCCCGTCGGCTTCGTCAGCCCCTTCGCATCCATCACCTCCATGTTGATGCGGAGTTGCACCGCGTAGCCGCGTGGCACTGGGACGGCGGCCTGGGTCAGGCCGAGCGAGGCCAGGGTTGCGCCGGAGGCGACCGCGATCTGCGATTTCACCAGATCGACGCCAAGCACCTCCTCGGTCACGGTGTGCTCGACTTGAAGGCGCGGATTGGCCTCGATGAAGGCGAACGCCGGATCGCGTTCGGTTGCTTCACCGTCGACCAGGAATTCGAACGTGCCCAGACTGTCGTAGTGCGCGGCGGCAGCAAGCTCCCTTGCGGCATCGATGATCCGCGAACGCAAGCCATCGCTCAGCGAGGGACTTGGCGCGACTTCAATGAGCTTCTGGTTGCGTCGCTGGATGGTGCATTCACGCTCCCACAAATGGCTGATCGCGCCAAAGCGGTCGCCGATGATCTGTACTTCGATATGGCGTGCTTTGCGGATCAGGCGTTCGACATAGACCTGATCGTTTCCAAAAGCAGCCTTCGCCTCGGATTGGCAACGCGCATAGGCTTCCTCCAACTTTGAGGCGTCCTCGACGATGCGCATGCCGCGCCCGCCGCCGCCGGCTATCGCCTTGATCATCGCCGCTCCCCCCACGCCGAGCGAAGCGAAAAATACCCTCGCCTCGTCCAGCGTGGTCGGACCGGAGGTGCCTTCGATCACCGGCACGCCGCAGCGCCTGGCGAGCCGTTTTGCCTCGATCTTGTCGCCGAACAAATCCAGCGCCTCCGGGGACGGTCCGACGAAGACAATCCCCTCCTCCGCGCAACGCCGCGCCAGCAACGCATTCTCGCTGAGGAAGCCATAGCCCGGGTGCAATGCATCGCATGCCGTCGCCCTCGCGGCTGCCATCACCGCTTCGATATCCAGATAGGCCTGCGCGCCTCGCCCCGGAATTTCGCAACTTTCATCGGCGGCACGGACGTGCAGCGACAGCGCATCGTCGGTCGGGTGGATCGCGACGCTGGCAAGGCCGCTCTCGCCCGCGGCACGGGCGATGCGAATGGCAATCTCGCCGCGATTGGCGATCAATAGCTTACGAAAAGGCATGAACGTTTCCGGTTGAGGCTCAGCGATCCTTCATGGTCGGATCGAGCACGATGCGTAAGGACTCTCCCAGCGCATTGAACGCCAGCGAAACGACCAGAATTGCAAATCCGGGCGCATACATCTGCTCCGGCGCGATCTCCATGTATTGATAGGCGCGGGCCAGCATCGCGCCCCAGCTTGGATTGGGTGGCTGGATGCCGAGACCGAGGAAACTCAGGCTCGCTTCCGCAAGCAGTGCGGCGGCCAATAGCAGCGTCACCTGGACGATCACCGGCTGCAAGGCATTCGGCAGCACATGCTTCCACAGAATATGCCAGGTCGGCGCGCCGAAGCAGCGCGACGCATCGACGTAGAGTTCCTGGCGCACAATCAGCGTACGCGCGCGCACGATCCGCGCCAACGCCGGAAACATTACAATGCCAACGGCGATCATGCCGTTGGTCAGGCCGATGCCGAGGGCGCCGGTGACCGCGATCGCCAGCACGATGGCCGGAAACGACAGAAAGGTATCGATCACCCGGCTGATGATGTCATCGGTCCAGCCGCCAAAAAAGCCGGCTATCAATCCGACCGGCAACCCGATGGCGACTGCGACGCTGACGGCAAGCAGGCTCGCATACACGGTGGCCGGCGCGCCGTAGATCAAGCGGCTGAAAATGTCGCGACCGAGATCGTCGGTGCCGAGCAGATGGCTGGAACCGGGCGCCGCCAGCATGTTGTTGACGTCTTGCGCGGTCGGCGGGTAAGGCGCGATCCACGGCGCTCCGATCGCAACGATGACAAGCCCGAGCAGCACGACCAGCGCCAGCGCCGCGCGCAGATCCGAGGCCAGCCACCAGAAGAAACGCCGCGAGCGCGTCATTTTCGCGAAGAATGGCCGGTTTGGAAGCGCAAGCTCCGTCATTGCTCGATCCTCGGATCGACGGCCGCGCACAATAGATCCGCGATCAGGTTGACCAGAATGACGACGATCACCATGGCGAACACCACGCCCTGCACGATCGGGAAATCGCGTTGAATGGCGCCGCGAACGATCAGACTCCCCAAGCCGGGAATCGCGAACACAGCTTCGACAACGACGGTCGCGGCCAGCATCCGATTCACCAGCAGGCTGATGATGGTGAACAGATTGACGCTGACGTTCTTGAGGCCGTGTTGCCACAGGATTCTCGACATCGAAAGTCCCTTGGCGTGCAACGTCCGCACATATTGCGACGACAGCACCTCCAGCAGCGACCCCCGCAACTGCCTCGCCACCTCGGCCATGCCGTAGGCGGCGATCGCGATAGCGGGCAGCAATGCATGCCGGATCGCGTCCCAGGGCGACACTGCAAATGATTTCGCGCCCGTGGCCGGCAGCCAATTCAGCTTGAGCGAGATTTCCGCCACCAGAATCATGGCGAGCCAGAATACCGGTATCGCCACGCCGAGCGAGGCCACCATGCTGACAATCTTGTCGACCCAGCCATTGGGTTTGATCGCGGCAACAATTCCCATCGGGATCCCGGTGGCGAGCGCGAGCATGAGCGCAATGGCCACGATCAGCAGCGTGTTCGGAAAGGCCCGGGCGATCGAATCTGCAACCTTCTCGCCGGAGAGCAGCGATTGCGAAAGATCGCCCTGAACGGCTTTTCCAAGCCATGCGCCGTATTGCACCATAAACGGCCGATCGAGCCCGTATATTCGCTTGATCTCGGCGATGCGTATGTCGGAGGCGTTGTCGCCCGCTAGTGTCACCGCAATGTCGCCGGGCACCAGCTTGAGCAGCGAAAACACCATGAAAGTCGCCAGCAGAATCACCGGCAGCGCCTGCAACAGCCGGCTGCCGATGACCTTTGCCGGACTGCGTCGCGCCATGCCTCTAGCTCTCCAGCCAGACGTCGTCGTATTTCGGCTTGCCGAGCAGGTTCGGCCTGTAGCCTTGCACGCGCTTGTTCATCGCGACCAACTCGTACTGGAACGCGAGTGGCACCACAAAGGCGTTCTCCATCACCAGCCTTTGCACGGTCGCGAAAGCCTTGCGGCGTATCTCGATGTCTTCGGAGGCGCGCGACTCTTTGATCGCCGCCTCCAGTTCCGGCGGGACCGGGGCTCTGCCGCCATTGAAATACGCATCCTTGGTGAACATCAGCGAGTAAGTCAGGCTTGGATCCGGTCGTCCGGTCCAGGCGGCGAGTAGCCCGCAACCTCGTTTTTCGGCGCCGAAAAACGCGCCTGCTGCTTCGGCAACGGGCGAGTTGAGGAAGCGTACGCCGATACCGACCTTGCGGAGTTGCTCGATCAGGATTTCTTCCCGCTGAACCGAGTCCTGATCCGGATAGCCGCCGATTTCGATTCCTGTTCCCTCCTTGAAGCCTGCTTCTGCAAGCAGCTTGCGCGCTTTATCGGGATCGTAGGGGTAAAGCCCGGCGACAGATTTGTCGTAAGCCCAGTGCGATTTCGGCAGGTTCATGTAAGCCGGTTCGGCAAGTCCGGCGAGCGACGCCTTGACGAAGGCTTCGCGATCGATGGCAAAGTTGAATGCCTTGCGGACCCGGATATCGTCGAACGGCGGTTTTGCCCAATTCAAGAAAACCTGAAAGACATAGAGCGTCGGCCCGTTGACGAGTTTGAGGTTGTTGGAGCGTTCCACCACTGCTTTCTGGCGCGGCGGCAGTTGATAGATGAGGTCGTTTTGCCCGGCGGTGACCGAGCGCACACCTGTTGTCAGTTCGGGAATGATCGCAAACTCGATGCCATCGGGGTAAGGACGGTCTGCCTTCCAATATTTTTCATTGCGCTTGACAACGATACGTTCGCCATCCGCCCAACTGACAAAAGCATAGGCACCGGCGCCCACCGGAGTGCGAGCGAGATTGCCGCTGGCGCTTGCCTTGACGGCCGTGGGCGAGACCATCATACCCGCGCGATCGGAAAGGATGCCGGGCATTGCGGCATCGGGCGTATTCAGCTTCAATGTGATCTGCATCGGACCGGTGACTTCCACGAACGCCACGGTCGCAAGATCGGCCTTGATGTTCGATTTCGGATCGCTCTTGTTGCGCTCGAAGTTGAATTTGACCGCTTCGGCATCGAGCGGCGTGCCGTCGTGAAAGGTCACGCCCGGCCGGATGTTGAGCACGAAGGTGGTTGGGTCGGTGAAGTTCGAGCTCTCAGCAAGACCCGGCTTTGGTTTTAAAGTCTCATAGTCCCATTCGGTCAACGTGTCGTACATTGTAAACAGAAACGCGTGATCCGAACCGGCGCCGCCGGTGGTCGGGTCGAGGCTCGAAGGGTTGGTGAAGGCCGAGATGCGCAAGATGCCGCCGCGTTTCGGCGCGCCCTGCGCGCGGGCGTTGCCGCCCAGCGCCACGCCCGATACCGCACCCAGCATCAGCGCCATCGCCTCACGCCGTGTTGCACCTGGCGCCAGGATCTTTTGCTTCGTCATGGCATTGTCCTCCGTCGAACGGGAATAACGGGAATTGTTGTCAGTTTGGCGAAAAATTCGGCCGATCGGCGAAATGGCAGGCGACCCAATGATCGGCTGCGAGTTCGCGCCAGCCGGGCGCCTGCTCGGCGCAGACCGCTTGCGCATACCGGCAGCGGGTGCGAAAGCGGCAGCCGGACGGCGGATCAATCGGACTCGGAATTTCACCCTGCAAAATGATGCGATGGTCGCGGCGCATGGTCGAGGGCACTGGCAGCGGCTCGGCCGACAGCAGCGCCTGCGTATAGGGATGCAGCGGGCGCCCGGAAACATCCTCCGTCGGACCCAACTCGACGAAGCGGCCGAGATACATCACCGCGATGCGGTCGCTGATGTGGGAAACCACCGACAGGTCGTGGGTGATGAACACGTAAGTGAGGCCGAGATCGCGTTGCAGCTCGGCAAACAGATTGAGCACATCACCGCGGATCGACATGTCGAGCGCCGCCACGACCTCGTCGCAAACGATCAGCTTCGGCCGCAGC
Source organism: Bradyrhizobium sp. (assembly GCA_035490095.1). Classification (GTDB taxonomy): domain Bacteria; phylum Pseudomonadota; class Alphaproteobacteria; order Rhizobiales; family Xanthobacteraceae; genus Bradyrhizobium. The sequence continues at coordinate 35,286 of DATHHQ010000513.1, forward strand.
GTCAGCGCCCGCGCGATGATCACGCGCTGCTTTTGACCGCCGGAAAGCTGGTGCGGGTATCGTTCGCCAATCTCCTTGGGCAAGCCGACACGATCCATGGCTTCCTGCGCGCACGCCATGCGCTCTGTCCTGGTTCCCGCGCGCGCGAGGTCGAGCGGCTCAAGCACCGACGAGACGATGGTCATGCGCGGGTTCAGCGCTGCGTTCGGATCCTGAAAGATGATCTGGTAGTCGCGACGGTGGCTTTGAAACGCCTTCCGCGGCAACCCTTGCGGATCGATGCCATTATGCAGAATGGCGCCCGCGGTCGGTTTCAGAAGAAAAACCAGTGCACGGCCGATGGTCGTTTTCCCCGATCCGGATTCTCCGATGATTCCAAACGTCTCGCCGCGACGGACGTCGAAGTTGACGCCATCGACCGCCTTCACGGTCGCGCGGCGATCCATCGTTTGAAACGACACCTCAAGGTCACGCACCGAGACGATGGGATCCGGTCTCGTATCGGCGGCCGGGGACATCATTGCCGGACCACCATTCCCGCAATCGGCGCCGAGGCTATCTGCTGCAATGCGCCCGGCAATTCGAGTTCCCTGAAACGCCAGCAGCGAACCTTGCGGCCGTCGCCTGCATCGAGCAATTCCTGTTCGGCTTCGCAACCCGCAGTCGCATGCGGACAACGCGCCTTGAAGCGGCAGCCATTCGGCATGTCGGTAATGGCGGGAACGCGGCCCGGGATGGAGGGAAGCTTGCCGAGGCGCGGGCTCAAGTGAGGCAGCGAGCGCAACAGGCCGGATGTATAGGGATGCAGCGGCCGAATCAGCGCAGCATCGACCGTGGCATCCTCGATGACCTCGCCCGCATACATGGTGATCATGCGCGTACAGGTTTCGGCGACAACGCCAAGGTCATGGGTAATCAGCATCAGCGCCGTTTTCGATTTCTCGCTCAGGTTCCGCAGCAGTTCAAGAATCTGCGCCTGCACCGTGACATCCAGTGCTGTGGTCGGCTCGTCGGCGATCAACAACTGCGGCCCGCAGATCAGCGCAGCCGCGATCATCACGCGCTGGCGCATTCCACCGGAGAGCTGATGTGGGAAGTCGTCGATGCGCCGTTCAGGTGACGCAATGCCGACACGGCGAAGCATGTCAATGGTCTGTGCCCTCGCTTCGTCCTTGCCGATATTGGTATGAATACGCAGGGTCTCGGCGATCTGATGTCCAACGGTGAACACCGGATCAAGCGCGCTCATCGGCTCCTGAAAAATCATTCCGATTCGCCGGCCGCGTATCGAGCGCATCACCCTGCTGCTGCACGAGGCCAGATCGATGTCGTCGAACATGATCGAGCCGTCCAGGCCGGAGAGATTGTTCGGCAGCAACCGCAGGATGGAAAGGCCGGTGATGGTCTTGCCGCAACCGCTTTCGCCGACAATTCCGACGCGTTCGCCCGGCGCAACGTCGAAGTCGATCTTGCGCGTCGCCTGCCATACCCCCTGTGAGGTCTTGAAGCGAATGCCAAGCCCACGCACCGACATCAGCGCTTGCGAGCTGCCCGTCGCGACCGCTCCGGATTTGCGCTCTGCCGGGTAGGCTGCTCCCATCAGCCCGCCGCCTGTTTCTTCTCTTTCACGAGTTGTTCCTCCATCAGCATCTCGGTTCCGATAATGCCGTCACGCGCAAGCTGATCAATCTCGGCGCTGGACAGTCCGAGAATGCCGGCGAGTATTTCACGGTTGTGCTCGCCGAGCGTCGGTGGCGGGCTGCGAATCGCAAAAGGCTTGTCGGTCTCGCGGAACGGCATGGATGGTTGCGGATGCCTGCCGATGAAGGCGCGATCGATCTCCTGAGTAAATCCGCGTGCATGCAATTGCGGATCTTTCAACAAGTCGATCGGCAATCGCGACACGCCCGATGCAATGCCGGCGGCCTGCAACGTGTTCATCGCTTGGTCCGGATCGCGCGTTGACGTCCAAGCCGAGATCGCTGCTTCGATTTGCTGCTCGATCTGGCGCCGCCCGGCAGCTTGCTTCAGCGCCTGATCCGCGGCCCAGTCGGCACGGCCCAGCAACCTGGCAAGCTTCGGCCACATCGCATCTGAGGAAACAGCGACCACGATCCAGTTGTCGCTGCCGGCGCACGGGAAACACCCGTGCGGCACGAAATCCGGATGACGATTGCCATATTTTACAGGCTCCTCGCCGTCGATTGAATGCGCCACGATCCAGGGAGCGGCAAAAGGCATCATGCATTCGATCTGCGCGAGATCGATGAATTGGCCCTTGCCGGTACGCCGTGCGTGAATCACAGCGATGAGGACGGCGGCGCATCCGTTCAATCCGCCGACGGCGTCGCCGAACGCCGTGTGGCTCATGACGGGTGGTCCATTGGCGTCTCCAACGACGCCCGGCAGGCCCGAGCCTTGCTCGAGCGTCGAACCGTAGCCGCGGCAGTCGCGATAAATGCTTCCTGAGCCGAACGCCGACATCGACATCATCACGAGCTTTGGATTTACCTTGCTCAGCACGTCATAGCCGAGCCCAAGTTTCGGCAGCACTTCGACGGAATAGTTGTCGACAGCGAGGTCGGCGTCGGCGAGGAGCCGTTTGGCAAGCTGCAAGCCCTGCGGCCGCGTCAGATCGAGCGTTATACCCCGCTTGTTGCGGTTCATGATGCAGAACCGCGGCATCTTCTCATACATCTTTTCGAGAACATAATCCGGTCGCCGGTCAATGCCGCGCCACCAGTCGGGATACTGCATTGCTTCAATCTTGATGACGTCGGCGCCAAGATCCGCCAGCGTGCGCGTGCAAATCGGACCGGCCCAACCCATCGAGAAATCGATAACACGCACGCCCTCCAGAGGAAGCCGATCCGAATCGCGTGGCTTGGGCAACGGCGCGCGTGCGGCTGCACCATGGGAACGGACCGTGACGGGCTGCCGCTCGCCGACAGCGGGAACTGCTCCGCCGCGTCGCGGCGGCGTGCCAGTCAGTCGCTGCATGGAGCCTGCGGTAAAGCCGGTCTCGTCGCCGATGGCGATCGGTACAATCGCCCCGCGCGATTTCTTCTCTTCGTCACGGATGAGGTCGCCGATACCGGGCACCGGCACAATCGGGATTTTTCGCTTGAGCCCTTCGGCAAACCACTCCTGCGCGGTGCGCTGCTTCAACTTCGGAACAAATCTGCTTTCGATGTCTTCCATGTGCTGGAGCCGATCGACGCCAAGAAACAACGTCGCGTCGTCGCGCAGGTCGAACAACCCCAGCATCTCGCAGAAGGCACGCCATTGCGCAGGTGTCACCGTGGTAACACCAAGCCAGCCTTGCTTGGTTTCATAGATACCGACAGGAAATGTCGGCCAGAAGCGGTTGACGCCGATCCGGCGCATGATGTCCCCGCGCAGGAACGCCTCAAACATAATGTATTCGGAGACCGCAATGCTTGATTCGAAGATGGACAGCTTGCTGGTTCGGCCGTGTCCATCCTTCATGCGGCTCAGCACGGACGACGACGCCGATACAAAGCCCCACAGGCCGGCAAGGATGCCGGTTTGGAAATCGGGTGCGTGAACCGGCGGCCCTTCGACTGGTCCGACCAGTTTCACCAATCCCGTCAGCGCACGAATGGTCGAGTCGGTCGCCTCAAAATTCCCGTATGGACCCTCATGGCCAAACCAGCTTGCTTCGACATGAATAAGGCCGGGATTGTTTCGCTTGAGCGCGGCAAGATCGAATGCCGGACAATCCGCCGCATCGATATCGCGGCCGTCGATCAGGACGTCGCAGTCGCCGATCAGTTCCGTCAGGCGCAACGAGGCGCTTTCGTCATTTGAATCGAGCGCGACGCTCGACTTGTTGAAGTTGAGAAACGCGAACCAGGCGCTTTGTCCGTTCGGTGTATAAGGTGCGGTACGGCGAATCGGATCACCCCGAGGCGGTTCGACCTTCAGAACTGTCGCACCGAAATCGGCAAACAAGCGGGCGCAATAGCTCGCCGCCGCGGCGCTTCCGATCTCGACAATTTGCAGATGCGACAACGCCCCCATCACGCTTCCTCGTTGCCAAATGACCGGCGCGCGCTGCGTCTCGTTCAGCTTGTTATTGCCGAACATGAGAACCCCGGTCAGTTGCTGATGCAAGCGGAATTTTGTTCCGTCCGACGGAATTGCAAATCAGCCCTATTCTATCGGCATTTCTCGCAACGGATGACGAAACACCGACGACTATCGCGTGCGCGATCAGGAATCATGGCCGGGATAAAATCCGAAACGCAAGGCCGCGTCGCAGCTACAGCGCGAGATAGCGCTGGCGAATGTTGTCGTTGGCTTTCAGATCCTCGATGGTAGCGGTGTAGACGATCTGGCCCTTGTCGATGACAGTGGCGTGGCTGGCCAACCCAAGACAGAAATGCATGTTCTGTTCCGCGATCAAAACCGTAGCACCTGTCCCGCGCAGCTGCCGTAACAACTCGCCGATCCGCTGCACGATGATCGGCGCAAGCCCCTCGCTCGGCTCGTCGAGCAACAGTAGCGCCGGATTACCCATCAACGTACGCGCGATGGCGAGCATCTGCTGTTCGCCGCCCGACAGCCGGCCCGCGATCCGGTATCGAAGCGGCTCCAGCAGCGGGAACACCTCATAGACACGCCGGATCGACCATTCGTCCTGACCTTCGGCGCCTTTCTTCTGGCCGATGATGAGATTGTCCTCCACCGTATGATCCGGAAAGATCTGCCGGTCCTCGGGCACAAAGCCGAGCCCGGCGCGGGCGATGTGATGTGGTTTGAGCCCGGAGACGACACGGCCGCGGAGCGTCACCTTCCCGCGCCGCGCCGGCGCAAGACCCATGATGGCTTTCATGGTAGTTGATTTGCCAGCCCCGTTGCGGCCGAGCAGCGCCATGGTCTCGCCCTGCTGCACCTGGAGATCGACACCGAACAGGATCTGGCTGGTGCCGTAATAGACATCGAGATCCTCGACCCGAACGACGGCCTGCCCACTCATGTCGCTGCCCCGGCGTGATGTTCGGTGCCGAGATACGCCTCGATGACATCGGGGTTTTGACGGATTGTATCGGGCGCGCCGGTCGCGAGGATCCGACCATAGCACAGCACCACGATCATTGGCGCGATCTTGAAGACGATGTCCATATCGTGCTCGATGAAGACGACCGTAATCTTCTGCCGCTCCCAGAGTTCATAGACCTTGTCGATCATCCGCCAACGTTCCTCGGTGCCCATGCCGGCGGTAGGCTCGTCAAGCAGCAACACCTTGGGATCGAGCACCAGGGCCAGAGCGATATCGAGCAGCTTCTGGTCGCCATGCGACAGCGTTGCCGCGATCCGGTCGCGCTTGCTGGCGAGGCCCAGCACTTCCATCGCCTGTTCGGCACGGTCGCGGGTCTCGGCGAGCGGAAATCGCCGATGCAGCACGCTGGCGCGGCGCTGATCGGCACACACCGCGGCCAGCATCGTTTCGTGCACCGTGAGCGATGGGAAGATGCTCGCCACCTGAAAGGCCCGGCCGATACCGTGACGCACGATGTCGGGCGGCGAGCGCCCTGCCATGTCGACGCCGTTGAGAAGGATGCGGCCGGAGTCAGGCTTCAACGCGCCCGTGATCAGGTTGAAGAACGTGCTCTTGCCAGCGCCATTGGGACCGATCACCGCGGTCAGCGATCCCTCCGCAAAATTCAACGTGATATCGTCCGCCGCCCTGACGCCGCCGAACGATTTGGAGAGATGCTGCACATCGAGCATGGCTTAGCCGTTCGCCTCCCGGAGGCCGCCATAGGTGCTCCACGAGGTGCCGGCCAGCCATCCGCAATCGACGGGCACATTGGCGCCGGTCATCGCGGAAGCGGCATCGGATACCAGAAACGCCACCACACGCGCGATTTCAGCGGGATCCACCAGGCGGCGCAGCGCGGCATTGGCTGAAAGCGACGACACGTCGCGCTCACCGCGATCGATCGCGTTCTTCAGAGCTGGCGTGAGCGTATAGCCAGGCGACACCGCATTAACCCGCACACCGGAGGGCCCCCACTCCGCGGCGAGGCATTCGGTGATCGCGATCACCGCCGCCTTGGCCGGGGCGTAGGCATGCAATGGCATCGAGCGCATGCCGGCGACCGAGGCGATATTGACGATGCTGCCGCGCCTGCGGCCGATCATGCCCCTCGCAAAGGCCAGGCAGGCCACATATGTGCCGCGCTGATCCACGCGCACGACATCATCCCATGCCGACATCGGCAGATCGTGCGGCCGAGCCGGCACCTGAATGATGCCGGCGCTGTTGACCAGCACATCGACCGGCCCGCATTCGCGTTCAATCGCCGCTGCGCAGGCTTCGACACCCTGCTCTTCGCCGACGTCAGCGGGGTAAGCGCGACCGCCGATCTCCGCCGCAACCGCCTGGGCCTTGGCGATGTCGCGATCAACTACAATGACAAGATCGCTGTTCTCGGCGAGTTCGCGCGCGCAGGCGGCGCCAATGCCGCTGGCGCCTCCGGTCACCACGCTGACACGCTTGGTTGAGCCCGTCATCTCGCGCTCTCCTTGGCGCCGTCGCGCCGCTGCTCGTACCACTCGACCGCGAAATCCATCAAGCCTTTGCGCAGGCCGATGGCGAAGAACAGGATGACGATGCCAAGCACGATGCCGTAATAGTCGGTTAGCCGGGTCACCGTATCATTAAGGATCAACAGCAGCACGGTCCCGGCTATCGGCCCAAGGAAGGTGGTGACGCCGCCGAGCATGTTGATGAAGATGCCCTCGCCCGAAATCGTCCAATAGGCGAATTCGGGATAGGCGCCCGACACGAACAGGCACATGATCATGCCGCCGGTCGAGGCAAACAGCGCCGCCAGCACGAAGATCGTCAGCTTGGCGCGCCAGACGTCGATGCCGACGAAGCTGGCGCGGCTGGCGTTGTCGCGGATCATGCGCAAGGTATAGCCGAACGGCGACTGCGCGATCTGCCGCATCAGCAGAAGCCCGATCACCAGCAGCGCGCAGCTCACGATGTACAGATGCATATGGTTCGACAGATCGAGGCCAAGAAACACCGGGCGCGGAATGCCGCCGCGCAGGCCCTGATCGCCGCCGGTCAGCGAGGCCCATGACAGGATCAGGCTGTGGATCAACATCTGAAACGCCAGCGTGACGAAGGCGAAGTAGATTTCCTTCAGCCGTACGCAGATGGCACCGATCACCGCGGAGACGATTGTCGTAATCAGCAAGGTGCCGATAAACGCGATCGGGATCGGCACGCCGGTGCGTTGCATGATGAGGCCGAACCCATAGGCGCCGAGGCCGAAGAACATGCCGTGTCCGAATGAAATCATGCCGGTGTAACCGACCAGGAGATTGAGCGAGGTCGCGAACAGGCCGAACGCCGAGCAGCGGATCACGAAATCGAGCAGCGCCTTGCTGCTGAACAAAAATGGCAACGTGGCCAGCACGGCAAACGCGGCGACCGCAATCAGCACATCGAGATAGCGCAAGCGCTTCGACCTGGCCTCGACGCGCTGAACGCCCAAAGATTCTGCGGCGCGTCGGCCGGCGCGTTCGGCCTGCAGCTCGGTCATGCCACTTCCTTGCCGAACAATCCGGTGGGCCGGGCGACCAACACGATCACCATGAACAGATACATCAGGCCGTCGGTGAACAACGGAAAGCCAAGCGATCCGAACGATCGGATCAGGCCGATCAGGAGCGCGCCGATCAGCGCGCCGAGGATCGATCCCATGCCGCCGATCACAGTGACGATGAAGGATTCGATCAGGACCGAAAATCCCATGCCGGGCGTCAGCGAGCGCACTGGTGCCGCTAGCGCGCCGGCGAGGCCCGCCAGCATGCCGCCGAGCGCAAACACGCCGCCATAGATCAGCCCGGTGTTGATGCCGAGCGCCGAGACCATCCCCGGATTATGCGCGGCGGCCCGGATCACCTTGCCAATCTTGGTGCGGGCAAGACCGACACCGAGGAACGCTGCGACCGCGAGCGCCACGCCAATCAGCAGCAGGTAATATGGCGGCACGACGCCGCCGGCGATGAACAGAGGCGGCACCTGGAACGCGGTGGGCATTCCCATCGACTTGAATTCCGGCCCCCAGATCAGCCGCACCACGTCATCGAAGATCAGGACAAAGGCATAGCAGACCAGAAGCTGCATCAGCACGTCGCTGCCATAGACGCGGCTCATGAACACGCGTTCGAACACAAGGCCAAGGATCGCGGTCCCGGCGGCGCCACAAAACATCGCCAGCGCAAAACTGCCGGTGACCTGATAGGCCGTCATCGCGAAATAGGCGCCGAACATGTAGAACGCGCCGTGGGTGAAATTCACGACCTTGAGCACACCGAAGATCAGCGTCAGCCCGACCGCGACAAGAAACAACAGCATGCCGATGATGAAGCCGCTGGTGGTTTGCGTCACCAGACAGGCGGAGCTGGCAAGACAGCCGGTAAGCGCATCGAGGTCCAAGGAAGCTGTCCGTTACGGCGTGCCAGGTTGCGGTCTTTCGAGAAACCGTTTCAACGGTGCGCGGAGGCCGCTCACGCAGCCTCCACGTCCCGCTGATGTGTCAGGTGTAACCCTTGGTCTTCTTCCACTCGGCTTCGAGCGCCAAAATCTGTTTCCAGTCGCCGCTCTTGACCTCAGGGACATAAGGCTCGTTGGGAATTGTAGTGCCCCAACCGATCGCATAGCCGATCAGGGTCTGGTCCTCGGCCCGCATGGTCACGGTGCCGTCGGCGCCGAACGGCGATTTGATGGTCAGACCGCGCATCGCGTCCGCGATCTTCTTGCCATCAGCGGAGTTGGCCTTCCTCGAGGCCTCGGCCATCAGCATTATCGCTGTCGCATTCTCCCAGGACCAGTTGGTCGGATACTCGTTGAACTTCGCCTTGTAGGCGTCGCCCCAGGCGGCGTTCTCGGCGGTCGCCGGATAGGTCTTGATGTAACGGTTGCCGGAGTGGATGCCCTTCGGCAGGTTTTTCACCACCGTCAACGCCGTGTAGTCCGCCATGTTGACGGCGAACACTTCCATCTGGCTGAACATCGCGTAGATGTTGGCCTGATCGATGTAGGATGTCAGATCACCGCCCCACAGTGCGGAATACATGGCCTGGGGTTTCGCCTGCAAGATCTTGGTGACGACCTCGGTGTAATCAGGCTGGAAAAGTTTCGGCCAGGCGTCGCTGATAATTTCGACGTCGGGCGCGAATTGCTTGAGGTAGTAGACAAACTCTCCCGTCGTATCGCGACCGTAGGCATAATCCGGCGAACAGGTCGCCCATTTCTTCAATCCCTTCGCTTTGGCGATGGCCGCCGCATAGCCGCCGCCGACAATCGAATCGTGCACGCCCTGGCGCGCGGAGCGGAACGCGTTGAGAATGTGCTGCTTCGGATCAGCCGTCAGCGACGACGTCTCCGAGTTGGTATGGATGCAGAAGACGCCGAGATCGCGCGCGACCTCATGCACCGCGAACGCGCCGGACGAGGCCTCGGCATCGAGGAGAAGTTCGCAGCCATCGGTGTTGACGAGTTCGCGCGCCACCCGGGCCGCTTCCTGCGGCTGGCCCTTGGAATCGCGGATCACCATTTCGATCTGCCGTCCCGCCAACCCGCCCGCGGCGTTGACCTTGTCGACCTCGATCATCACGCCGTTGCGCGACGAGGTTCCGAGTTGCGCGACGCGGCCGGACAGGATCGTCGGCATTCCGATCTTGATGGTCTTGGCTTGCGCACGCGCCACCCATGGTGTCGCGATCGTCACGGCGCCGGCGCCCATCAGCGCCAGCGTCGACCGCCGGTTCACGCCCGGCTTGCTGGTC
>DATHHQ010000514.1:0-15768 GCA_035490095.1 Bradyrhizobium sp.
CGGCAACCGCTGCGAGGATATCGACATCGCCGCCCGCGCGGTCATCAACGGCGCCGGTTTCGGGCCAGGCTATGCGACGCCCGGCCTCCCGCACCGCACCGGCCACGGCATCGGCCTCGACGTGCACGAATGGCCCTATCTGGTGAAGGGCGACAAGACCGTGCTGAAGCCCGGCATGACCTTCTCGAACGAGCCGACCATCTGCATCTACGGCGAATTCGGTGTGCGCCTCGAGGACCACATGGTCATCACCGAAACCGGCGCCCGCTGGTTCACCCAGCCGGCGCATTCGGTCGACGATCCCTTCGGCCTGGAGAAGTAAGGACGCAGATGGCCTTCAGTTGCGCGCGGCCGGTGTTCGGGAATCGGGTGGCGCGCCTCCTTCCGTCTGCAAGTCTGAACACTGTTGAAACGGCGAATGCGCGCCTGTCGGCGCAAGACATCGCTGTTGCAGTCGAAGGACGGACCCCATGAAATCGGAAAGCGAAGCAAAGCTGAACGTTGCATCTGAAGCGGCCTTTGGAACTCGAAATCCATTCGGGGTCATGGACGTCCCCGATCCCAATGACGAAGAGGTGACGCGGTTCGCCGGCAGTGCTGCTCTGGAGGGATCCGCGGACGACGAGAATGCAAAGAGCTGGAATGCTGCGGACAACAGCGGCCACCACGGCACGATCGAAGGCAATTGGTCTAGTCGCTGGAACGGCGGTGCGGACCCCACCATACCAGGCGACGCCGCGCATAAATGGAAACAGGGCCGAGGCCAGGCGAGGATAACGGAAGAACGCATCTATCTCCTGTTCGACTGGGATTCCGGCGCGCGCCAAGGACTGATCGATGCGAGACGAGAAGGCCCGCGACGGCTGGTCGGGAAGTATATCAATTTGAGCAACCCGGAGATTACACGTCCCTGGATCGGCAGAATCGTGAGCCATCAAAGAGTAGACGGGCGCTGGACGGAAGGACGTCTGGATTTCCGCAGATAGACAGCCTCGCCCTACCCCGCCCGCGCCGCGCGGCGCAGCGATTGCGGCGGCTGACCGAAGGCGCGGATGAAGGCGCGGCGCATCCGCTCCGGATCGCGAAAGCCGGTGGATTGCGCGACGCGTTCGATCGCCTCGCTGGAGGATTGCACGCGTTGCCGCGCCACCTCGATCCGCAAGCGTTCCACCGCCTTCGATGGCGTGGTGCCGGTCTCGGCGATGAAGGCGCGGGCGAAATGCCGCGAACTCATGCCGGCCTGCTCGGCCAGGTCCTCGACGGTGAGCGGCGCATCGAGATGCTCGCGCGCCCAGGTCAAAAGCGGTCCGAAGCGCCCGCTCGGCGCCTTCAATTCCAATAGCGAGGAGAACTGCGACTGGCCGCCGCTGCGGCGGTGATAGAGCACGAGCTGGCGCGCGGTCTTCTGCGCGATCTCGTCACCGAAATCCTCCGCCGCCATCGCCAGCGCCAGATCGATGCCGGCGGTGATCCCCGCCGAACTCCAGATGTTGCCGTCGCGGACGAAGATCTGGTCGGGCTCCCACTTCACCCGGGGATGGGCCGAGAGAAAGTGCCGGGTGCGTCCCCAATGCGTGGTGGCGCGGCGGCCATCGAGCAGGCCTGCCTCAGCAAGCATGTAGGCGCCTGAGCACACGCTGGCGACGCGGACGCCGCGTTTTGCGACAGCGCGGACGAACCTCAGCGTCTTGTCGCACCTTGCCGCGGCGTCGACCCCCTCGCCTCCGGCGACGATCAGGGTGGAGATCGCGCCGATCGGCTTAAGACCGCGCGCGAGCAATTCGACGCCCGATGAACTGCGCACCGGACCTGGCGTCGCCGCCAGCACCTTGATCGACGGAGGCTGACCGGCAAAGCGCGCGGCGATTTCGAACACCGAAATCGGGCCGGCCGCGTCCAGCAACTGGAAATCGGGGAAAATAAGCACGCCGATCATGATTTAACGCGATGTCCTAAAATGAGGGAAATATGCCATTTCGGACAGAAGACGATCATGTCAGGATCAATACGTCAAGTAGCCGGTGGCTTCGGCCTCCACATACTCGGCCGTCATGCCCGGACTTGATCCGGGCATCCATCATCTTCTTGGCGAAGAGGATGGATTGCCGGGTCAAGCCTGGCAACGACGAGTTGCTGGTTAGATCGCAAAACTTCGCAAGCAAAACTTCGAAAGGCTCTCAGCATGTCCACGCCGCTTCAGATTGGTCTTATGCTATTTCCGAGAGTGACCCAGCTCGACTTCACCGGACCGCTGCAGGTTTTCTCAAGCCTGCCCGGCGCGAAGCTGCATCTGATCTGGAAACGGATCGAGCCGGTCGCCAGCGACTCGGTGCTGATGCTGACGCCGACCGTCACCTTTGCCGACTGCCCGCAGCTCGACGTGATCTGCGTGCCGGGCGGTGTCGGCACCGACGACATGGTCAACGACGACGAGATGCTGGATTTCCTGCGCCGGCAGACCAAGGGAGCAAAGTACGTCACCTCGGTCTGCACGGGATCGCTGGTGCTGGGCGCTGCCGGTCTGCTGCAAGGTTACCGCGCGACCACGCACTGGTCGGCGATGGATCATCTTGCGCCATTCGGCGCGACGCCGACCAAGACGCGGGTGTGCGTCGACCGCAACCGCGTCACCGGCGGCGGCGTCACCGCGGGCATCGATTTTGCGCTGACGCTGGTGTCGCTGCTGGTTGACCGCCAGACCGCGGAGGCGATCCAGCTCAGGCTCGAATACAATCCCGCGCCGCCGTTCAACGCCGGCTCACCCGACACCGCGCCGCCGGAAGTCCTGGCGTTGATGAAAGCGAAGATCGCGCCTTTCCAGCAGCGCCGCGGCGAGGCAATCGACCGCGCCGCCGCGCGGCTGCGTAACGTCGTTCAAAGCGGTTGATCAATATCCGCTCAGGATCGCTCCACACGTCGTCATGCCCGCGAAGGCGGGCATCCAGTATTCGCAGGCGCCAACGATAGAATCGAGAGCGCGCGGCGTACTGGGTCGTCCGCCTTCGCGGACGATGACAGAAGTAGAGCGGAAAGCGCTGGACGCAGCGCAGCAGGGACAACGCCCCTCACCGTCATTGCGAGGAGCGTCAGCGACGAAGCAATCCATTGTTTCCGTGCTGCTTTGGATTGCTTCGCGGAGCCTGTCATCGGGCGCGCGCATTCGCGCGACCCGTTGGCTCGCAATGACGACGACAGAAAAAGGCCGCCCGGTTTCCCAGACGGCCTTTCCTGTCCTACGGCGGCACCACATTCACGGGCGATTTCAGGACATCTGCGCCAGGGGTCTGCTCCAAGCCGGATCCTGATCGGGTGCCGCTGCACATCGGGGCAGTCGCGAACTGCAGCCCGAACCGTCGCGATGGTCTCCCATCTCCGTAAGATGATCGATTGGGCCACGATGGCGTCCACTGTTCAAGAACGCGGTGACAAATATCCCCGCTGTTCCCGCTGTTCACAGACGGCTTTTCGGGTCGGACGTCGCGCAAGGTCCGAAAGTGCCAATAAGCGACATCAGCCGATCCTGACCAGATTCTGGTTCGGCAGTGGTCCGCCGGGGAACTGAGCGAGCTTGCCGCCGACCGCGAGCGATCCCAAATCGATGCCGACGAAGCCAATCCTGTCGATGAGCGCCGCTACTTCAGCCTTTGCTGCGGTGTCGTCGCCGGAATAGAAAAGCACCCGCTGCCCGCCGTCCGCCTTCGGATGGTTGGCCAGGACCTCGGCGCGAAGGTGGTTGAACGCCTTTACGACGCGCGCGCCGGGCACGAGATCGGCAAAAACTTCGCTCGACACGCGGCCTTTGAGATCGACCGGCTTGAACAGTGGCGCCTCGATCGGGTTGTTGGCGTCAATGACAATGCGCCCATTCCAATCTGGAAGCCCGGCCAGCGCCGCCGGCAGTTTTGTCCAGTTGATCGCAACGAATACGATGTCGGCCCGCGCAGCTTCCTCGCGCTGTCCGGCCTTGATCGAGGGGGCGAGTTCGCGAACAAGCTCTTTGAGCGAATCCGGGCCACGGCTGTTCGAAATGATGGCTTCGATGCCGGCGCGAGCAAGCGTCCGTGCGAAGGCAGTGCCGATCGCGCCTGATCCGATGATGCCGATGGTCATGTGAGGTTCCTTTCAGGGGCTAGCATTGAGTGGAGGGACGGCGGCAAAATCTCCGTCCCGTAGCTCTAGGAATGATCTTGCTTGGCCGGCCAGGCGCCGAGTTGCTGCACGAGAGAGAACAGGTTGGCCACGCCCCAGTGCTCGGTGATCTTGCCGTTGCGCACGCGCATGACATCGACGGTCTCGAACTGAATCTGACGGCCCGTCGGTGCCACGCCCAGGAATTCTCCTCGGTGAGTCCCGTGATAGGTCTTGTACGTCGTCACGCGGTCACCATCGGCAATCTGCCAATGGATGTCGGCGTGAAAGTCGGGGAACGCGGTCCGGAGAATTTTGTAGAGTTGTCGCGCACCGTCCTTGTCAGGCGTGCGCCCCGGCTGCGGCGTGTGGTCGAGAAAATCGTCGGCGAAGAGTTGCTCGAAGACCTCGAAATTACCCCCGCCCTGCACTTCCTCCGTATTGCGGCGCACGACCGCCTTCGCGGCCTCGCTCAGAATCGTCATGGCTTTGTCCTCTGCTGGTTTGCTGCTTGCGAGCAGGTTGGCGAACTGGAAGGGCTGGCGTTCTTCGGGGCGGTGGACTGGTTCATGGGCGTCGCTCCAGTTTGAGTTTTCGTTGTCCGCGCCCCTAGATATCGCCCGTTTATTGCCCCATGATTAGCCAGTAATTATTGGAATTACTTACAAGCATCACTTGAAGGTCTGGCCATGGAGACGCTCGCGAACCTCGAATCCTTCGTGAGAAGTGCGGAAACGGGCAGCTTCTCGGTAACGGCGCGGCGGCTGTCGCTTACCCCGGCCGCGGTGAGCCGCAACGTTGCGATGCTGGAGCGGAATCTCGGTGTCCGGCTGTTTCACCGCAGCACACGCAAGCTCACTCTGACGGAAGCCGGCGAGCGTTTCCTGCACGCGATCCGAGACAATCTGGAGGAGTTGCAGGCCTCGATTGCGAGCGTCGCGACCGACCGCGGCGAGCCGACCGGCGTGCTCAAGGTCAGCATGGGTCTGACCTTCGGGGTCGATTATATTGTGCCGTTACTCCCGGAGTTCTTGAGACGATACCCGAAGGTCCAGCCCGATTGGCACTTCGAGAGCCGGCAGGTGGACCTCATCGCGGAAGGGCTCGACGCGGCAATCGCGGGGGGCCTCGAACTGGCGCCCGGTGTTGTATCGCGGACGCTCGCGCCCTTGCATATCATTGCCGTCGCCTCGCCGGACTATCTGAAAGGCCGGACGCTGCCATCCGATCCGTCCGGGCTTGCAGCGTTTGACGGGATCGTCATGCGCTCGATGCACACCAGGAGGGTCAGGGAGCGTATCATGCGCAATGCCGCGGGCGAGGAGATGGAGGTGCCGCAAAAAGCGACCCTTGCATTCGATGACCCGGAAGCGATGTGCCGCGCAGCATTGCTCAGTCTCGGCGTGACGCTGATCGCCGTACCTCACGCGCTGCCGCATCTGGAAACTGGCACGCTCGTGCGGCTAATCCCGCAATGGTATTCCGACGCCGGACCGATCTCGATCTATTACGCGACGCGCACGTTGTTACCAGCCAAAACGCGCGTCTTCGTCGATTTCGTGGTCGAGGCATTTCGGCGCAACCGACTAGCGGAGCGCTTCGCCGGAAGTCTCGGTTAGATTTCAATGACCCTTCGCAAGGTCCGCTGTGGGAAGCGAGGATGACACCCTCTGGCGCCAAAACCCGATAAAAATCCTGTAGAATGAATCGGTTATCGATGTGTTGTCGGCCATGCGACATCGCGAGGGCTAAAAATGTCAGGGATCCATCAATGAATGAAGAAGCAGTCGTGAACCAACGCAATCCGCATTCCGGTTCGGCGTTTCAATCCATTCGGGCGATCGACTATACGGTCATTTTCGTACGCGATATGGCAGCGATGCGTCGCTTCTATGAGGACATCCTTGGCTTTCCACTGTTGCGAGAGCTTTCGCCGGGTTGGATCGAATATAGGCTGGGCGGCAACACCTTGGCCCTGGCCACGCCAAGCAAAACTGCCGCAGATGCTCCAACGCCCACGGGCAGCGCCTCGCTGCAGCTGGCCTTCAAGGTTTCCGTTCCCGAAGTCGATCGGTGCGCCGACGAACTCGTGCGGCAGGGCGTCGATCTGCTCTCACCGCCCACTGACCAGGTGTTTGGACATCGCACGCTGTTCTTCCGTGATCCGGATGGAAATCTGCTGGAGGTGTTTGCGGACATTTAGTTGTCGCGAGGTCGGCTGAGAGCCCATGAAGTCGCGCGAGGGCATTTGCTCGCACTTGAACTCCGTCACCGCGAAGCCGAACGAGATATTGGACTCTCCGCTCCCGGTGCGTCGGGCTTTGGATAAACGGTCAGGCAACAACAACAAAGTCCGAGCCCGATCCGGATCGATCGATCACGGCTGGGTGTATCTGTTCTGTATGGCCGGTTGAAGCTTTGGGTCGCTCGGTAGCGCGGTAGCCCCGGCCCTGTCGACCACAGCCGTTGTGATCATGCTGATACTGTCGCGTTGAACGTCGTCTTTTAGGCCGACCTCCATGAAGACCAGCGCGGCTATTCCGACCACTGCAACGACTGCAGCCGCCGCCATCGGTACGAGGTCTCCGCGCCGGTTTTTGCCATGGGCGTGCATTTTAGCCAGTCTCCCTGTTTTGGTCTGATCTCGAGTTCCGGGCTGACTATGTTTCAGGACACAGGCAATGAACCAAACGCTTCCAATCAAGGTGAGGCGAAGTGGCGAACCTTTTCAGGTCCGTCACCTCGTCTCATCAGGCAGCGAAGTCGGAAGAAGCCACGCAGCTTGATGATCAGGCCGGGTTGGAGGCCAAAATCTTGCCGCGGCTCGTTACCTCGTTATGCCTTCGGAAGCATCACGGTGTCGATCACGTGGATTACACCGTTCGACTGCTTGACGTCCGCAATTGTTACGGTCGCAACGCCACCCTTTTCGTCGGTCAGAGTGATCTTGTCACCGGTCATCTTGGCGGTGAGCGTGCATCCGCCCACCGTCTTGACAGCATGAGCGCCGTTGTCGTCCTTGATCATCTTGCCGATGGCCGTAGACAGCGCGGCCGCTGACACAACATGACATTTCAGGATTGTAGCGAGCTTATCTTTATTTTCAGGCTTGAGTAGCGTATCGACGGTCCCAGCGGGAAGCTTTGCGAACGCTTCGTTCGTTGGGGCGAATACCGTGAACGGGCCACTGCCCTTCAGAGTTTCGACGAGCCCCGCCGCCTTGACGGCGGCGACAAGCGTTGTGTGATCTTTCGAGTTGACGGCATTGTCCACGATGTCCTTGTTGGGGAACATCGCCGCGCCGCCAACCATGGGATTATCCGCGAACGCAACGGTGGCCACAAGGCCAAGACTGGTTGCTGCAGCAAGCGCGATAAGTCGATTTTTCATTGGGAACTCCCTGAATTGAGCCGTTGTCCCGCCGTGGAACTTTACGGTAATTCGAACTACGGCAGACCGACTGAAAAAGTTTCAAAGTTGAATCTGAAATATCCACCTCAGGCGGCGTCAAATCACTGAGCCCTGTTTGCTTTGGGTCAACCGCGACACGCCGGCCACTCGTGACTCCCGGTTTCCTTCCGAGAGATCATCGGAGAGCCCACGAGACCGACCTCTCCTCCCCCTGTGCCCTCGCTCCTGACCACGTTGTTTGATATACAGGGCCTTGAAAACGCCGGACGAGGAGTTCACCGGTAGAACGATGATGCAGGTTGGCGTGACCGTAGCGGGAGCAGGAACCGGAAGTCGGCTTGGCCGACTGCCGTTCGTGCTGTTGCTGACGTTCGGCCTGCTGGTTTCGCTGATCCACTGCGCCGGGTGCGATTTGGGTTTCGCCAACGCCAATGCGCCGACCGTGGCGATGAACCTCGACCAGGGCTCCGCTCCGGACACTCCCGAGCAACAGTTGCCGTGCCATAGCGGCCATTGTCTTTCGCACGTTACCGCCCAGCATGTGGCAGCCGTGGTGACACCGGCTGACCTGATCCCGCGAGCACCTTTATTCGGCCAGGTGCAATCCCCGCGCTCGCTCGCCGGACTTCCCCTGTTCAAACCACCCCGCGCCTAAACCTCCCACGCGGCCTTTGGGCCCGTTGGCATGTCTCGTTGCAGCCGCAGGCAACGCGACGGCTTGCATGCATTCAAGAACGGTTTGGCGAAGTCACGAGCGGTCAGTGCTCGTCACGGGATATTTGCAATGGTCAGAATTTGGCTACTCGCGGCTCTGTTGGCGCTCGACGCGACATTTCCACTCGCGGCTCGCGGCGAAAAACCCGGTGCCGGCGAAGAAAAACACGACGAGGCGACGGTAAAGCTCAGCGACAGGCAGGTGGACGCCGGCAAGTTCGCTGTCAGCGAAGTGCAAGGCGGCATGCTGAGCAAACGCATTACCGTACCCGGCACAATCGTGCCAAGCGGCGACCACATCGCGCGCGTCGCGGTGCGGTTGCTGGGCACGGTGGCGGAGCTGCGCAAGCGGCTGGGTGATGCGGTGCAGGCGGGCGATGTTGTCGCCGTGATCGAGAGCCGCGAGGTGGCCGACGCCAAGAGCGAATACCTCGCCGCCCGGCTGGTATTCGACCTGCAGCAGACCTTGTTCAATCGCTCGACGAGGCTGTTTGAGGGCAAGGTCCTTAGCGAAAACGATTTCCTGCGGGCGCGCACCACCTTTGAAGATGCCCGCGTTAAAATCGAGATCGCCCGCCAAAAATTGTTCGCGCTCAGCCTCACCGCCGAACAAATTGAAGCCCTGCCGCAGCAACCGGTCGAGACGCTGCGACGGCAGGAATTGCGCGCGCCGATTGCCGGACGGGTTGCGGAGCGCCGGGTCGAGCTTGGCTCGCTGGTCGGTCGCGAAGGCCAGGAAAGTGAGCTGTTCGTCATCGTCAATTTGAGCGTGGTCTGGGCCGATCTTGCGGTATCGCCTTCGGACCTCGCGACCATCCATGAAGGTCGGCAAATTACCATCGCGGCCGGCACGGGGGGTGAACCTTCGCCTGCTACCATCATGTTCGTCAGTCCACTGCTCGACAAGGACACGCGCGCCGCCCGCGTGGTCGCCTCCGTCGATAATGCCGCGCTTAAATGGCGACCGGGCTCATTCATCACGGCCGAGATCCCGGCTGATGAAGCGCCCGCAGCTATCGTGGTGCCCAAAACAGCGTTGCAATCCCTCAAGGGCGATACCGTGGTGTTCGTCCGTACGACCGATGGCTTTGAGGCCCGCAAGGTGTCCGTCGGCCGGCAGGACGCGCGCTTGGCCGAAGTGACCTCCGGCCTGGTGACTGGCGAGCACGTCGCGTCTGCCAACACCTTCATCCTCAAGGCTGATCTCGGCAAGGCCGAGGTTGAGCATGACGACTAGGAGGCGATCATGATCAGCCACGTCCTCGCTTTATCGATCCAGCACCGCTGGGTTGTCGTGCTGCTCAGCCTTGGCGCGGTGGCGCTGGGACTATGGTCATTGATCCGGCTTCCCATTGATGCCGTGCCCGACATCACCAACAAGCAAGTCCAGGTCAACACCACCGCGCCGGCGTTGTCGCCGGTCGAAATCGAAAAACAGGTGACGTTTCGCATTGAGACCGCGCTTGCCGGCATACCCGGCCTCGACAACACCAGGTCGATTTCGCGCAACGGCTTTTCCCAGGTGACGGCAGTGTTCAGCGAAAAGACCGACATCTATTTCGCCCGCCAGCAGGTGAGTGAAAGACTGCTTGAACTGCGCTCGAACCTGCCGCGCGGTGTCGAGCCGAAGATGGGACCCATCTCGACCGGCCTTGGCGAAATCTACATGTGGTCCGTCGGCTTTGCACCCGGGGGTGCCGATGCGGGCGCTTACGTCACACCCGAAGGCGATCGGCTCGACACGGAGGTGGAGCGTGCGGCGTATTTGCGCACCGTGCAGGATTGGATGGTCCGGCCGCAGGTCAAAAGCGTGGTGGGCGTCGCCGGGGTCGATTCCATCGGCGGCTATGTCAAGCAGTACCAGGTCCAGCCCGACCCTTTGAAGTTGATCTCGCTGGGCTTGTCCTTCGGCGACGTCGCTCGCGCCATTGAAGCCAATAACGTCAGTCGCGGCGCCAGCGTCATCGAGCGTAATGGCGAGGGGATCGCCGTTCGCACCGGTGGAAGGCTCGAGAAGCTCGGCGACATCGGCGACGTTGTGATCAGCACGCGCGGTTCGGTGCCGGTGCGTGTCCGCGATGTTGCCCAAGTAGCAATCGGCGGTGAAATCCGAACCGGCAGCGCCAGCGAAAACGGCCACGAGGTTGTTGTCGGCACGGCGCTCATGCTGATTGGCAGCAACAGCCGAACGGTGGCTGCTGCTGTCGACGCCAAAATTGAGCAGGTGCGTCGCACACTGCCGGCCGGCATCGAGATCCAGACCGTGCTCAACCGAACCCAGCTTGTGGATTCCACCGTGAGCACCGTCGCCACCAACCTCGGCGAAGGCGCCCTCTTGGTGATCCTCGTGTTGTTCCTGTTGCTCGGCAACTCCCGTGCGGCGCTTATTACCGCCCTCGTTATCCCCGTCGCGATGCTGATGACGGCAACCGGCATGTTGCAGGGACGGATCAGCGCCAACCTGATGAGCCTCGGAGCCCTCGACTTCGGCTTGATTGTCGATGGCGCGGTCATCATCGCTGAAAACACGTTGCGGCATCTGGCCCAACGCCAGGCCGCATCGGGCCGCCCCCTTTCCATTTCCGAGCGCCTGCAAACAGTACGGGCGGCTGCGGAAGAGATGATTGGCCCCAGTGCCTACGGCCAGGCCATCATCATCAGTGTTTATGTGCCGCTGCTGACCTTCGGCGGGGTCGAAGGCAAAATGTTTCAGCCGATGGCGCTGACGGTCATCCTCGCCTTGGGCGCGGCGTTTGTGCTCTCGCTGACCTTCGTGCCGGCGCTGGTTGCCATCTTCATTACCGGCCGCATCTCCGAGCAAGACAACTGGATCATCCGGCATTTGAAGACATCCTATGCGCCGTTGCTTAAGCGCACGATCAAACGTCCGCTGCCGGCGATGGCGGGTGCGGCCGTATTGTTCGTCGTCGCATTGCTGGTGTTCTTCCGCCTGGGCCAGGAATTCATTCCGACCCTGGACGAAAAAAACGTCGCCATGCATGCCCTGCGCATTCCAGGCACGAGTCTGGCGCAGTCGCAGGCCATGCAAATTGACGTCGAAAAAACCGTCAGCGCATTGCCGCAGGTCGCCTTTGTGTTTTCAAAAACCGGCACGGCGGAGATTGCCTCGGACCCGATGCCGCCTAACGCCGCCGATACCTTCATTATATTCAAGCCTCGCGAGCAATGGCCCGATCCAGATCTCACGAAAGACGTCCTGCTTGAGCAAATCGAGGCGGCGGTGCGTGAACTGCCCGGCAATAACTACGAGTTCACCCAGCCCATTCAGATGCGTTTCAATGAGTTGCTGGCGGGCGTACGTGGTGACGTGGCGGTCAAGGTATTCGGCGATGAGTTCGAGCCCATGCTTCGCGCCGGCGAGCAGGTCGCAAGCATCCTGAGGGCTACCAAGGGCGCCAGGGATGTCAAAGTCGAGCAAGCCAGCGGCCTTTCCATCCTGGACATCACCGTGGACAAGGCGGAGATCGCGCGGCGAGGCCTCAGCCTGGCGGCGGTGCAGGAGGTGATCGGCTCGGCCATCGGCGGGCGGGATGCGGGCGTCGTGTTTGAAGGTGACCGGTATTTCGAGATTGTGGTGCGGTTGCCGGAAACGACCCGTAACGACCTCGATGCCTTGAAAAACCTGCCGGTATCCCTTCCCACGGCAGGCGCCGTCTCCTTGACCGTTCCGTTGGGCCGGGTGGCTACGTTTACGCTTGGCGAAGGTCCGAACCAGGTCAGCCGCGAGAACGGCAAGCGCCGCGTCGTGGTGACAGCTAACGTTCGCGATCGCGACATCGCCTCCGTGGTGAACGAGGCGCGCGCGCAAATCGATGCACAGGTGAGGCTGCCGGCCGGCTACTGGATGACGTGGGGTGGACAGTTCGAGAACCTGGAGGCGGCCCGCCGGCGATTGTCGATCGTGGTCCCCGTGTGCTTCCTGGTGATCTTCCTGCTGCTGACGAGCGCACTCGGCTCCGCACGCGATGCCCTGCTGGTATTTAGCGCCGTGCCGCTTGCCCTCACCGGCGGCGTATTTGCGCTCTGGCTGCGCGGCATGCCGTTTTCCGTCTCGGCGGCCGTGGGTTTCATCGCGCTGTCGGGAATCGCCGTCCTCAATGGGTTGGTGATGCTCACATTCATCAAGCAGTTGATGGCGCAAGGTCGCGAAAAACTGGATGCCATTTATGAGGGGGCGCTGACCCGGCTGCGGCCGGTGGTCATGACGGCCCTGGTCGCATCGCTGGGCTTCGTCCCGATGGCGTTGGCGACCGGTACCGGGGCTGAAGTACAGAAACCAATCGCAACCGTCGTCATCGGCGGCCTTGTTAGCGCGACCCTGCTTACGTTGTTCGTGTTGCCGGCGCTTTACGCCTTGTTTGGCCGTAAGCCGTTGTTGAAGGAAGCGGCCCGCCTCGATGTCGCGCGGGAGGCTGCGGAATGATGGCGCGCCATGGAACTGGCTAGACCATATCCGGCCGATCGGCTTGCGCCAACTGGGCAAAGATGATGCCGTGGGTGATCAAATAAAACGGCACCAGCAGCGTCGGGATGTTCGACCATGGCAGCGACCACATCGCCTTGGAGCCGATCGCTTCGCCGAAAATCTGGATCGGCGATCCCGGTGCCGACGCGACGCCGAGCGAGACAGCGATGACCAGGTCGAGCGTGCCTAAAATATTCCATGCCAGCACGGCCCTGCGATTACCCCGGAGATTTCGGGCGGTCGCCGCCGCCAGTGGAATCGCCATCAAGCCGACAATAACGTCGCCCCACCCGGCACTTTGCGGAAACGGCCCGCTCAACCGCCCCTGCAGCGCCAGCAGCACCATGAACCCGCCGAGTACGATGCGGATCGGGTTGAGGCCGACCAGCAACGCGACCGGCAATGCCAGCAGCGCCTCGCGCACCCTGGAGAATAGCAGCGCCGCGGCGCCGACCGCGATCACCGGCAGTCCGGCCATCACGCCGACAACCGGCACCGGCGTCGCCGTTGAATTATAGATGCCGGTCGTGGCCAGCGCGATCGCCAATCCGATCCACAATCCGGCGACCGCGACCGTGGTCAGCTTCGGTACCGGGGACAGCGGCATCACGGTGATCGTGGCATTCAAATTCACCACAATCGCTGCGGTGAGAACCATGGCTCCCATCAGATCGAGCATCGGACTACTCCCTGGTTTAAGAGTGTAATTACACCTATTCACCCAAACAAATTGTCCGGCTGCCGGCTTCGTTCATTCCAGACTGCGGGCGGCCAGAACTTTCAGCGCGGCCTGGCCGTCGGCGCCGAGCATCTTGCCGACCTGGGCCTGCGCCTTCGACCAATAGGGAAATCCGCGGCGCACCATGCCCCGCCCCTGCGCGGTAATACCGATCATTCGCGATCGCGGGTCGTCGCCCGCCTTGATCGAAATCCATTTTTGCAGTTCGAGCAGGGTCAGGTTGCGGGTCAGCGTGGTGCGCTCCATCCCCAGGATCGAAGCGAGTTTGCCGATCGGCATTTCACCCCGCAGCATCAGCTGCGACAGGATGGTGAACTGCGTGGCGCGGATCCCCGATCGCTGCATGCAGGAATCGTACAGCCGGGTGATCCTGCGCGCCGCCTGCCGCGACGCCAGACAGAAACAGCCGGCGCAGGCCATGTAGTCGGTGACGTCGGGTTCGGTGGGTTGTTTCATCACATGAGTGTAGATACACCTATTTCAGCCGGCAAGGGGCGGCGGGAGTTCTCACGCCGATTTTACGTGGCGGTCAGTTTCCGGGGGTCCACGGCTGGTAATCGCCGGTGGCCGCGGGGCGGCGGCCGCTCGCCAGCGTCGAACCGGAGGGGCGGTAGGCCAAAGGTGTCCCCGTCATGTTGGGGACATGCGGCAGTTCCCATTCGTGCGGCTTGTAGGTCTCTTCGGTCGGCGCGACATCGACGGTGTGGTGCAGCCAGCCATGCCATGACGGCGGCACACGCGTCGCCTCGGCATACCCGTTGTAGACCACCCAGCGCCGCTCGAAGCCGAGCGACGGATCGATCTTGCGGCCCTTGGTGCGGAAATAGCGGTTGCCCTGCTCGTCTTCGCCCACCAGTTCGCCGAACCGCCAGGTCCACAATTGCGTGCCAAAGGTCTGGCCGTTCCACCATGTGAAAAGCTTGAGCAGAAACAGTTTCATAGGCACTGGCCGGTTCGAGAAGCGCGTCAGGGTCCTGATGCCATCGGCAAGCCGAATTGTCCAGTCAAGTCCGCTCGCCGGTCGATCGATCGCACACGCGAACCGGCGAGTGGCGACCGATTGTCGCGGAAACCGATGGTCGCGAAATCGGCGCAATCCATTCATTCCGCGTACAGTTCCGACCTGACAGCTTGATGCCGCGCACAATCAGTGCGGGGCTCGGGAACGTCTGCCGATCGTACGGGTTGGGCTGTGTCCCGAGTATGGAGCCGACAATGATCAGTCTTAAAGTTTTGAGTACCGCTGCGGCAATGGCGCTGGTTTTGCCGATGGTGGCGCCAGCCGCGAGCTTCGCCCAAAGTCCGCTTGCAGGTAGGCCGGGCGTCGCTGCGCCGGCCGCGGGTGTCCGCGCAGGTGGCGGCGGTGCTCCGCGTATGGGTGGCGGCGGCGGTTTCCATCCGGGCGGCGGCGGTGGCGGTGTCCATATCGGCGGCGGCGCTCCGGGACCTCGGTTTAGTGCCGGCGGCGGCGGCGCGCCCGGGCCTCGGTTTAACGGCGGCGGCGGCAGCGCTCCTTCGGCACAGTTCAGCGGCGGCGGTGCGCCTGGCCCGCGGTTCAGCGGCGGCGGCGGTGGCGGCGGTGGCGGCGGTGGCGGCGGATATGGTGGCGGCTACGGCGGTCACCACCATCATCGTGGTGGCGGCGGCTTCATTCCCGGCGCGGTGGCCGGTGCTGTGATCGGCGGCGCCATCGCGTCGCAGGGTTATTATGGCGAGCCGGGCTATTATTATGGCGGTGCTCCCGCTCAGGCCTACTACGACGATCAGTACTACGATGACAGTGCGACCGTCGCAGCCGCGCCCGAGGGCGGCGATGATGCAGCTTATTGCATCCAGAGGTTCCGTTCCTACGATCCCCAATCAGGAACCTATCTCGGCACCGACGGCTACCGGCACCCCTGCCCGTAACCGCATCTGATCACCCGTCAGGCTTGAAGGACGGCGCATTGCTTAGTGCGCCGTCCTTTGTCGTTATGAGCGCAGTGCGAGTGCGACGCCGCCGAGCGTGAACACCAGCGCCGATATTTCGCGCAAACCCAGCGGCTCGTGCAGCATCGCGCCTGCGGCGAGCACGCCGACCACCGGCACCAGCAGGGTGCCGATCGATGCGGTCGCCGCCGGCAACCGCTCGAGTGCTGCGAACCAGCAGACGTAGCACAGGCAAAACTGGATCAGCGTCATATAGATCATCGACGCCCAGCCGACCGGCGAGAGGGCTGCGAGATGCGGCTGCTCGACCGCAAGCCCGACAATGGCGATCGGCAGGCAGCCGATGCCGATCTGCCAGGCC
>DATHHQ010000515.1:0-10127 GCA_035490095.1 Bradyrhizobium sp.
CCGAGAAGCCGTGGCGCGCGGCCTTGGCGCGATCTATCCGAACGATCAGGTTGGGCTGGCCGAGCAGATTGAAACTGGCGGGGTCGGCGACCCCGCGGACGGCACTGAGTTCGGTCTTCACTGACTTGGACAGCCGTTCCAACTCGACGAGGTCTTTGCCGAAGATCTTGATCGAGTTCTCGCCTTTCACGCCGGACACGGCTT
The DNA here is from genome assembly GCA_035490095.1 of Bradyrhizobium sp. Classification (GTDB taxonomy): domain Bacteria; phylum Pseudomonadota; class Alphaproteobacteria; order Rhizobiales; family Xanthobacteraceae; genus Bradyrhizobium. Next base: position 205 of record DATHHQ010000515.1, read on the forward strand.
CCTCGATATTGTCCTGGATGTATTGCGAGAAATTGAAATCGACGCCGACGAATTCGCGGTTGAGCCGCTCGCTCATCTGCTTGACCATCTGCTCCTTGGTCAATCCTTTTGGCCACTTGTCGAGCGGCTGGAGCGGGACAAAGAACTCGGCGAGAAACGCACCGTCGGGATCGGTACCTTCATCGCCGCGTCCCTGCTCGGAAAACACGGTGCGGGCCGGCGGATAGCTCAAGATGACGGCGCGGATCTTTGCCACCGTATCCATCCCGGCTTCGAGCGTGATGGTCGGCGGCATCACGGCCCGGATCCAGAGATTGCCCTCTTCCAGCTTGGGCAGGAATTCGGTGCCAAGCCGCAACCCAAGACTGAGACACAGCACCAGAAATAACGCCGCAATGGCCGCCGAGAGGCGATATCTGCGGACTGCGCGCGCCAGCACGGCCTGGTAGATGCCGCGGATACGACGGACCACAAAGGTTTCTACTTCCCGGACATGCGCCGGCAGCAAGATCGACGACAGCACCGGCGTCACCGTGAAGGTCGCGATGACGGCACCGAGCAACGCATAGGCATAGGTCCGCGCCATCGGCCCGAAGATCTGACCTTCCACACCCTGCATCGTGAAAAGCGGCAGGAAGGCTGCGATCGTGATGATAACCGAAAAGAAGATTGCCTTGTCGACCTCGACCGCACCCGTCAAGACCCAGCCGAGCTTGTCGCTGAGTCTTATGCGACGATCCGATGGCTCCTGCGGCGTGTGATGGGCGAGATGACGGAAGATGTTCTCGACCATGATCACAGTCCCGTCGACGATAATGCCGAGGTCGATGGCGCCGACCGATAGCAGGTTGGCGGACTCCCCCTGTATCACCGTGATGATTACCGCAAGCAGCAGCGCCACCGGAATCGTTGCCGCGACGATCAGCGCGCAGCGCAGGTCACCGAGAAACACCCATTGGATCAGGAAGATCAGGGCAATACCGAACAGCAGATTGTGCAGTACCGTCTGTACGGTGATCGCGACGAGATCACCGCGATCGTAGAACGTGACGATCTTGACGCCGGGCGGCAGCGATCCGTCGGTGTTGATCCGCTCGACGGCCGCGCGCAGACGCCTGACCACGTCCATGGTACGTTCAAGTTTCTGCATCAGGACGATACCGGTGACGACGTCGGTCTGCTCGTCACGGCCTGCAAGACCGAGCCGGGGCGCGTAGCCGATCTGGATCTTGGCGACGTCCGACACCAGCACCGGCACCCCGCCCTGCTGGGTCACCACGATATTGCCGATATCCTCCATCGAGGTGATGACGCCGATGCTGCGGACATTGACGGACTGTTCGCCGATCGCGATGGTGCGACCGCCGACGTTGGAGTTGCCCGCTGAAATCGCGGTCATGATCTGCGGCAGCGTCAGCCCATAGGCCATCATGCGGTCGAGATCGATCTCGGCCTGGAATTCCTTGGTTTTGCCGCCGAGCACAGCGACGTCGGCGACACCGGGCACGATGCGCAACTTGCGTTCGACCACCCAGTCCTGCAGCGCCTTGAGCCGCATGACGTCCATGCCTGGCGGCCCCGTCAGCTCGTAGCGGAAGATCTCGCTGATGCCCCCGGCGGGCGAGATAACCGGCAGGACACCGGCTGGCAGGACCGCGTCCTTCAGCCGGTTGAGGGTCTGCTGACGCACAAAATGATAGTCGCGGCCGTATTCGAACTGCAAGCGGATGAAACCGAGCCCATATACGGTGTTCGAGCGGATGAACTTCAGGCCTGGCGTGCTGGCGACCGCGACCTCGATCGGAATCGTAATGTAACGCTCGACTTCCTCGGGGGACTGGCCCTGTTGCTGGGCAATGATCTCGATGATCGGCGGCGCCGGGTCGGGGTAGGCCTCGATGTTCAGCGTCGCGAAAGCAGCAAGGCCAAGACCGAGAAAGGCCGCGAACGCAACCAACACCAGCAGCCGCCGAGACAGGCAAAACGCAATGAGACTACGCAGCATGGATGGCTCCGGCCCATCGAATCATTGACGCCACTCGTTATCGACGAAAATGGCACCTCGCGCGACGACCAACTCACCGAAATCGAGGCCGCTGCGAATCTGCACCAAACCGTCTTGCTGGATCCCGGTGTCAACCACGCGGCGTTTGAACAGCATGGGCTCAGTCTCGACCCATACAGTCGCAAGGTCGCCCTCGCGAATTACCGCCTCGGCCGGCACCGCCGCTGTGGTTGATGCCTCTTCGGTCGCGATCTTGAAGCTCGCGAACATCTCGGACTTGAGTGCGCCATCCGGATTGCCAATCTCCGAGCGGACGACAACACGGCGCGTCGTCAGGTCCGAGGCCGCGCCGATGGAGCTGATGCGCGCCTTGAAGATTCGGTTTGGCGCAGCGGAAACCCTGACCTCGATCTCCTGGCCGATACGCACAAACGCAATATCCTGCTCGAACACCTGGGCCTTCAACCACATCGTCGACAGGTCGGCGATCGCATACAGGGCCTCGCCGGAATCGGCCCTGATATATTGTCCCGGCCCAACCTTGCGCGAGATGATGGTGCCGTCGATCGGCGCGGTAATCCGTGTTGTGCGGCTGAGCGTGCCGTGCTGCTCAAGCGTCGAAATTTCCGCATCCGTCCGGCCAAGGATGCGCAGGCGGATGCGGGCGGCTTCGAATGCCGTGTCGGTCGATCGCATGTCGTTCTCGGTTGTGGCGAGTTGCGCCTCAGCCTGCTGCAGATCCTTGAACGGGGCAGCCTTGCCGTCATAGAGGTCGCGGACACGCTTCTCTGCGATCCGCGCCAGGTTGAGCTGGGAATGCGCTTTGTTTCTGGCAGTCTCGGCGGCGATGAAATCGTTCTGCGGCGGCACCTGCTCCGGGCTGTCGATTTCCAGCAACGGATCGCCGGTCTTAACGTGATCGCCGACCTTGGCAATCAGACGGGTAACCCGGCCGGAGAACGGCGTCAGAACGGTCGTGCTGGCATCCTCATTGAACGCTATCTGACCGATCGCCGATCTCTGAACGCGGAAGGCATGGGGCTCGACCTTGACCACCTGGAGCTGATGCATCTGATCGGTGACGACACGGACGGTTTCGGCCCCCTTCGTCGTGCTTTCGGCCACCGCAACCGATGTCGTCAACGCCATGCCGAACAGCACCGCGATCAGGCGATGCACATACGTGGTGGCAGCAAGCGACATCGCCATGAACCGATAGCCCTCCCATGGTATCTGTTTTAGAGACTGGCGCGGGCGTTTACGCCTGTTGCACGCTCCAGCCCACCGGCGTGCGCAACGATTCCCTTTGGCAAACTGTAGCACCAGGTCGGAGTGAGGACCAATACCAACCGCGATTGAGGTTGCCGGTCCCGATTTCAGAGCCGGTGACGCCGTTAAACGATGATGTCGGCACGTTTCCTCCGAGCACGGAGGTTGAAACTTGCGTGAACCGACCGAAGATGCGGCGGCCCTGTCCAAAGCCTGCTCACGGTGGTTTGTATTTGACATATCGTCTTGTTTTGTCAAAATCGTCAAATGAAGGCCCGCACCCGCATTCTCGATGCCGCGATGCTCGTGTTCCGCCGCCATGGCTTTCGGCGGTCGTCGATTGAGCAGGCGGCCGATGCCGCGGGCCTGACGCGACAGGCGCTCTACCACCATTTCAAATCCAAGGAAGCGCTGTTCCGGGCCGTCATCGAGCGGCTGTATGAGAACGCCCTCGCCGCGGAAATCGCGGCGGCACACGCCGCGGAGAAGGCCGGTGGAAGTCTTGCCGACATCCTGGTAGCCCAGCTTACCGGGCGGCTCAGGCAGCTGATCGCTTCGTTCGACGGCTCGCCCCACATCGAGGAATTGTTCTCCGAACATCTGGTCCAGGCCCGCGATCTCTATCAGAAATATGCCGGGCTCTATGTCGCGCAGGGTCGCGCGACGATCGAACGGGTCCGCCGCAAGCAACGGCTCGCCCTCGCAGGCGGCATGACCTCCCGCGATTTCGCGCGATGCATCGAGATGGCCATCAGCGGCACCAAATCGGTGCACCCGGCGATGCAGCCGGCCGATGCCTTCCTCAAGGATCTCGAAATCATGGTGCGCACGCTGGTGGCCGGCGCCGTCGGTCCATCGCCGAAGCCGCGTCCCGTGAAGTCTGCCGCCGCGAAGAAATCCCGCCTCACCAAACCTGGAGATCGCAGATGAGCACGATGACGATCAACGGCCGCCTCACCCCCCTCCCCGCCGACCCCGAGGCCCTTCTCGTCGATGTCATCAGGGACAATCTCGACCTGACAGGCACAAAACTCGTGTGCGGGGCCGGCGTCTGCGGCGCCTGCACCGTGCTGGTGGACGGCGTGCCGGTGGTGAGCTGCCTGATGCCCGCGCGCGCCGTGGCGGATAAATCCGTCACCACGGTCGAAGGCATCGGCGCCGGCAAATTGCATCCGGTCCAGAACGCTTTCATGGCGCACGACGCGCTGCAATGCGGGTTCTGCACGCCGGGCTTTATCGTCGAGGCGGCCGCGTTTCACGACCGCTGGCGCAATGCCAAGGGAAACGCGACACCGTCGCGGGAGGAAATCGGCGCCGCACTTTCGGGGCATCTGTGCCGATGCGGCGCCTATGACGGCATCTTCCGCGCCGTGGCCGAAGCCTGCGCGGGCCACTTTGACGGCGACGATGTCGTCTCGCCGCGCGTCGAGGCGCGAGCGAAGGTAACGGGGGCCGCGAAATACACCGTCGACATTCATCATGACGGACAGCTCGAGGGCGTCATCCTGCGCTCGCACCTCGCGCATGCGCGGATCGCCGAACTGGATCTCGCGCCGGCACGCGCGATGTCGGGCGTGAGCGCGGCGATCTCGCTGCTCGGCGACGACCGCATGGTGCGCTATGTCGGCCAGCCCATCGCGGCGATAGCTGCCAAGGACCGCGACACGGCCACAAAAGCCATCGCCGCCATTGGGATCAGCAGCGAACGGCTGCCGTCGGTGATCGGATTGGATGCCGCACGCAAGCCCGATGCGCCGATCGTGTTCGAGAAATCCAATCGCAAGAAGGCCGGGAATGTCTCCGAAGGCACGGCGGCGCCGGCTTCGTGGAACGGAAACGTCCGCGGCCCATCCTCGGCCTTCTCGCAGCGGGCAAGAAAGGCGCGCAACTGGGTCGCCGGCGCACGCGAGGCGCGAAACCCTCTGCTGGTCGAGGAAATTTTCCGCACCGGAACGCAGCAGCATGCGTGCCTGGAGCCGCACGCGACCGTCGCCCGCTTCGATGGCGATCGCCTGACGGTGCACGTCTCGACGCAGGCGGTGTTCCATGTGATGGAGCTGCTCGCCAAGCGCTACAAGCTCGACCATGACAAGATCCGGGTGATCGCCGATCATATCGGCGGCGGCTTCGGCTCCAAGGGCGCGCTTGGCATCGAGACCACGGCGGCTATCGATCTCGCGCGCGAAGCGAAGGCGCCGGTCAGGATTGCCTATGACAGGCACGAGGAGCTTTCGGTTACCGGCTATCGGCCGGCGGCGGAAATGAAAATCGCGCTGCTGCCGTCCGAGCAAGGCGATCTCAAGGTGCTGTCGCTCACGGCTCACGCCGACACCGGCGCTGCCGTCAACTCCACACTCGCGGCACTTGCCCGGCTGATCTATCCGGCGGAGGCCAAGGAGCTTGCGGACTACGACGTCATCAGCAACCTGCCGCCAGGCGCGCCCTTCCGCGGCCCCGGCGGGCCGCCGATGGCGTTCGCGCTGGAACAGGCGATCGACGAAGCCGCACTGCGGATGAAGGTCGATCCGATCGCGTTGCGCAAACGCTGGGATCCCAATCCCAATCGCCAGCGTCTGTACGATTGGGCCTCCGCGCTTGAGGTCTGGCGCGGCGTGAAGGCGCCGGCATCGCAGAGCGGCCGCTATCGCCGCGGCGTCGGCGTCGCGACTGGGTATTGGCTTTATCTCTGGCAACCCGGCTCGAAGGTCGAACTGGCGGTCAAGGGCGGGCGCATTATCGCGAGCACCGCGACGCAGGACATCGGCCAGGGCAGCCGCACCGTGATCGCCAACACCGTGGCACACGAATTCGGACTTGAACCGCACGACATCGGAGTCCGGATCGGCGATTCCGATTTGCCGGAAGGACCCGGCGCGCGTGGCAGCCGGGTCACCGCTTCCGTGATCCCGCCGACGCTGCTGGCGGTGCAACAGCTCAAGGCCGCGATCGAACGCAATGCCAAGCGGCCGCCGATCCCCGGCTCCAACGCGCCATGGCGCGAGTTGCTCGCCGCCTCCGGCGATCTCAGCGTATCGGCGCTGAGGCCGGAGGACGCCAAGCCGACGCTTGCGGCGATTCGCTCGCCGCTGAAGGAGGCGGGTTTCATGGGCACGATCTTCGGCTGGATGATGCGCCGCTTCTCCAACATCGCGGTGGGAGCCGGCGTGCCGAGTTCGGTGCAGGTGATCGAGGTGGAGGTCGATACCTGGCTCGGGCATGTGCGCGTCCTGAATGTGCACACCGGCATCGCGGTTGGAAAACTCGCAGCCCCCGCGCTCGCCCGCAGTCAGGCGGCGGGCTCCGTCATTCAGGGCATCGGCTATGCGCTCTATGAGGCGCGCGAGACCGATCCGCGGACCGGTGACATTCTCAGCGGCGGGATGGAGGATTACCGTATCCCCGGCATCGCCGATACGCCACCGATCGATGTGCACTTCGACGAAGGTGGTTTCGATCACGTGCTCGGCGGCAGCGTCGGTATCGGCGAGGTCGCAACGGTGCCGACGTCGCCGGCCATCGCCAACGCCATTCGCAACGCGACCGGCATCCGGCTCACCGAGATCCCGATCCGGCCCGACCGCCTGATCGCCGCCCTGAAAGGGAGGGCTGCCGCATGACATCCGCATCGATGCAATCCTTATCCATGAACGCCTCCACCCCATCGGCCGAATTCCGCGCCGCCGGCACCGACATCTCCGAACGGCGGCGCAGCGGCGTTTCGCGCGGGCAGCTGATCGATATTTCAGCCGTGCCCGAGACCATCGGGACCGACTGGGACGCGGACGGTGCGTTGCGCATCGGCGCGTTCACGACCATCGCCGCGATCGCAGCCGACGCCCGCATCGCGCAAGCCTATCCGGGCCTTGCGGCTGCAGCACTTGGTCTCGCCACCCCGCAAATCCGTCATCTCGCCACGCTCGGCGGCAATCTCGCGCAGCGCTCGCGCTGCTGGTACTACCGCAATCCGGATATCACCTGCCTCAGGAAAGGCGGATCGGATTGTCCGGCGCGATCGGGCAATCATCTCTACAGCGTCGCCTTCGATCTCGGTCCCTGCGTGGCGCCGCATCCCTCGACCATGGCGGCGGCACTGCTGGCCTATGAAGCGACCATCATCACCGACCGGAGAAGCGGGCTGACGATCGGCGACTTGCTGGGTGACGGTTCCAACGGCGCCGCCGACCACGCGCTCGCATCGGGCGAGATGATCAAGGCGGTGCAGCTTCCGCCCCCGCTTCCGGGCGAACGCGCGCTCTACAAGCGCGCCATCAGCCGCAGCCATGCGGAGTGGCCGCTGGTCGAGGTGTGCGCGCGCGCCGTGGTCTCGGCAGGTGCATTCCAGTTCATCCGCATCACGGCCGGCGGCATTGCGCCGATCCCGCTGCGGCTCTCGGCGTCCGAAGCCGCATTGCAAGGCCAGCCCGCAAACCCGGGAACGATTGCCAACGCCGCGCGGCAGGCAGTCGCTGGCGCCAAGCCGTTGCCGATGACGGGATACAAGCTCGATCTCTTGAGCGGCGTCGTGCAGGATCTGCTGGAGCGGCTTGCGACGTAGCGGGGTTGTGTTGGCAAAGGCGCGCAGCGCCGTGCCCACCTTATTGGTTGAAATGGTGGGCACGCGGAGTTTATCATCGGGCGCGCATTCGCGCGACCCGATGGCTTTGCCCACCCTACAACGGCCTGACGAGCCGGCCGTTTTGTGACGGCACCTCAGCGGCTCTCATCGCTGGTCAGGACATACGTCAGTTTTCGAATGCCTGGTGCCGCGAAAACTACGACAGGCAACATGAATTGCTTTGGTCACAAGTACCACGCGAGCACCGCTTTAAGCACAGCGTTGTCGATGACTGGCAGGACGATGATCTGGTTCATTCCGGAAACACGCGCAAGCGATGCCGCAATCGACGCATCATGTTTCAGATCTTCGCAAATTGCCGGCATGCCGGTTGCCCAGGCGCCGCCGATTGACCCCTCGCCTCTGCCGATCGTTTTTGAACTGTAGAGCGCGTCGAGATCAGTTTGCTTGCTGCAATCGCCTGATTGGAACACCAGGGCATTTCGAGAAGCGTTCGGTGTCCAAATCTCGAAGCGTTCAGCGATTGGCGTGGCTTGCGCCGACAAGAACGTCATGACCCAAGTCTGATCAACGGATGTCCTGTAAGGGATGCCTACACCACAATTGATGCCGATTTCGGATGCCTCCTCCCAACGCAAGAACTGTTTCGAATTGTAAACGTCCTTGATAATCAGCGGCATGTTTGCCTTCCACGTGCGGCCGGGTAGACCGAATCCGCGTGGAAATTTCGTATGCCGCGAATTGAATTCGAACATGTCGGCGGTTCCGTAGTAGCCGTCGACAAGCCCCATTTCATGGGACACCTCGGGATCATTGTGCCACAACTCGATGGCGCCCACGTGCTTTTCGTCATCACCGCAGAACAGCACCATGACGGCCATCAGGAATTCGCCTGCGAATACCGGTAGAGCGACACCGCACGTCAGTCCCGCCTCTTTCGCTTCGTCCTTGCGCTTAAAGTAGCTACCGGAAAATTCGGTGAGGATGATTGGGTGACCTGAAGCCCACGCCTTGCCGGGGAGGCCCTCGTTGTAGGCAAACAGAGTATCCTCGCTGAGGGCTCTGAATTCCGAATACTCGTTGCTGCAGAGGCCGCCGCCATACTCTAACCGCGTACGGGTGCGGTCAGGAACCCAGAGTTCGACGACTCTGATGAATGTCTTCATAAATTGATCCGATCGAATGGCGATCTCAAGAAGATGATCATGGGCAATTGGAGTGCACCTGGCTCGCATAAATAGCAGCCACACTGCCAATGACTTGGGCAGCGTCTGAGGTAGCAAGCTGGCGCGCGAATTGAGAGCCACCCCGTCGCTGAGGTGGAACCGTCCCTGCGGGGCATGATCCGAATCTTAGTGGAATTTGCGCGCGATCAAATGGTCCAGCGATAGCAGGCCGGGGCCCCGCGCGATCAACACGAGAAAACAAGTCGCCCACACCCCGTGGGTCGGCCAGGCACCGGGATAGACGAAGATCTCGATCACTGCCGTCATGCATAGCAGTGCCAACGCCGACAATCGGGTTGCGAGCCCAATAACAAGCAGGACCGGGAAGAAATGTTCGGAAAAGGCCGATATGTAAGCGGCGATCGTGGGATCGATCAGGGGCAGCTGATATTCATTCTCGAAGAGCACGATGGCGCTGGGCTTGAGGTGCCAGCCCGCAACCTTTGTCTCACCGGATTGCCAGAACACAGCGGCCGGAAAAACGCGCGCCGCAAGCGCGATGAACCAATGGGGGATGCGATCCAGAGCAACGATACCCCGCTGGATGATCCGCACCGGAACCGATCCGGAGCGCGCTGCAACGGGGAGTGTGTTGGTCATGACGGCCGGCACTTCTTCGGCTCCGGATGAACGATATCCCGCACGAGGCCCGAGCCGATAAGCTCCGCGAGGTTGCCGGTGAGGTCGAAATCCGGATCGTCGGCACGCGCGGCTTCAGCCGCCTCGCAGAGCCTGCGGCCTGCGGCGAGCGCGAGCAGGAATGCCGCGCCACCCGGCGGCAGCGCGCGGACTTCCACTTCGAGATAGGGGCGAGAGACAAGCGCGTCCTCGCCGCGCCAATTCTCGA
>DATHHQ010000516.1:0-6498 GCA_035490095.1 Bradyrhizobium sp.
GGCCATCGATGCGGCGATCGCGCGCAACGAAGGTATCGGTCCGCTGGCGGGCGTGCCCGTCACCGTCAAGGTCAATATCGATCAGGAAGGGTTCGCCACCACCAACGGCCTGAAGCTGCAGCGCGATGTCATCGCACGCACCAACAACCCCGTGGTCGACAATCTGCGCAAGGCCGGCGCCGTGATCCTGGGGCGCACCAATTGCCCGGCGTTTTCGTACCGCTGGTTCACTACCAATCTGATACATGGCGATACCAAAAATCCACGCGATTCCGGCATCACGCCGGGAGGCTCGTCCGGCGGCGCCGGGGCTGCGGTTGCAGCGGGCATCGGGCATATCGCGCACGGCACCGATATCGCGGGCTCGATCCGCTATCCCGCCTATGCCTGTGGCGTTCACGGCCTGCGACCAACCGTTGGGCGTATCGCGGCCTTCAACGCATCGCTGCCCGAACGCCCGATCGGGCCTCAGATCTCTGCGGTATCCGGTCCGCTGGCGCGCACCATCGGCGATCTCAGGATCGGGCTCGCCGCCATGTCCGGGAAAGACGCGCGCGATCCCTGGTGGGTGCCGGCGCCGCTCGAAGGACCTGTCATGCCGAAGCGGGCGGCACTTTGTCTTCATCCCGACGGTCTTGAGACAGCGGCTGAAGTCAAAGCCGCGGTTGCCGATGCCGGCAAGCGCCTGCAGCGTGCCGGCTGGGTGGTCGAAGAGATCGAGAACACGCCACCCCTGCGCGAGGCCGCGGACCTGCAGACCAAGCTGTGGCTCGGCGATGGCTATGAAGCTCAGCTGGAGGCCGCCGAGCGCGAAGGCGATCCCGGCGCGCTCGCCTGCCTGCGCGGCAACCGAGCCAAGGTTTTTCCTTTTGACGCTGCCGCATTCTCGAAGGCGCTGACGCGGCGGGCGACCTTGACGCGCGAATGGCTGCGCTTCTTTGAGACCTATTCGGTGCTGCTGATGCCGGTGTCATCGGAACTGCCGTTTCCCGACGGCCTCGATCTGCGCGACGACGCCTCGTTCACGCGGGTATGGAACGCGCAGCTACCGCAGATTGCTATTCCCTTTATGGGCCTGCCTGCGCTAACCGTCTCCACGGGATTGGTAGGGCGCGTTCCCGTCGGCGTTCAGGTCGTCTCCACCCGCTACCGCGAGGACCTGTGTTTGCTGGCCGGCGAGGCCATCGAGGCCGGGGGAACCCCGTCGGCGCCGGTCGATCCCGTTAGCTAAATGATTTTTCGACCAAGCTGAAAGAAACACGATGTCTGGCATTCATGACTTCACGGCAAAGTCGCTGGCCGGCGAGGACATTCCACTGAAGCGGTTCGAGGGCCAGGTGCTGCTGATCGTCAACACCGCGAGCGCTTGCGGCTTCACGCCGCAATACAAGGGCCTCGAGGAGTTGCATCAGGCGCTTGGCCCGCGCGGCTTTTCCGTTCTCGGGTTTCCGTGCAATCAGTTCGGCAGCCAGGAGCCCGGTGACGCCGCGCAAATCGAGCAGTTCTGCACCAGCAACTATGCCATCACCTTTCCGATGTTTGCCAAGATCGACGTCAATGGCGGCAACGCTCATCCGTTGTATCAATATCTGAAGAACAAGAAGTCCGGCCTGCTCGGCACGTCGATCAAATGGAATTTCACCAAATTCCTGGTCGACCGCTCGGGCAAGGTGGTGGCGCGGCATGCGCCGACCGCGAGGCCGGAAGGACTTGTAAGAGAAATCGAGGCGCTGCTGTGAACGAGAAAAATGACGCCATGAGCGACCAACTGCCGGACCGTCTGTCGACCGATCCGAAAAGCCCTTACTACAATGAGGAGGTGCTGGCGCGCGACGTCGGCATTCGCTTCAAGGGCGTCGAGAAAACCAATGTCGAGGAGTATTGCGTCAGCGAGGGCTGGGTGCGCGTGACCGCGGGTGCCGCCAAGGATCGCTATGGCAACCCGCTCACCATCAAGGTCCACGGCCCGGTGGAGCCGTATTTCCGCGACAAGGCGCCGTCCTGAGAGCCGGCGCGAAATGCAGCCGATAGAAAAGTCGTCATGGCCGGGCTGGTCCCGGCCATCGCTGCTACTCCGTGAAGACGTGGATGCCCGGCATCGCAGACAAGTGTACGCAGTCTGCGCAAGGCAGACTGCTATGGCCGGGCATGACGAGGAAATGATTTATTTGCGCGAAAGCTAAGGCACCATGTCCGTCCGCATTATCGATATCAGAGAAATCACAAAGCCGATCTCGTCGCCGATCCGCAACGCCTATATCGATTTTTCGAAGATGACGACGAGCCTCGTTGCCGTCGTCACCGATACGTTGCTCGACGGCAGGCCGGTGGTCGGCTACGGCTTCAATTCGAACGGCCGTTACGGGCAGGGTGGGCTGATCCGCGAGCGCTTCGCGCCGCGGCTGATGGAGGCCGATCCGAACACCCTGCTCGATTCGACCGGCGGCAATCTCGATCCGGACAAGGTCTGGGCGACGCTGATGTCGAACGAAAAGCCGGGCGGTCACGGCGAGCGTTCGGTCGCAGTCGGCACCATCGATATGGCGGTGTGGGATGCGGTGGCCAAGATCGCGCGCAAGCCGCTGTTTCGTTTGCTCGCCGAGCGTCACGGACGCACCGCGAACCCGCGCGTATTCGTCTACGCCGCCGGCGGCTATTATTACCCGGGCAAGGATTTGTCGATGCTGCGCGGCGAGATGCGCAGCTATCTCGATCGCGGCTACAATGTCGTCAAGATGAAGATCGGCGGCGCGCCGATCCCGGAAGACCGCATGCGGATCGAGGCCGTGCTCGAGGAGATCGGCAGCCAGGCGCAACTCGCCGTCGACGCCAACGGCCGGTTCGATCTTGAGACCGCGATCGCCTACGCCAAGATGCTGCGCGACTATCCGCTGTTCTGGTACGAGGAGGCTGGTGATCCCCTTGATTTCCAGTTGCAGGCCGCGCTGGCGGAATTCTATCCCGCAGCGATGGCGACCGGCGAAAACCTGTTCAGCCACCAGGACGCGCGCAACCTCATTCGCTACGGCGGAATGCGGCCCGACCGCGACTGGCTGCAGTTCGATTGTGCGCTGTCCTACGGGCTGTGCGAATATCAGCGCACGCTCGCGATGTTGCAAACCCAGGGCTGGTCGGCGAGCCGATGCATCCCGCATGGCGGGCATCAGATGTCGCTCAATATCGCGGCCGGTCTCGGCCTCGGTGGCAATGAGAGCTATCCCGACCTGTTCCAGCCCTATGGCGGCTTTCCGGATGGCGTTCGCGTCGAAAACGGTCACATCACCATGCCGGATTTGCCGGGCATCGGCTTCGAGGGAAAATCCGATCTTTACGCGCAGATGAAAGCGCTGGCGGCGTGAGGCCGCACGGCGCATTCGTCCGGCAATTTAGAACCGATAAAATCTAGAATCTGTAGAAAGAAAACGCGGCGTCCCGGATTTTGTTTCGATCCGTTTGTTGCGACACGAACGACGGAAACCATTTATTCCATTGCCTTTCTTAAAATGCCGTTCTCTTTGGATTCTTTCCAAACAAACTATTTTCGCTTTATTCCGCGATCACGCAGAAGTTTTTCCCGGTGCGGCGTCTGGACGCACCGCGCCCGACCTCTCTACAGGACGACCCATCGCCTTTGGACAACAGGGCGAAGGTTGCTGGGGACGGGCGTCATGACAAATGCATCACGAACAAAAGGCCGAGCGGGTTGGATCTCGAAATTCGCGCTTCTCTCGGTCAGCTATCTCGCACTGAATTTTTCGTTTGGGACGCCTGACGCTCATGCGCAGTCCGTGCAGGGGCCGGGTGGGGCGTCGCTTCCGCCGGTCACGGTCACCGCACCCGAAACAAAGCGCCGTTCCAGCAGTCCTTCGGCCTCGCGTGCCAATAGCGGCGTGCGCAGCCGCCGGACGCAAACGGCGCGGCGGCCCGAGACGGCCACCGAGCCCAAACCTTTCGCGCCATCGCAGGACGTTCGCACCGGCACGGTCGGCTATTTCTCCAACAGCACCTCGGTGGCAACCAAAACCAATACGCCAATCATCAACATCCCGCAGTCGCTCAGCGTCGTGACCAAGGAATTGATCAGGGATCAGAATTACCAGGGGCTGACCGACGTCACCCGTTACGTTCCGGGTGTCGCGGTCCACCAGGGCGAAGGCAATCGCGATGAACTCGTGATCCGCGGCGTCGATTCCAGTGCGAATTTCTTCGTCAACGGCTTCCGCGACGACGTGCAATATTTCCGCGATATGTACAACGCGCAGAGCATCGAGGTCTTGAAAGGGCCGAGCGCACTGACCTTCGGCCGCGGCTCCGGCGGCGGCCTTCTCAACCGTACACTCAAGGAAGCGGACGGCACACGCGTGTATGAGGCGACCGCTCAGACCGGCTCCTGGGGCGACCGCCGTATCACGCTCGACGCCGGCCAGGCCATCAACGAGAACGTTGCGGCGCGTCTCAATGTTTTTTATGAGGGCAGCGATGCTTTCCGCGATTTCAATCACCTGGAGCGCTACGGCATCAATCCGACTGTCACGCTGAAGCCTGACGACAACACCAAGGTCAAACTGAGCTACGAATATTTCCACGATGATCGCACAGCCGATCGCGGCAATCCTTCACAGGCGCTCCCCGGCGGCGCCACCAGGTTCAATCCCACGACGCCGTTCGCGCCGAATGGAGATTTCAGGGCGTTCTTCGGCAGCCCGTCTCTCAATGTCGCACAAGCCACCGTTCAAACCGGCATGGCCATTATCGACCACGATTTCGAAAACGGGCTGACGGTCAGGAACGGAACGATCGTCGCCGATTACAAGAAATTCTATCAGAACGTTTATCCCACCGGCGGCGCACTGTCAGGCGCGGTAGACCCCACCGACGCCTTCTTCAATCTCGGCGCTTATCAGCACACGACCAATCGCGACAACGTCTTCAACCAGACCGACTTCACCTACAAGACCGTTACCGGCCCGGTCTTTCACACGATCGGCTTCGGGACCGAATTCGGCAGGCAGACCGGCGTGGATATCCGCAACACCGGCGTATTCCCGAACGGTACGCCGACTGGAATCAACACCATCACGCAGAATCCCTTCGCGCCGACCTATTTCGGGCCGGTTACCTTTGTCCATCACTCCACAGCCGTGAATAACGGAGACGGCGTCAGGTCGCCGGACTCCAACAGCAAATACGGCCTCAATATCCAGTCCGCCTATCTGCGCGACACGATCGAGATTTCGCGCGGGCTGCAACTCATTGCGGGGGCGCGGTTCGATCGGTTCGACATGTCGGCGCTGGATATGAACACGAATATCCGGAGAGGCAGGGTCGATAATCTGGTGTCGCCACAAGCAGCCGTCATTATCAAGCCGATCGATAATCTGTCGGTCTATACCGCGTACAGCATTTCCTATTTGCCCTCCACCGGCGATCAATTCAGTGCGCTCACCGACGGCACCTTGATCCTGCAGCCGCAGAAATTCGAGAACACGGAAATCGGCGTGAAGTGGAACATCACGCCAAAATTGCTGTTCTCCAGCGCGGTGTATGAATTGAACCGCACCAACCAGCCGATTCCCGTTCCGAACGCGCCGACGGGCTCTGGCCTCGCCATCCCGGACGGCGCGACCACGGTGCGCGGCTTTGAAGCAAGCCTGAACGGCTACATCACGGATCTCTGGCAGTCGCAACTTGGATACGCCTACACCGACGCGCGAATTGCCAAGGACCTTACAGCGTCAGGCGTGACGCCGCCGATCGTTGCCGGCAATCGTGTGCAGTTGGTGCCGTACAATCAGTTCGCGTGGTGGAACAAATACCAGTTCACCCCGATGTGGAGCGCTGCGCTCGGCATCATCTATTTCGGCGATTCGTTTGCAACGAACGACGACACGGTCAGGTTGCCCGGCTTCGTTCGCTTCGATGCGGCCATCTATGCGAAGATCGATGAGACGTGGAGCGCTCAACTCAATATCGAAAATATCTTCAACAAGGGATACTGGGCATCGGCGGACGGCGATAACAACATCTCGCCGGGTCAAGGACGCACGATTCGCCTGACGGCAAGGGCGAGGTTCTGACGGCAGCAACACCTCAGCGGCGTCATTGCGAGCAGCCAACGGCTCGCAATGACGGAAGGACGAGGGATCCGCTCTACGACAGCCGCATGTCCAGCAGCCGCCGGCCCTCGGTCTTCAGCAATCTTTTCACGGCACTCGATGCGGCGATCTCGCCCTGGTTGGCGTAGGCTTCGTGGTTCTTCTCGATGTCCTCGAGACGATAGAGATAGTTGACCATGACGCCGGCGGATTCGCGCAGGCCCTTGAGCGAGAGATCGCCAAGCCAGTCGATCCGCTCCAGCCGCGCGCCATTGCCGAGATGGAAGCGCGCTACGGAATCGATCAGCCGGCCCTTCGAGGTGCGTGCTTTCAGGAAATAATGGGCGGCCAGCGGTTCGACCACCGATCGCAATTGCGGCGCCAGTTCCGCATTGTCGAACCA
>DATHHQ010000517.1:0-9438 GCA_035490095.1 Bradyrhizobium sp.
AAGGAATGGCGATGAGCGCGCGACGATGGCGCGTTCGCGCGTCGCATCCTGGGGACGGTCCAGTGCCGCATATACGGCGGCGAGAACGGGACGCACGACCAGCTGGTCGCTGCGCCCTGCATTACGCGAAAGGCCGCGGTCGCAAGCATCGACAGCCTCGGTATACCGGCGAAGGAAGTAGTACGCCATGCAGAGTTTTGTGGCTGCAAAGCCATTGGCACGGTCAAAGCGAAGCGCACCCTCCAACCACGGTAATGCCTCCGCGGCTCGACCCGCCCACATCAAGATGGCGCCGCGATAGGTATAGTTATCCGCATCGCTCGGATTGAACTCGAGCGCCCGGTCGATTTGCGCCAGTGCGAGATCGTAGCGCTTTCTGAAAAGACTGCTAAGACTGAGCACGTGATAGGCCCGCGCTGTTGCTGGATCCAGCGCCAATGCCTTTTTGGCGAGTGCCTCCGCACGTTCCAGATCGTCCGCGCGGAATTCGGACCACCCTGACACGACGGCTTCATAGTACGCAAAGCCAAGTGCCGCATAGGCGTCGGCGTAAGTGGGGTCAAGATCAATGGCGCGCTGGAAGAGTCCACTCGCCTCATCGTTGCTGTCACGTGTTTCGTGCGACAAGGCACCACGACCGCGCAGAACATACTCGTACGCCGCGAGATTGCTGGTCGGTTTTGCCAGAGCGCGTTCCCGCTCGAAGCGGGTCAGCTCCACCGCCGCCGCGCCGACGACGCTCTTGGCGATGGTGTCTTGCACGGCGAAAACATCATCGATCTCGGCATTGTACGTTTCCGACCAGACGAGCCGCCCGGTCGTCGCCTCGATCAATTGGACGCCTACCCGAACTCGACTGGCAGCGCGTCGAATGCTGCCGTCGAGCAGATAACGCGCATTCAGAAGGCGACCAATTTCTGCGGGGGCGCTTTTCGAGTCTTTGAAAGGGAAGCTGGAGGATTTCGAGATAACGAGCAGGTTCGAGAAACGGCCGAGCGCGGCAATGACGTCTTCGGTGATCCCGTCGCAAAAAAAATCATGGGCGGCATCGCCCGATATGTTTTTGAACGGTAGCACCGCCACCGAAGGACGCGCCTCGAGCCGAGCCGGAGAGGCAAGCGTCGCCACTTCGACGGGCTTGGCTGCCGAGCCAACCTCGAACAGGTGGCGGCCGGTATCTGAATGATACGCCCACAAGGAAAACCCGGCCGCCACTATTGCAGCGGCCGCTGCGCCGGCAACGAGGGGCCAGCGCAGTCGCCTTCGCCGTCGTGCTTTGGCTGCTGCCTCCACTGCGTAAGCGCGCACCGGCTCGACGATATTCTTTACGCGATGGCTCCCGAGCGGGTGGTAACGGAAATTGAGCTTGTTCTTAACCTGCTCGTAGACGGTCTGGGAGATGCAAATCGTACCGGGTTTGGCGAGCGCCTGGAGCCGGGCGGCGATATTGATGCCATCGCCAAAGATGTTGTCCCCATCGACAATGACGTCGCCCAGATTGACACCAATTCGCAGCTCGAGACGGCGTTCGGGCGGGATCGGGTCGTTGATGGCATGCGCTGCCTGCTGCATCTCGATGGCACAGTTCAGCGCGTCGACGACGCTCGAAAAATCAGCCAGCAAGCTGTCGCCCGCGGTGCCAACGATCCGGCCATTTTGCGCAACTATCAAAGGGTCGACAGCCTGGCGCAGACGTCCAAGCGCTTGATGCGTACCCGTATCATCCTCACCCATCAGGCGGCTGAAAGCCACCACATCGGCATGTAGGATGGCGGCGAGCTTCCGCTTCCGGGAGGAGGAAGCGCCGTCCGGAGGTTGAGGAGGGACATCAACCTTGGTTGCCAAGCGTTTGTATTTAACCTCGCTTTAGCGAACTAGAACTGCATTCGATCTCGCAGCGGTTGACCACGAAAGCGCTGGCGCAATGTCCGCGCGAGGAGGATGATCCACAAAGCGCCGACACCGTGAGCGCCTGGGAGGAAGATCATGCTTAAAGCTTGTCTTCTTACACTGAATCGGGGTGCGACACTACTCGCCCTGCTCTTCACGGCGTTGTTTGCCTCTACCGCCCAAGCTGACGAACCGAGGCTCTCGATCAGTGGTTACGATCCAGTCGCTTATTTCACGGACGGGAAAGCTGTACAGGGTAAGGCGGAGTTTGAATACGTGTGGCGCAAACAGCGCTGGCGCTTTGCCAGCGGTGAGCACCGCGATCTGTTCATCAAGGACGCGGAGCGCTACGCACCCCAATACGACGGCTATTGTGCGTTGGGCGCGTCGATCGAGGCTGCAGCGCACAAGGACACCGTGGATCCCCAGGCCTGGGCCATCGTCGACGGCAAGCTTTATTTGGTACACAGCAACTATTGGCTGGAGCAATGGCGCCAAAAGGCCAAGGAGTACATAAGGCAGGCTGACAAAGACTGGCAGGCCGTCGCGGATCTTCCGGACCCGGTGGTCGTTGGATCTCCCTGTGCTACTTCCCCGCCTACAAATGCGGTCACAATGCGCGACGGGAAGCGTTTGCTGGTAATTGGCGCCCAGGTCCCGCGCGACGAGGCCGGCAACGTCGTCGGGAAGGGCGATATGCGGGCACAGATCGAGCAAGTCGGCAAGAACGTTGGCACCTGCCTCAAGGTCGCTGGAGCAACAGTCAACGATATTGCCTTTACGATCACCTCAGTCTCGGCGCCTGCCGAGTTCGAGAAACACGCCGATCTGCTGCCACGCTATTTCGGGCCGCCTTCGCTGGAGAGTAAAATCTCCACGGCGCAATTATCCAATCCAGACTTCCTGCTGCAAGTCGAGGCCTTCGCGGCGATCAAGTAAGCACCGGACATCGACCGAGACGCCAAGGAACACTTTGGGTCAGACTCGGAGGTGACAGCCGGTCCGCGTTATGACGGCTTTCCCTCTGGAAGCGGACGCCCCTCCGCGCCCAGGTAACGTCGGCTTCGAGGTCTAAGGCTTGCCGACAAATGCAATGGAGGCATTGTCCAAGTCTGGAGAGAAGACCCGGGCCGGCGGAATGTTCGTTCCGCGGTTTACTCCGATAGGGGCCTTGTCCCTTTCGAGGATCATGCGTGACTTTCCCTTGAGTGAATTGGGCCTCAACTTGGACGGATCTTTGGGGTCGATGTCGAAGCCATCGTTGAAGACGAAGGTCGTTTCCTTGAAACAGGCGACTTGAACGCCCATGATCTTGGCCAATCTGTCCATGAAGCGCGTCGCGGCTCCGGCCGTGCAGTTGGTGAACGCGAGACGGGTGACACCTGCAGCCTTCAACGCCTTGCCCATCTCGTCGAGGGCTGTGAAGGCCAGCAAGCGGCCCTCCTGGAGCGAAGTATCCGGTCGCTTCTTGGTCTTGGCGAAGACCTCGTCGGCCCTCTTGATCGCTGCTTCGTCCTCGGCTTTGCGCGTCGGCGGATTGGCAAACTGCCTCGTCTCTACGTAGCGGGCGATAGAGTCATCCCAAAACAGGCCTTTCTTGACGGTCGCCGCCTCCGTCCAGACCTTTCCGACATCGGTCTCCGTCGGATCCCAGTTGATCATCCCGCCGTCAGGATCGAACGAATTAGTCCCAATCGGCACTGCCCCCCCATGACCGCTGGCGACGATGACGACGCCACCTGACCCCGCCGCAGTGGCCGCAGCCTTGACCGTATCCACGATGGGGGCCCAACGGTTCGCCCCTGCGGCAAAACCAGGGATCGTGAAGACCCTGCGCACCCGCACGGCCCACTGAGGGCCAGGAAAGGCGGTCTCCTGCGCCGCTTCGGAGCCCGCGCCAGCGAACTGGTTCGCCCAATCCAATTCGACGCGTGCCGAAGCGCTATGGACAACGACAGCCTTCATGAGGCAGGCCCCCTTACCCTAAGAGGAGAATCTAATTCCCGCACAGGAATTTGTGGCAAACGTTCTCATTTCGAGCTTTGCCATATCGGCGTCGAGACTGGCGATCGTCATCTTCCCGACGATACCATCCGGTTGGGTCTGATAGCTGCGATTGATGATCTGGCGCTTGCGCTTGTAGTCCAAAACGGCGTTGACGGTCGAGGTGCCATAGAGCTTCTCTCGCAACTCCGCGGGGTCTATCAAAGGCCCCTCTATCGTGATCAGTGCTCGTTGAATCTTCGCCACATGCTCGCCCTTGGCGTCCTTAGTGACGTGCGCCGAGTCCTTGACCAGGCAGTCCTGCAGCTTCTTGTCGTTTCGAAAGTGACGAGACACGAGGGGCATAGAGATCCTCTTCCGTGCTGAACGTGCAGCCCAGGATGATGATACTGATACTTTGCGCTGAATAGCGACAGCAATGCTACACGCTTTTAGCGTCCGCCACTCTCATCTCACATATTCTCCATCCGCCTTGGTGACGTCGAGCACGGTGCCGGCTCCGCGCTGAAACCGGACCCACTCTTTCGGCACAGGCGACGACGGTTGAAACGGTGCGACCAGATGGTTCGCGACAGCTCTTCACGATGCGCGATCAGGGCGGTTATTTGGAGTCAATCAACGAGATTCCAGAGCCGCATATCTGCCAGCGAAGGGCACCGGAAGCGGTGGCCATGCACCGGGCAATACACACCGACACCGTGAACTCTCCGTTCACCGTCAAGAGCTGCGTTGCTTCGTCTTCGACGACCTTCCCGCCAATGAGGGCAATCTGTTCGACGGCAGAGGCAACGACCTCCGGATGCAAGGCGCGTAGCGCCCGATTGATCTCGATGTAGCGAAAGTCCCGATCGGGCGTGAAGCCGACCAGCTGATAAGCTCTTGCCAGGCTGCCGAAGCGGGCTCTGTAGGTCGAACTGGAGGGAAGGTCGGCTGCTTCGTCGATTATAAGGCCTGAGAGGCTTCCCCTGGCCTGATAGAGACCCCGTAGGCGCTCCAGGATGTCCTCGTCGGACAATCGGCGAGAACGGTTCTGGATGATGGCCTGGGCTGCATCGAACAGGTGTCGGTCCACGATGGGTTCGAAGGCCCCGTTGGACCTGATCCACATGTCCGGACTGTTCCGGACGCGGAGCTTCTTCAGTTTGTAGGACATGCGGTTCCAGACGTTGTCCCCAACGTACTTGGGGGTTGGTTAGGACTTGATGGACGCGACCGCCAGTCCATTTGCCACCGTCCTCGGTCGGCACCTCGCGGCTGTTCAGCAGGTCAGCGATCTGCGGTTCAAGCATGCCTTCCTCTACGAAGGCCTTGTACATCCAGCGGACTGTTTCGATTTCCACCGGCGCACCGGGAACCAGGATGACCCGGTCGGTCTGGATGCTCTTGTGCTCGCCCCGGGCAAGCTGGCCTTTGTGGACACCGTTTTGGTCGACGAGCATACGCCGCAGGCCATAGCCGGCAGGGCCGCCTTGACGAAAGCCGATCTCAATCAGTCGACACTGACCTGCGAAGACCTTTGCTGACAGCTCGCGGCTGTACTCGCCGGCCATCGCGCGCTTGACGCCTTTGACGATGGTCGACACTGGGCTGCCGTCGTTCTCGAATTGCTCGGCGCAATACTGGACGGCGATGCCTGCTCGGCGACAGATGTACTCGTAGTAAGCGCTCTCATCGGCATCTTGGAACCGCCCCCAGCGGCTGATGTCGTAGACGAGAATGGACGAGAAGTCGGCGTCCCCGTTCTGAACGTCTCGGATGAGCCGCTGAAGCGCGTCCCGGCCGTCTAGACGCAGGCCACTCTTGCCTGCGTCCGCATAGGTTCGAACGATCTCCAAGCCTCGCCGCTCCGCGTATTGGAGAATTGCGTCGGACTGATTTTCTGTTGAGTACCTCTGATGGTCGGTCGACATGCGGACATACTGCGCGGCTCGGCCAAGTGGTCGAGGATCGGCGTGGTCTTGACCGCTACGCCGGCGACCTCTCGTCGGCGCGATACCGCCAATAACACCGGGCGGTGGAACCACGAATTCAGAGTGCCCGCCCGAACCAAGGCGAGATCCAGTACTCATTGCTGACGTCCCTCGAATTTAGGGACGCTAGCTGTGGAGTAGCGTTATGTCTGTTCCGATTAAGGGCAATTCTTTGCATGATTCGGGCAAAGAATTGCACCCTGTACCGCGACGGCGTCGCCGAGGAAACGGCTACTCGGTGGCGGTTTCAAAGGCTCTCAAGATCCAGGTGAACGCCTCGTCTCACGCGACCAAGAAATTGATGAGGTGGACGGGCGCCAGCGAAAGGACCGTTAAGGGCTGGCTGTCGGGCACCAACGGCCCGTGCGGAGAGCACCTCGTGGAGCTGATGGAAAAGTCGGACGAAGTGTGGGACAGCCTCCGGAGACTGACCAAGCGTCCTTCGGTCGAAGTACGTCATCTTGTGGCTCTAAAAGTCAGTCTGGAAGTCGCGTTGGCTTCCATCGATGCGATTCTGATCGTCTCGAAAAGAATGGACGGCCAAAGCTAAATTAAAGACAGGCCCTTCAATGAATTGCCAACGATGCTGAAAACGTGATTTTAGCCAGAACCCCAAATGCATATTAAACATGCAAATCGGTTGTATGCAGGGGCGGTGGAAATCCGTATAGTTGAATTGGTCGAGCGACGCGCAGTGGACTGCGTACTGTTTGCGAGAAGCGAGCGCAGCGGCGTTCCGCATAAAACGTCAGCGCTTCTGTCTTTTCGTCGTACGATATTCTCTGGCAGCGACTGTCATATCGTCTGATCGCCTTTCTGCAGCCGCTTGGCAGATCGTCAGGAGATCTGAAACGATTGGTGAGTATCAATTCGTGATCCGCGGCTGAGCAGAAGGAAGCCGTTGTCGGGATCCGGAGAGTGGCGCAATCCGTCATGGGAAATCTCGCCCTTATCGATCTGATCGCGCCCTACGTTCTTAAGGGCGAGAATCTCGGTACCAATCACGCGGCGCTCTCCGTCATTCGCGTCACGCAATATGACATGGCCTCGGATGATTTCGGCATCGTGGTCCGCGGTCGCGCCGAATTCGATGGCAGCGGATTGTTCGATCTCAGCGGAGGGCTGAAGATCGTCGGCAAGAACGAGGCAGCACCGCCCTTCGATCCGAGCAAGCGCGATCCGGTCTTCGATTGGGGCCAAACCGCCCTCGAGTTTGAGCTGTTCGTGCCGCGCGACGGCTCCCTGATCATCGGCCAGGGCGCCGGCACGATCACCGCTGCCGGATTCTCCCAGACTAAGGACGTGCTCGACGTCTGGGACACGCTGCCGGTAGATCCGGCGCCTTCAGATTATCCGGCAAGCGGTTTTGTACTCGACCTGATCCTCGATCTGCCCGCGGTACGGCCGCCGTTTCTGCATCCTGCCAAAATGGACGATCGCGGGTTGCTGATCCCCGACGACAGCATCAAGGAAGTTAGTTTGACGTTGCCGCGCGCCCGCTTTCGGCTCGCGCACGGCAATCCGCTCGGCAGCCAGCTCGTCTTCCAGCTTGTCTCGGCCGGCACGAGCGGGCTCGACGATCCAAGCGACATTGGTGTCGCCGACCTGATCGAGATGAGTCCGCCTTACGCCTTCATCGGTGGCAAGGACGACAAGATGTGGGGTGTCGGCTTCCGCAAGGCCGTGCTCGATCTGTCCAACGACACCACACCGCCCGAGGTGGTCGACAAGTTCGGCTTCGGCGACGACTGGGGTGGGCTTTATCTTCCCGAATTGCGCGTCTTCTTTGCGCCGAACTGGAAGAACCTGGCGTTCGATGCCGGCGTCACCGATCTGCTGCTCGGTCTCGGCGGGAGCCACGGCGTATCGGGCGACTTTGAGCTGGACGTGATCCGCCAGGGTGGGGGTGATCTCGTGCTCGGCGCCCGCTTCTTCGACGCCAACGGCAAGGCCTATGGCCTCCAGTTCACTTCGAAGACCACGGCGACGGTCGCGCTGCCAGCCCAGACGCGCATGGTGGTCGACATCCAGGGCGGGATGCCGCCCTACACCACGACGCTGTCGGTCGTCGAGCACGACGACGACAGCGGCGGCGATTCGGATCCGTCGACACCGCAGGAAGGCCGCCTGTTCAACATCCAGTTCGGCCTCCCCGACCACACGCGATCGATTCTCACGATCAAGGCGAAGGACAGCGCCTCCGGCACCGCCAAGGAAGCGACACTGACGATTACGGCGACGTTGCTCCAGCCGCAGACCACCCTTGCCAAGCCTGGCGACACGGGCACCGGACCCAACAAGAAGGCGGAGCCGGATCACGCAACGATCGACCCGAACATCATCATCCTGTTCGAGAACGACGATCGCACCGTCGTCACGCTGTCGACCGATCCGCAGAATCCGCACCTAATGTGGTCGGTGGTCGACCCGCCGGGCGGTGCCGAAAGCGGCCCCGCCAAGACGTTCGACGTACCGCTCGCGCCGGGTAATGCCACGACGGTTCGCGCGCGGCTGCCGGCGATCACGGTCGACCCGCAACGGATCTATTACTTCAAGATCAGCAGCCCACCGGCGCTGGGCAACGCGCAGGCTCCCGCCTCCGATTTTGCCAACTTCGCCGGCGACGTTTCGACCACGCCGGCGCGCTCGATCTTACCGAACGACGGCTTCGACCCGGCATCGCAGTCGCCGTTCGCGGTCGACGCGCAGATTTTCGAAACGATCGTGCCGGCGGGCAGCACGATCACCATCAAGGGCGAAGCGACCGTCGAGAACGACGGCTCGAACTTAATCACCAACTACCATCTGGCGCGTCGGCGCGCGTTGGTCGTGCGCGAGGGCCTGAAGGCGCGGCACGGCGGGCGCAATTTCACCTTCAAGGTCGATCCGGATCCAGACGAGCCTAGCGGCTATCCGGGACCGGATGGCATCTTTCCGTCGATCGGCGACTGGCAGGCGGACTGGCAGAGCCATACCGGACCCGTCGGACAGCGTCGCGAGCATTGGTCGGCCACCGTGACGCTGCCCTCCGGCCTGAACCAGCCGGAGAAGAGCAGCCAACGCACGATCACCCGTCCGGCCAACACCACCGGACCGGCCCCCACGCCCACGGTCAACGATCCGCCCGCACCGCACGAGCCGCCGCCGCCCAGCTGGTTCCGTTCCGCCGCACTCAAGCTGCGCGTCGTGCAGGATTCGCTGATCGCCGGCGAGATCGACATGGAGATCGACCTGCGCACGGCGGCGGAGGAGCGCGTCACGGCAAGCGGCCAGGTTCCCGGCGGCGCGGTGCCGCCGCCAGGCCAGACCTTGCAGAACGGCACGCCGCTTGGCCCTGACAACCCATCCGACGGCATCACCAAAATCCGATTCCTGGTGCAGAAGGACCAGGCAACCGGCGTGCTGACCTTGTCGGTACAGTTCGGAGCCGATCCGGCCGATAAGGACGGTCTGTTCGCCATGGGCTGGATGCCGGGCCAGACGGTGCCGCCGAACAAGGATATTTGGCTCACCCTGGCCGGTGCCTATTTGTCGTTCTGGCCGATGCTGGTCGACTTCGCCGACGGTAATCAGG
>DATHHQ010000518.1:0-3629 GCA_035490095.1 Bradyrhizobium sp.
CCCGGGTGCGCTGCGCAGCATCCGGGGCACGCCACCCAAGCCGCGCGCGCCGATTTTCTCAGCACCTCCGCGGCAATCTTCAAATCATCGACGAAGCGCTGATATTCTCGCGCCTTGGCCTCGGCATCGGCAGCCGCAGCAGATGCGGTGACGGGCGGTGATCGGAAAGCCCAAGCCCTTGCCATCGCGGCTGTCCCGTGTCCCGATACCGCTGGAGGCGTTGATTTCACTGGTGAAACACGAAGTCATCGATCCCGATTGACTCTTCCTGCCATGTTAGCTTTATATTAGAACATATCATGAACAATTGAGCCAGCTACGGGTTCAATAAGAACCCAGTGAACGGCCCACCATCTTCCAAAGGAGCGGCGCGCATGACCGGCGCACGCATGAGCACGCTTGCGACTTTGCGCGGCAGCATCGAGCACATCGAGGCGCACGGCGATGCGTACCTGCCTGACAGGGTGGCGCTCGGCCATGCCGATGTGGATGCGACGCTGCAGGGCGGCCTCGCCCTGGGCGCGATGCACGAGGTGTTCACTGAGGCCGGCCGGCAAAGTGCCGCGGCGACCGGGTTTGTCGCGGGCCTTGCAGGGCGGGCGGCAGCCCGGCGGCCCATGGTCTGGGTGCGACAGGATTTCGCCGAAATTGAATCGGGCGCGCTGTCGATGAGCGGATTGGTCGAACTTGGTCTCGACCCGCGTGTCCTGGTGACCGTGCGCGCGGCGGATGTGGACACCGCGTTGAAGACGGCGGCCGACGCGCTGGCCTGCGATGCGCTGGGTGTCGTGGTGCTGGAGGTCTGGGGCGAAGCGCGGCAGCTCGATCTTGTCACCAGCCGCAAGCTGACGCTGGCCGCGCAGGCGTCAGGCGTCACCGGCCTGCTGCTGCGGGTAGCGGCCGAGCCATCGCCCTCCACGGCGGAGACAAGGTGGATCGTGCGGGCGGCGCATTCGCCACCTGCAGCGGCTTCAATGCCTGCGGCGTCATCACTGCCTGCGGCGGCTTGGAGCGCATGGGGTGCACCGGTGTTCGACGCGCAACTTGTCCGCAACCGTCATGGCCCTGTTGGGCGGTGGATCATGGAATGGAAATGTGATGAGCGCCTTTTCGAGAAACCGGCGGCGTATCCTCAGCCTGTGGCTGCCACGCCTGCCCACCGATCGCATCAAACGCCAGCTTTGGCAGGACACCGCCGCGCCGGCTAATCCCAGCATTGTCGTCGCCAAGCAAAACAATGCGCTGCAGATTTCCGCGCTGGATGACGCCGCCGCCCATCTCGGCCTGGATATAGGCCTGCCGCTGGCCAATGCCCGCGCCATCTGTCCGCAACTGCAAGTCTTCGATGCCGATGAAGCCGCCGACGCCAGGGCGCTGAACGCCATTGCGGCGTGGTGCGACCGCTTCACGCCGCTGGTGGCGCTGGATTCCCCGCATGGCCTGTTTCTCGACATCACCGGCTGTGTCCATCTGTTCGGCGGCGAGGCCGCGATGATGCGGCTGGTGTGCGACGTCCTGACCGCGCAAGGCTTTACCGTCAGCGCCGCCATCGCCGGCACTGCCGTGTGCGCGCGGACGATGACGCGTCATGTCCATGGCCACATCGTCGGTGAAGGCGAGGAAGCCGATGCGGTCAAGCCGCTGCCGGTGTCGGCGCTCGGCGCCGGCGGCGCGATAACCACTGGCCTGCGCCGCGCCGGGCTGAAAACCATCGGCGATGTCGCCTCCCGCGCGCGGCATGAAATCACGGCAAGGTTTGGCGCTGGCTTTACCACCCTGCTGGAACAGGCGCTGGGGCAGGGCGACGCACCGATCAGCCCCCGCAAGCCGCTGCCGGATTACATCGTGGAGAAGCGCTTTGCCGAGCCGGTGGCGACCGATGACGTGATCTCCGCGACATTATCCAGGCTGGCGCAGATGCTGGTGGTGGCGATGGCGCAGCAAGGCAAGGGTGCGCGGCGGCTGGAAGCCTGTTTCTTTCGCACCGATGGCGCGGTACGCGCAATCGCGGTGGATACCGGACAGCCCGTGACCAGAGCCGGGATGATCGACCGCCTGTTTCGCGAGCGGCTCGATGCCTTGAGCGATCCGCTCGATCCCGGCTTCGGATTCGATCTCATTCGCCTGTCCGCCAGCCGTACCGAAATCGTGGTGCAGCAGCAGCGCGATCTCGACGCCAATGTGCACGACAATGACGAATTGGCCGCCCTGATCGATCGCATCGCCGCGCGCATCGGCGGACAGCGCGTGGTCGTGCACCTGCCGCAGGATACGCATATTCCGGAGCGCGCGGTGCTGGCGGCGCCGGCGCAGCATCATCTTGCCGCCGCGGCATGCGCGGTCTGGCCGGCGCGCGTGGCAGGGGAGCCGCCGCTGCGGCCGCTGCGGCTGTTTGAAAAGCCGGAGCCCATCAAGGTGCCTTTTGCAACGGTTCCTGACGGGCCTCCGCACCACTTCACCTGGCGGCGTGCGACCCATGCGGTGGTGCGGGTAGAGGGCCCTGAACGCATCGCCATGGAATGGTGGAAGCAGAACGGCCAGGCTCTGACCCGGGATTATTTCCGCGTCGAGGATGAGGCCGGCTTGCGTTTCTGGATTTACCGGGACGGGCTTTACGGCAGCGAACTCGTTAACGAGGAGGGTAAGCCGGCTCCTTCCAATTGGTTCGTGCATGGACTGTTCGTATGAATAGCCCTGAGCCAATGCCCGGTTATGCCGAAATCGGAATCACGACGAATTTTTCGTTCCTGCACGGCGGCTCGCATCCGCAGGATTACGTGCATCAGGCGAGCAAACTGCGCCTTCCCGTCATCGGCATCGCCGACCACAACACGCTGGCCGGCGTGGTGCGGGCTTACAAGGAACTTGAAAATCACGCGGTTGAAGACAAGCCGAAACTTCTGATCGGTTCGCGCCTGGTCTTGATGGACGGCACGCCGGATATTCTGGTCTATCCGCGCGACCGCGCCGCCTATGGCCGGCTATGCCAGTTGCTGACCCGCGGCAAGCGCGGGGATGATACCGCGAAGGGCGAATGCCATCTTGGGCTCGAGGATCTCCTGGAATTTGCCGAAGGCCAGCTTCTGGTACTGACGCTGCCGCATCGTTTCGAGCCGGCAAAAGCGCTTCAGGTTCTGGATCGATTGCAGCGCAGCTCCGCGGACGGCGTGTGGCTTGCGGCGAGCCTGTTGTACCGCGGCGACGACAGGCGCCGTCTCATGCGGCTTCATCGCATCGCCGCGGCGGCCGGCGTGCCGCTGCTGGCGACCAACGAGGTATTGTATCATCATCCCGCGCGCCGCCCCTTGCAGGATGTCCTGACCTGCATTCGCGAGAAGACCACCATCGACGCCATCGGCAAGCGTCTGGAAGCCAATGCGGAACGCTATCTCAAGCCCGCCAGGGAAATGGCGCGGCTGTTTCGCGACATCCCGGAGGCGATCGCGGAAACCATGCGGTTTGCCGATCGCATCCATTTTTCGCTGGCGCAACTCAAATATCAGTATCCCGACGAGCCGGTGCCGCCGGGCAAGACCGCGCAACGCCATCTGGAAGATCTGACCTGGCAGGGGGCGCACCGAAGATTTCCGGTCCGGATTTCACCCAAGACCAAAAAGGTCTTGCACAAG
>DATHHQ010000519.1:0-2704 GCA_035490095.1 Bradyrhizobium sp.
GTCGGCGGGAACGAGAAGATCCGGCGGGCGACTTTCGACAGTGCGAATTATTTCGCTCAACCCATGGGCACGCGTGCGCCCAATAGACCGAGTAACAATTCCGTTCAGTCTATGCAGTGCATGGCCGTCCGGCGCGAGCGCAACGACCTCAAAACCGCTTTCGGCCAGTGCAAGGCAAAGCCGCGTGGTTGAAGCCCAATGCACCGTCGCGACCACGACGACTGATGGGCGACGACCCTGACCGGACGGCTGCAGATTGCTCATCGTGTCGAGATGTCAGCAAAATGCGCAATGCGTGGGCATGCCGAAATGTGATTGACAGGCAGCATCCGCGGCAGTGTTTTTATTGTGTCGAGACCGACTCGCTTCTTCGGCAACTCTCGACAGCCGAGCACGCATTCATAGCGTGTGAAGAACGCTGCATCTGAGGGAAGGACTTGAAGGTCTTGCCCAGGTCAGGCCGATCGATGGCGTGCACGTCCCGATATTCGACGCCTTCCAGGCTCGCATGACTAAATGGGGCAGGGACGCCGGTATCAACCGAAACCTCTTTGGCTCTAAAGACGGCACGCTTCGAATCCGAACGGGACGCGCTTGCCGTCGGCGTTGGCGCATTCGGTCATCGCTTGCCTCCCAACTTGAAGATGGAAGTCGAGCTACATACCCAAAGCGTCTCCGGCTCGTGTTCCCTCTGGTCCGCTAGAGTTTTGGGCGTGTAGTTGGGGCGGAGAGCCGACCGCAGCTCTATGTGGGCGGCCAAAAGAGGAACCAAGCGGCCAGAACAACGAAGACTAGGGCAGCAGCACTGCTGCCATTGACCACCTTGTTGGCCATCATTCTGACCGTTGGCGAGGCGCTCGTAGTGGCTAAAGCAGCCAGTGTCGCCACAATCACGAATGCGATGGTCAGCATCAAGCAAATGACGTCGATCATTCCCGTCCCATAACGGAATCGAGGTTACGGCTTCTGTAGCTTTGTTCACATTATCCGGTGGAGTCGAAGGCCAGACAAAAAAGTAGGGGATGGTTAGGGGCCCAAGAGTTACCTCTTTCACTCCGTTCAGCCTCACGTGCGACACCGCCGAGCTGCGAATGGGTCGCTATAAGGATGTCATCCTGTCCTTGGCGAAGTCGTCGGAGGGCGACGAACCTACGACCTGAAGCAAGCTCCGGGCGCCGCCTGAGGCCCAAAAGAAAAAGCCCGCCACCCCGGCGGGCAGCGGGTTCGATCAACGAGGGTACGTACGCGACGTCTCTGAAGCGTCGCATCGCTGCTGTCGACCCAGCGACTCGATGATTAAACCTGCCTGGGGGACGCCTTGTCCATGAAGGTATGGCCGACATCGAAGACACGACACTGTTGGCAAAGGTAGCTCTCCGATGCGCGGTGCGATAAGGGCGGCACGGACCAGCCGAACCGCCCTCACCCCTAAAAGGCGTAACCAGCGAGCGGCCCCCAAGCCGAAGCAGCGCCACCCTTCCCGCCAAGTTAGGATGCCCAAGGGTTACCTCGGCGAGCAATAGCGGGAGTGCGAGACAGAAGTACTACCTCTAAAGAGACCAGAAGTCGGGGTAGCGGGTGGCCGCGGGTCGTGATGAACCTCACCCGCGAGGCAAATCAGGCCGTTGCTTAACGGCTATCCCCTGTCGTCACGTCGAATAATGTGCCGAGGTGTGATGCCGATCACAGCGTTAGCCGGGGCGGCCCCACACAGTCAGGGTGTATGGGAAGTCTGTGCGGGGCCTAACCGTTCGCTGCTGGCTTGGGACAGAGCAGCGAGCGGCTACCCCCGTATACCGTCAATTGCAGTCCCGATTGCTTGCGCAAAGTCGATTTAGGTACGAGCGGTAGAGGTAACCCAAAAAAACCCGCCATCACGACTCGTAAGACCACCAGTCGAGTGCTTTCGCTGTCCGGCATATCGAGGTCGGGTCGCCTGGCGCATCCCCGGCCAGGCGCGGCGGCTACTTCACCTGGCGCCGGCCGGCCTCAGTGAGGCTAGTCGAGTGCAGGCCGTCGGAAATGGTGAGCCGAGCCAATCCCTTTCAATCGCGTAGGCGATGCCGGGAAGAGGCGCAACGCCGTCTCGTGCAGCCACGCCGCGATGCGATCGGCCGCCGGCCAGACCTGCCGATCACCAACAATGATGCCGTGGAATGTCGCCTTCTCGGTCCGGCTGCCGTAGTCAACGCGTCGGTACTCGGCAACCTTAGACCGACTAGCGACCGGCCCCCGCCTCGTTGACCGCACTCTCCCCGGATGCCCGCGAGGCGGGGTTACTCCTGGCCTACAAGCCCAAGAGCCGTCTAGCGGTCGTAAAGCGACCGTTGGATCCTTCCTTCGTGTCGACATGGATTTGGCCGTGGGACAGGCGGGGGAACCCACAGCCCGCCCGCATGCAATGACTGCATCTGCTTCACGAGGCCGAGGATTCTTGAAGCGCGATTCGCCCTTTACCGGCGTACAAAAAGTCCATCACAAAGCGCTTGACAGAACTGAGCAATGTTGTGGCGTATCCCTGTCGACACTCACCATCGGAGTATCGACACATGGCTTTCTTTAGAGACCCCTCCACCGGTGTCCAGAGTTTCGGCATCCAGAGTTTCCCATCGGCCCAATCGGGCCACGGCGGCTCCAACGGCGGCGCGGGCTACTCACCCGGTGCCGTACATTGGCGGATCGCTTGCGGAAACTGCGGAAACAC
>DATHHQ010000520.1:0-9303 GCA_035490095.1 Bradyrhizobium sp.
CTGCCGATCCACAGCAGCAGCCGGTCGGACGGGCCCGGCCTGTCCGGCGCCACCAGGGCGGAAAGTTCAATTGTCTCGGTGAGGCCGAGCGCGGGGTATATCTGGCTCGGCCGTTTGAACGTCAATTTCAGTTTTCCGGTATTGGCGTTCCATGTCGTCGAGGACGATTTCGCCGAAAGCGTTTTGGACAGGACGTTGACGATCGCCGTCGCCAGCCTGTCCTTGCTGAGCTTATCGCCGTCGCGCCAGTCGGCGGCCGCAAACCGGACCGAGCGATCCATCTCGACGATGCCGCTGGTCCAGCCGGCGGAAACCACGCCGGGCAACGATCTGAACTTCGCAATCAGCGCCGCGGCGCGGTCCGGATCGGCATTGATGTTGATCGTCTGTTCGCCGGCGCGCAGCGCATCGCACGACACGGCGAGGCTGCTGAGGGAAACTTCCACGTCCTGGCCCTTCAACCCCTTCAGGAAATCCGTCGTCGCCTCCAGCTTTACTTTCACTGCAATCGCTTCCGGAGAAACTTCGGTAAAATCTTTCGGTGCCGCCGTGATGCCGTCATCGGATGACTGGTTGTCCTGGAATTCCTTTTCACTGAGGTCGGAATTGTCCGTCGAGGTCACCTCGGTCAGGGTCTGGCCGACGCTGATCTGACCTTTGAATTCGAAGGTGTCGCCGGTCGGCTTGCGCAGGAGTTTCACCGTAACGGGCAACTTATCGCCGAGGCTCTGCGTCGTGCCGGTCAGGGTCTGGCCGTTGACCGTGAGGTTGGCGACAAAGCGGTCCTTGCGATCGGAGCCTTTCTCGGCCGGATAGCAGATGTCGAGCACCGCCGAGGTGACGTTCTTGCCCTGACGGGTCTCCTTGAGGACGACGTCGGCATTGCCGTCCATCAATCCGTCGATGGACGTGAAATACCTGACTTCATTGGCGCCCGGTGCGACTTTGGGCGAGGGCTTCATTTGGGCGAAGGCGAGATCCGATGAAGCCGTCATCAGGCCGATCAGGAGAACCAGAAGCGCGCGCATGCGAAATTCCTCGAAATACAGAATCGGGCGGTGTCGTCAGGCCCCCTCGATTCCGGCGGGGGCGGAACCAAGCTGGCCTTCACTAGCAAACCTCGGCACTCTTCGCCAAAAAAGAAGGCCGCCCGGAGGCGGCCTTCGTCGATCGGCAATGCCGGGTAGCGGGCGGCCCTTAGAAGCCCATGCCGCCCATTCCACCCATGCCGCCGCCACCGCCGGGCATCGGCGGCGCCGGCTCCTTCGGCAGTTCGGCGACCATGGCTTCGGTCGTCACCAGCAGGGCGGCGACGGACGCTGCGTCCTGCAGCGCGGTGCGTACCACCTTGGCCGGATCGATGATGCCTTTGGCGACCATATCGACATACTCTTCGGTCTGCGCATCGAATCCGAACGTCTCGGTCTTGTTCTCAAGGATCTTGCCGACGACGATCGAGCCTTCGACGCCGGCATTCTCGGCGATCTGGCGGACCGGAGCTTCCAGCGCTTTCAGCACGATATTGATACCGGCCTGCACGTCGGGATTATCGTGATGGATACGGCCGACGGCCCGCTTGGCGCGCAGCAGCGCGACGCCGCCGCCCGGCACGATGCCTTCCTGAACCGCCGCACGGGTCGCGTTGAGCGCATCCTCGACCCGGTCCTTCTTCTCCTTCACCTCGATCTCGGTCGCACCGCCGACGCGGATGATGGCGACGCCGCCGGCGAGCTTGGCCAGACGCTCCTGCAACTTCTCGCGATCGTAGTCCGAGGTGGTCTCCTCGATCTGCGCCTTGATCTGGCCGACCCGGGCTTCGATGTCCTTCTTCTTGCCGGCGCCGCTGACGATGGTGGTGTTTTCCTTGTCGATCACGACCTTGCGGGCGCGGCCGAGCATGTTGACGGTCACGTTTTCGAGCTTCATGCCGAGCTCTTCGGAGATCAGCTGACCGCCGGTCAGGATCGCGATGTCCTCCAGCATCGCCTTGCGGCGATCGCCGAAGCCGGGCGCCTTGACGGCGGCGACTTTCAGGCCGCCGCGCAGACGATTGACGACCAGCGTGGCCAGCGCCTCGCCTTCGACGTCTTCGGCGATGATCAGCAGCGGCTTGCCGGACTGAACCACCGCTTCGAGCACCGGCAGCATGGCTTGCAGGCCGGACAGCTTCTTCTCGTGCAGCAGCACGTAGGCGTCCTCGAGCTCCGCGGTCATTTTCTCGGCGTTGGTAATGAAATAGGGCGACAGGTAACCACGGTCGAATTTCATGCCCTCGACAATGTCGACTTCGGTTTCGAGCGACTTGTTTTCCTCGACGGTGATGACGCCTTCATTGCCGACTTTCTGCATCGCCTGGGCGATCATCTTGCCGATCGCGGCATCGCCATTGGACGAGATGGTGCCGACCTGCGCGATTTCGGATGACGAGGCGACCGGCTTGGCGCGCTTCTCAAGGTCCTTGACCACGGCCGTCACAGCAATCTCGATGCCGCGCTTCAGATCCATCGGGTTCATTCCGGCGGCAACCGATTTGGCGCCTTCGCGTACGATCGCCTGCGCCAGCACGGTCGCGGTGGTGGTGCCGTCGCCGGCGGTGTCGTTGGTCTTGGAGGCGACTTCGCGCAGCATCTGCGCGCCCATATTCTCGAACTTGTCCTCCAGTTCGATTTCCTTGGCGACGGTCACGCCGTCCTTGGTGATGCGCGGCGCGCCGAAGCTCTTTTCGATGACGACATTGCGACCTTTGGGCCCGAGAGTCACCTTCACCGCATTGGCGAGAATATCGACGCCGCGCAGCATGCGCTCACGCGCGTCTCCGGAAAATTTAACGTCCTTGGCAGCCATCGTTTTGACTCCTGATCGATTGATAGGTTGGAAAATCTTTTGATCGTCATTGCCGGGCTTGACCCGGCAATCCATCGCGTTTTTGAAGGAGGATGGATGCCCGGATCAAGTCCGGGCATGACGACAGAAGAGCGATGCGGCTCTCCAGGTTGATCTCAGGCGAGCACGCCCATGATGTCGGCTTCCTTCATGATCAGGAGTTCCTCACCGTCGAGCTTGATCTCGGTGCCCGACCACTTGCCGAACAGCACACGGTCGCCGACCTTGAGGTCGATCGGGATCAGCTTGCCGGATTCGTCGCGGCCGCCCGGACCGACCGCCGTGATCTCACCCTGCGAGGGCTTTTCCTTGGCGCTGTCCGGAATGATGATGCCGCCCTTGGTCTTTTCTTCGGCGTCGATACGTTTGACCACGACACGGTCATGCAGCGGACGAAATTGGGATTTAGCCATGACGTTTCCTTTGGAAGGCTCGGTTTTCAGGGTCGAAAGCGGATCTGAATACGGGCGTATTCGACACCGCCAAGGGGCAAAACAGCTCGCAATCCTTAGCAATCGCGCTCTCGGAGTGCTAATTGTGCGTCCGGGAATATGGCTTGACGCCGATCCTGTCAAGCAACCGGGTTAAGCCTCTGGTGAGGCTGATATAGGATGCTCTGAGGAAACTAAATCGGAGCGCCGGCGTAATTAACTGGACGTCATTGCTCCGACAGTGGTTTTTACGCTTGGCCGCGGGACGGCGGCCACGAATTTGCTTGAGGGAAAACCATGATCAGATCATGTAACGCACGTACGTTTGCCAATCTGGGGATCGCCTCGGCGCTGGCGATACTCCTGGGGGCGTGCAGCAGCATGAGCCTGCCGTCATTCTCATCATCTCCTACGGAGCAGGAGCCCGGCGTGGCGCCCGAGATGCCGGCGACACTCCGCGCCGACGAGATTGTCGGTCGCTGGGGCCTTGCGTCGTTTCAGAATCCCAACGACCGTGCGCGCACCGAAGCCGCGGCGCGGTCTCAGTGCAAGCAGCCTTACGTGATCGGCGCCGGTTCTTCCGGTGGCGTGATCATGCATCTGGCCGACCAGGCGACCCCGCAGGAGCTGCGGCTGAAGGGCAGCCCGAGCGGCAAGAATTATATCGGCCCGCCCGGCCCGGCCGGTGGCGAGCAGGATCGCGAGATTATTTCCTTCGACGGCCGCGTTCTGGTTACCCGTTTCATCGACAAGGATGCCGCGACCCGTTATGGCAACATGGTCTATGTCCGCTGCGGCGCCCGCGCCTGATCCCTCGCCATTGCGGCGGCCCGCTCTGGTAGCTGCGGCCTGACGCCCCGGGGCGCCCGTGATGCTTCGCCGCCATCAAGGGCGGCGTGCAGGCCGGTGCCAGACTTTGCACGGATGTTCAGGGCTGCGGGTCAAGTACTCGAAATGGCGATCGTTGGCGCCCCGCTGACGCCCGATTGAGTTAAAGCTCAAGCGATCGGGTCACCGGGGGGTGCCACCCGGCGCCGCCACGCGTTGAAACTCAGTCAAACAATGCGTCGATGTCGTTCTGCGATGCATGACCGGCGTCGCCGTCGAGCTTCGGACCGTTCAGCAGCCGGGCGTCGCCTTCCCGATCGTCGATGATGGCCGGCGCGTGTGCCTTGATCGCATCGACGCCACCCCAGATATCCATCATGATGATGATATGGTTTTCGATGAATTTCATCGTGGTCATCACCTTGCTGATGCGCTGACCGGTCAGATCCTGGAAATTGCAGGCTTCGAAGATGGAAACGACGCGTTCCTGGATTTCCTCGCTGAGCAGCTTTTGCTGATCCGGCGTGTTCACCTTGGAGAGCGCGGTCGCCGCGTTATCGATCGCCTCGGCGGCTTCCAGAATTTGCTGGGTGGCTTCTTCGGTGCCACCGACCACGGCGCCGAGTTCGCCATTGACCTTGGCCATTTCCTCGCCGTTGAAGCTCTTGCCGTGCAGCACCGCGATTTCCCGCTTGGTGCGGCTGATGGCATCGTGAATCAGGTCGAGTTCGACCTTGAGTTTCTCGCATTGCTCGATCTGGGCCCGGTAGGTGTCCAGCAGCGCAAGGGCTTCGGCGATCTCGCGCGTAACCGACGCGCCGATCGTTTCCACTGCCACGCTCTTGCCGGTGCCGGAGCTGCCCATCTGGGCACGGATGGCGCGCAGTTCGGACATGATCTCGTGATGCATGGGACCGATATCGCCGTCAGCCGCCGCGGTTATCGGCATGTCGCCAACGACTGCCTGTTCGATACGAAAACGTCTGCGATGAATCGGCATGAGAATTGTTCCTGACCTGCACTCGTCATCTTTTACACAGAGGTGATTTAACATCGGGTTCACGCCCAAAAAATCTTATGAAAACTAGACCTGTATATGCACACCAACGATTAACCATGCGCCCGCACCGTTCACCGAAAATAAACGCTGCCGGATAAAACCGCGCGGAATTGGCGACGTGGTGAATCCAAAGGCCGTTGCTGTTTACCAAACCGATGCGGTTTTGATTTTAATTGGTGGCCTGCAAGGGCGCCGATCGGGCGCTCCCCATGACGAAACAGTACAGAGTACGTCGATGTTCAAAAGAGTGTCTTTTGCGCTCCTCGCCGGAGCATGTTGTTTAGGCGCCGGACTTCATCAAGCCGCAGCGATCGAAGCCACGCCGCCTCTGGAGCCCACCGTGATTTACGCCGAGCCGCGGCCTCTCGCGCCAGTACGAACGGCTTACGCCGAGCGCTCCAATCTGGGCGGCGGCTTCATCGAGTTCTTGTTCGGCGATGGACAGAATCAAGGTGAGCGTTATCAGCAGCAGCCATCCTACGAACCGCGGCGTACGTTGTTTCCGCAGCTTGAACCGCAGCAAATGTTGCGCCAGCAGGAAGATGACAGCGAGCCCGGGCGGCCTGCCTTCAATCCGATATTCGAGAAGCAACTCGTTGACTATCACGGCAAGGAAAGCGCCGGCACGATCATCGTCGATACGCCCAACAAGTTTCTGTTCCTGGTGCAGGGAAACGGCAAGGCGATGCGCTACGGCATCGGCGTCGGCCGGCCCGGCTTCACCTGGTCGGGCGTCAAGCAGATTTCCGCAAAAAAGGAATGGCCGGCGTGGACGCCGCCAGCGGAAATGCTGGTAAGGCGCCCCGATCTGCCGCGGCACATGGAAGGCGGCCCGCAAAATCCGCTCGGCGCCCGCGCGATGTATCTGGGATCGTCGCTCTATCGCATCCACGGCTCCAACGAGCCCTGGACGATCGGCACCAACGTGTCGTCGGGCTGCATCCGGATGCGCAATGAGGACGTGATCGATCTGTACGGCCGCGTCAATGTCGGCGCGCGGGTCGTCGTCATCTGATTTAAATCAAAAACGGCCGCTCGATCCGGGCGGCCGTTTTTCTTTTGTCTCTTTTGCGTGCCGGAAACGCATCATGCGTAGTCGCTGTCTCCGTCACCGTCACCGTCGAAGTCGTCCGAATCGCGATCGGCGTCGTCGTGATCGTCATCGTTCGATGCCGAATCGAACAGCCCCGCGCGCGAATTGTCATCGGCGCCACGTCCGGATGAACCGATGTCGTTGATGCCGGCGTCGCGCGCCAGATCGCCGCCGGATTGATCGCTCGACGGCCGCCGGTCTTCAACTCCTCCGCCCGATCCGGCAGTATCGCCGAAGCTTTGGTGGCTGCCTCCTCCCATCATCGAGCGGATGCTGCCAAGCAGCAGCGACCCGCCGACCACGCCGGCTGCGGCTGCGGCCGCGGTTCCGAGAAATGAGCCGCCACCGCCCCCCATGGGAGCCTGCGGCGCCCCATACGGCTGACCGTAGGGCCCTTGATTAAATTGCCCGGGAGGTTGCGCCTGCTGCAGCACCTGGCCGCTGTTCCAGGTCGGGCGGCTGGCCATGTCCGGCGGCCTGACGTTCGGCACCGAGCCGCGCTCCTGCCCGAATATCGTCTCACGCATCGAATCGAGGAACCCGCCGGATTGGCGTTGTTCGCCGGCGCCGCCGGCTTCCAGTTCCTGGATGCGGCTGTTGGCGCGCTTCAGCGCTTCGTCCTGGAGCAGGACGGTTTGCACCAGCGCGTAGACCGCATTGGGCGCACTGCGAAGACCCTGCGCGATAGCCGCGGCAGCGTCCGGATCGCGCGGCGCGCTCTCCAGCTTGGAGAGCCGGTCGAAAAGATCGTCAACCAATTGGCGTTCTTGCGGTGTCATGGCCTTCTCCCTTGCGTCGAAGCGCGGGGGAGATGTAGGGGCGCTTTATGTCGCCAGTAGTGCCGCCCCGGATTAAATTTATGTATGCGACAAAATGGCTGGCGGGTTTGTTGACGGATGTCAGTCCAATGTAACTTTGTTCGCAGCCAACAGCCGCGGGAAATGCTCGCCCCCGAGAAACGCGTGTTCGTGTTCGCGTTGGACCGTCAGCGGGTCGAGGCTGACCAGGGTTTCGTCGACGAACCCCGGGTGACACATGATGAGGCCATTCTCCGGAAGCCCATCGAGAAATTGTCGCATCAGCACGCTGAAATCGGGCTGTCGAGAAAAATCATAAGCACCGGCGAAACCGGGATTGAATGCGATATTGGCGCGCGAGGCGCGGTGACGAAATTGCGCGCTCAGAATGTCGAGAAACAACGCCTTGGGCGGGCCGAGCCGCCGCAGCAAAGGCGCATCGCGTCCGGCCTGGCGAACCCAGGCCTTGGGCGCAGCTTCTTTCACCGCCGTCAGGAATGCGTCGCGCACGACCGGAAACAGCTGCGCATGCTGATGACCGTCGACGAAATCCGGGGCGCGGCCAAACAGTTCGTTAAACGCCGCGAGCTGCACCATCAGTTCTGCGCGGATGATTTCAGGATCGAGCGAGTGCAGCAGGCCCGCGCGCAGCAGCTTCGGAAACCCTAAGAACATGCCGCCATCGAGCGGCTGAAAATGCATGGTCAAAGGGCGAAACGGCGCCGTCAACGTGGCGTGCAGGCCGATCGAGCAATGCGGATTGTTGGCGGCGGCGGCTTGAAGTGCGCTGACTTCGTCACGGCCGATGGCCGGTCCGACCATCATCACCGACGTGGCATTGAGACGGCCACGCTCGATCAGGTCGCGAATGGCGCGGTTGACGCCGGGACTGAGACCGTAATCGTCGGCGCACAGCCAGATCCGGCGCAGCGGCGCGGCGTCGTTCATTCGGCGGCGGTCCTCTCGCTGGCGCTTGCGCCGGTTTCCGCCTCGATACGTTTGACACTGTGTTCAGCCACGAAATAGATCGGGCGGGCTTTCAACTCCGACAGAATCTTTCCGATGTATTCCCCGACGATGCCGATCATGATGAGTTGCACGCCGCCAATGGTCATCAGGCCGACCACCAGCGAGGGATAGCCGGGAACCGATTTTCCGTCGACCCAGGTTTCCCAGAGAATCGAAAGGCCGAACAGGAAGGCGACCGAAGCGAGCGCCACGCCGAGCAGGCTCGCAAAACGCAGCGGCGCCACCGAGAAAGACGTGAGGCCTTCGATCGAAAGCCCGACCAGCCGGCCGGGGCTGAAGGTGGTGACGCCGTGCGCGCGCGCCGCGGGTTCGTAGTCGACACGGATCTGACGGAAACCGATCCAACTGGCGAGGCCCTTGAAGAAGCGATTGCGCTCGGGAAGCTGGCGCAGTGCCGCCGCGGCGCGCGGCGACAGCAGGCGGAAGTCGCCGGCATCTTCGGGGATTTTCTGCCGCGCGCCCCAATTGATCAGCGCGTAGAAGCCGCGCACGGCGACCCGGCGCAGAAACGATTCGTTGTCGCGATGGGCTTTGGCGGTATAGACCACGTCGTAGCCGCCCTCGATCCAGTGACCGACGAGCTTCTCGACCAGATCGGGCGGATGCTGACCGTCGCCGTCCATGAACAGGACCGCGCCGCGCCTGGCATGGTCCAATCCTGCCATCAGCGCGGCTTCCTTGCCGAAATTGCGCGACAGCGACACCACCTGAACGTCAATGGCGTCGGCGCCAAGTCCGCGCGCAATACTGAGCGTGGCGTCGGCGCTGCC
This sequence comes from Bradyrhizobium sp., assembly GCA_035490095.1. Classification (GTDB taxonomy): domain Bacteria; phylum Pseudomonadota; class Alphaproteobacteria; order Rhizobiales; family Xanthobacteraceae; genus Bradyrhizobium. The sequence continues at coordinate 8,892 of DATHHQ010000520.1, forward strand.
GTCATCGATATAGACAACCTCGCAGGGCAGGCCGTAGCGCTGCCGCAGCGCTTTTGCCATTTCACCAAGCCGCGCGTGCAGCAATGCCAGCCCGGCCGCCTCGTTATAAAGCGGTACGACGATCGACAGCCCTTGCCCCGCAGCCGTCGCCGCGGTGGTTGTTAGGCCAGAAACATCCGTGCCCAGCATCATCGATCAGGTTCCAAACCGCCTACATGGCAGCATATGCTACTCGTTGCTTGCTGTCGCAACGATGAACAAGAACACGCTCCATCTCACCGCCGCAGGAACTCCTCAAGCTTGGCGAACAGCGGATTGTCGCGGTCGAGCACGTAGTCGAGCGACGCCACCGACACCGTCTCGGCGCCATGGGCGCGAAGAAAGCTGCCGAGCGCGTAAAGCTGCATCGGCG
>DATHHQ010000521.1:0-10318 GCA_035490095.1 Bradyrhizobium sp.
GAAGGACGCATGCGGGAAATTGATGCGGATGTACTGGCAGCCGGCGGCGCTGGTGGACGAGCTGACGGGACCGCGGCCGGTCAGAGCGGTAAAATTGCTGGGCGAAGATCTGGTGCTATTTCGCGACGAGCAAGGCCGTTATGGCCTGATCAACCGCCATTGCGCGCATCGCGGCGCCGATCTCGCCTTCGGCCGCCTGGAGCACGGCGGCCTGCGCTGCGCCTTTCATGGCTGGCTGTTCGACGTATCCGGCCAATGCCTGGAAACACCGGCCGAGCCGAAGGATTCGGTGCTGTGCAAGAACATCACCCAGCGCGCCTATCCGGTGGTCGAGAAGAGCGGCATTCTCTGGGCGTATCTCGGCGAAGGCGAGCCGCCGGCATTTCCGGAAATCGACTGTTTTGTGGCGCCGGACAGCCACACCTTCGCGTTCAAGGGCCTGATCGGCTGCAACTGGCTGCAGGCGCTGGAGGTCGGCATCGATCCGTCGCACGCCTCGTTCCTGCATCGCTTTTTCGAGGATGAAGATCCGGCGGCTTCTTACGGCAAGCAGTTTCGCGGCGCATCCGCCGGCAGCGATATGCCGATGACAAAAATCCTGCGCGAATATGACCGGCCCATCATCAATGTCGAGCACACCGAATACGGCTTAAGGCTGATCGCGCTGCGCGAGATCGACGAGGAGCGCACCCATGTGCGCGTCACCAATCAGCTGTTCCCGCATGGCTTTGTCATTCCGATGAGCACCGAGATGACGATCACGCAGTGGCACGTGCCGGTCGATGACGAGAATTGCTACTGGTACGCGATCTTCACCAGCTATTCGACGCCGGTCGACAAGAAGAAAATGCGCGACCAGCGCCTCGAACTGTATGAGCTTCCCGATTATCGCTCGCGCAAGAACAAGTCGAACGATTACGGTTTCGATCCGCATGAGCAGTTGACCGCGACCTACACCGGCATGGGCGCCGACATCAACGTGCACGACCAGTGGGCGGTGGAAGCGATGGGCGCGATCCAGGACCGAACCCGCGAGCATCTCGGCCAGTCCGACAAGGCGATCGTGCAGTATCGCCGCCTGCTGCGGCAGGAAATCGAGAAGGTCGCTGGCGGCGCAAAACCGTTCATGTTCCTCGATGCCGCGCATGCGCGCAGCATCCAGGGTCCCGCCACCATGGACGGCATTGGACCGACGCGCGGATGGGAAACTTTCTGGATGGAAGTCGACGTCAAGCGGCGGCGCAGCGCGCCATGGGTGGCACCGGTTCCCGCGGAGATCGCCGACAAGGTGCCCCATCTCAGGGCGATCAAGTGATGGCGCTTCGGCGCCCGCTGGGGGCAACGCATTGAGTTTTGTCCAGCGTTACGGTCTCTGGTCGCGCGAGCAGAAGGAAGCGGCAGCGCGCCTCGCGCAGATCGTCGAAGAGCAGAAGCTCGAAGTCATCCGTTTCTCTTTCCCCGATCAGCACGGAATCTTGCGGGGCAAAACGCTGGTCGCGAGCGAGGCGTTGCGCGCGCTCGAGAGCGGATGCACCATCACCACCACGATGTTCGCCAAGGACACCTCGCACCGGACCGTATTCCCGGTGTTCACCGCCGGCGGCGGTTTTGGGATGCCGGAGATGGAAGGCGCCGCCGATGTGCTGATGGTGCCGGATCCCCTGAGCTTCCGCGTGCTGCCATGGGCGTCGGCGACCGGCTGGCTATTGTGCGATGTTCATTTCGCTGACGGGCGGCCAGTCCCGTTCGCGACCCGCAATCTCTACAAATCGGTGCTCGCGAAGCTTGAAAAGCGCGGCTACGACTTCGTCGCCGGTCTCGAAGTCGAATGCCATATCTTCAAGCTCGAAGACGCCAAAATGTCGCCCGAAGACGCCGGCCAGCCGGGTCGGCCGCCTGAGGTCAGCCTGCTGTCGCACGGCTATCAATATCTGACCGAGCAGCGCTACGACCAGATGGAGCCGGTGCTCGAGATTGTCAGGCGCGACATCGTGGCGCTCGGCCTGCCGCTGCGATCGATCGAGGTCGAGTTCGGTCCAAGCCAATGCGAGTTCACGTTCAAGCCGACGATGGGTCTGACGCCGGCCGACAACATGGTGCTGCTGCGCAGCGCCGTGAAACAGATCTGTCATCGGCATGGCTATCACGCCACCTTCATGTGTCGCCCGAAACTTCCGAATGTGGTCGCGTCCGGCTGGCATCTGCATCAATCGATCGTCTCGCGCGACAGCGGCGAGAATGCCTTCATGAGCAAAGAAGGCGGCGAGCTGTTGAGCGCGTTCGGCCGGGGTTATCTCGGCGGGCTGTTGACGCATGCCCGTGCGGCGGCCGTGTTCACCACGCCGACCATCAATGGCTACAAGCGCTATCGTTCCTATTCGCTGGCACCGGATCGCGCGATCTGGGGACGCGACAACAGAGGTGTGATGATCCGCGTGCTCGGCGGCGCCAACGATCCCGCAACGCGCCTTGAAAACCGGATCGGCGAGCCCGCGGCCAATCCATATCTCTACATGGCCTCGCAGATTCTTGCCGGGCTCGACGGCGTCGATCGCGCGCTCGATCCCGGTCCGTCCGCCGACACGCCGTATGAAACGCAGGCCGCGCTGTTGCCAAAGACCCTGCAGGACGCGGTGCTGGCGCTAAAGGATGATCGTTTCTTTCGCGAGGCGCTGGGCGGCGAATTCGTCGACTACTACGTTCACATCAAGACCGCCGAAATCGAACGCTTCCAGGCCGAAGTATCGGAATGGGAGCAGCGCGAATATTTCGAGATGTTTTGAGATTTATCCCGTCATTCCGGACCAGCGCGCAGCGCTGGATCCGGAATCCAGAGGTTAGGGAGCTCCTCTTTGCGGCTCCAGATTCCGGGTTCGCGCTGCGCGCGCCCCGGAATGACAGAGGCACTCAAATCCCCAGATACCGATGCTGCAGATCGGGTTCCGCGATCAATGCTTCCGAGGTGCCGCTCCACACCGTGCGGCCGCGTTCGATGATGTAGTGCCGGTCGGCAATGCGGGCGAGATTCGCGACGTTCTTGTCGATCACCAGAACCGATTGGCCGCGCGCTTTCAGCATCGACAGGCAGTTCCAGATTTCCTCGCGGATCAGCGGTGCGAGGCCTTCGGTGGCTTCGTCCAAAATCAGCAGCCGCGGATTGGTCATCAGCGCACGACCGATCGCCAGCATCTGCTGCTCGCCGCCGGACAGCGTGCCGCCCATGTTGCCGCCGCGTTCGGCCAGTCGCGGAAACAGTGCGTGGATCTTTTCGATGCCCCATGGATCGGCCGCGCCGAGACGGTTGCCGGACGCGGCGACCAGGTTCTCGCGCACCGTCAGGTTGGGAAATATCTGGCGCCCCTCAGGCACGAGACCAATGCCGAGCTGCGCAATCCGGAACGAGGGAAGCTTGCGAACCTCTTGCCCGGCGAAACGGATTACGCCTTCGCGCGCCGGTGTCAGCCCCATGATGGAGCGGATCGTCGTGGTTTTTCCCATGCCGTTGCGGCCCATCAGGGCCACCATCTCTCCCGATCGGACCTGCAGCGACAGGCCGAACAGCACCTGGCTTAGGCCATAGCAGGTCTCGATGCCATCGACTTCGAGCAAGGGCGCCGCGTCAGCCATGACGGGTCACCGCATGCTGATCGCCGAGATAGGCGCGCTTGACCTCTTCGTTCTGGCGGATCGCCGCCGGCACGTCGGAAGCGATGACGCGCCCATAAACGAGAACGGTGATGCGGTCGGCGAGCGCGAACACCGCGTCCATATCGTGCTCGACCAGCACGATGGTGACTTCCGGCCGCAACTCCTGCAGCAGCTTCACCATCCGCGCGGATTCGGTGGTGCCAAGCCCGGCCATCGGTTCGTCGAGCAGCAACATTTGCGGCTTGGTCGCAAGTGCTACGGCCAGTTCGAGCTCGCGCTGCTCGCCATGGCTCAACCGGGAAACCACGACGTCGGCGCGGTGTTCGAGCCCGACCCTCTTCAGGGCTGCCAGCGCCGCGTTGCGGAGCGCGCTTTCCTTGCGGGCATTGCCCCAGAAGTAGAAGGAGTGCCCATCATGGGCCTGCGCCGCCAGCGCGACATTGTCCGATGCGGTGAAGTCCGGCAGCAGCGAGGTGATCTGGAATGAGCGCGCCAGCCCGAGCGCGCTGCGGCGAAACGCCGGCAGGCGGGTGATATCCGCTCCGGCAAAATGAATGGTGCCGGAATTCGGCGGCAGCTGTCCGGTGAGCTGGCTGATCAGCGTGGTCTTGCCGGCGCCGTTCGGTCCGATGATCGCATGCAACTCGCCCTTCGCGACATCGAGCGAGACATGATCGGTCGCGATCACGCCGCCGAACCGCCGCACCAGTTTTTCAACGCGAAGCAAGGGATCAGCCACGGCTCAGCCTCCCGAGCAGCCCCATGATGCCGCCGCGCCCGAACAGCACGATCAGCAGCAGCAGCGGGCCCATGATCAGCGCCCAGTATTCCGTCACCTGCGACAAGGCCTCTTCCAAAAGCAGATAGACGATCGCGCCGATCACCGGACCGAACAGCGATCCCATGCCGCCGAGGATGACCATCACCATGAGATCGCCGGAACGGGTCCAGTACATCACGGCCGGACTGACAAAGTCGGTGTTGTTCGCAAGCAGCGCACCGGCGAGGCCGCACATGGTGCCGGCGATCACAAAGCAGACCAGCCGGTAGCGGTTGGCGGGAAACCCGATCGCCTGCATGCGCTGCTCGTTGGAGCGCAGGCCCTGAACGACCATGCCGAAACGCGAATTGACGATCCGCCAGATCAGATGGATCCCGCCCAACAGGCAGCCGAGGCAAAGATAATAGAACTGCACCCGGCTCGACAGGTTGATCAGACCGCCGAAATCGCTGCGCTTGTAGATCGTGAGCCCGTCGTCGCCGCCGTAGCGCGCAAGCCCGGATGCGACGTAATACGCCATCTGCGCGAAGGCGAGCGTAATCATGATGAAATAGACGCCGCGGGTGCGCAAGCTGAGCGCGCCGATCACGAGCGCGAACAGCGCCGACGCCGCCAGCGCCACCGGCCACTGGATCAATCCCGAGCCGATGCCTTCGTGCGCGAGAATACCGACCGCATAGCCGCCGATTCCAAGATAGGCGGCATGACCGAAGCTCATCATGCCGCCATAGCCCATGATGAGATTAAGGCTTGCCGCCGCAAGCGCGAAGATCAAGATGCGGGTGAACAGCGTCAGCACGAAGATGTTTCCACTCATCGAGGTATAGAGCGGAAGCAACAGCAGGCCGGCAACCACCAGCGCCGCGATCGCGTTGCGGGCGTTGAGCAAAGCGATCATCGACGGTTGGCCGGAAACAGCCCCTCTGGCCGCACCACCAGCACCATGGCCATCAACAGATAGATCAGCATCGAGGACAGCGCGGGCGCCGCGGTGGAAGCCGCGGTCGAGCTCAGGATCTGCCGCAGCAGGTCGGGCAGGAACGCGCGGCCCAGCGTGTCGATCAAGCCGACGAAGATCGCGGCCAGGAATGCGCCGCGGATCGAGCCGATGCCGCCGATCACGATGATGACGAAAGCGAGGATCAGGATGTTCTCGCCCATCCCGATCTGGACGGTGAGGATTGGCGCCTGCATCAGCCCGGCGAGGCCGGCAAGTGCGGCGCCGAGTCCGAACACCAAGGTGTAGAGCAGCTTGATGTTGATGCCGAGCGCGCCGATCATTTCCCGGTTGGAGGCCCCGGCGCGGATCAGCATGCCGAGCCGGGTGCGCATCACGACGACATAGAGCAGCAGGGCGACCGCGAGGGCGACCACGATGATCGCCAGCCGGTAGGCGGGATAATAGACGCCGGGCATGATCTGGATCGGCACCGTCAGCCAGGCGGGCAGCGGCAGCGCAAGGCCCGCCGGGCCCCAGATCAACCGCACCGCGTCATTGAAAAACAAAATCAACCCGAACGTCGCCAGCACATGATCGAGATGATCGCGGCCGTAGAGGTGCCGCAGTGCGACGAATTCCAGCACGATGCCGAGCAGCAGCGTCGCCCCGAGCGCCAGCAACACCCCGATGACGAAATTTCCCGTCCACGCCACGAATGTGGCCGCGAAGTAGGCGCCCATCATGTAGAGCGAGCCATGCGCCAGATTGACGAAATCCATGATGCCGAACACCAGCGTCAGCCCCGCCGCCAGCAAAAACAGCAGCAGCCCAAACTGCAATCCGTTCAGGAATTGTTCGACGACAAGCAGCATGCGTGTTCTAGGTCGTTTTCCGGTTGAGGCGTACAACAATGGGCATCGAACGGGCCTCATGGTTCGAGACGCGCGGCGTTGCCGCGCTCCTCACCATGAGGATCCGGGGGACCTCATCCTGAGGAGCATCGCGAAGCGATGCGTCTCGAAGGATGAAGCCACGAGACTGGAAGTCACCGAGGAGCAAGACATGTGCCGGAAAGGGAAAACAGCGGCAGCGCGCGAGCGCCGCCGCCGTATCGGATAGGTACCCGGCTCACTTCATCGGGCATTTGTCGGCGAAGCGATCCTGGTTGTTCTCGACGATGGTGGCGACCGTTTTCAGCGAGAGTTGACCGTCGGCGTCCTTCACCACGTCCTGCAGATAGAAATTCTGGATCGGGATGTGGTTCTTGCCGTATTTGAACGGGCCGCGCAGCGACTTGAAATTTGCCTTCTCCATCTCGGCTTTCATCGCGTCCTTTTTGCTGGTGTCGCCCTTCACCGCAACCACCGCGCTGTTGATCAGTTGCGCGGCGTCATAGGCCTGCGCGCCATAATAGGTCGGGCGCAGACCGGTATATTTCTTGCGGTAATCGGTGACGAAGCGCTTGTTCTCGTCATTCGGCAGATCGTTCACCCACTCCTGCGCGCCGGGAATGCCGAGCGCATTTTCCTTCTGCAACGGCAGCGACAATTCGTCGATGGTAAAGGCGGTGTAGAGCGGAATCTGCGCCTTGATGCCGGCCTGCACATATTGATTGAGGAACTGCACGCCGGCTGCGCCCGGATAGAACACGAAGATCGATTCTGCCTTCGACGCGCGCGCCTTGGAGAGTTCTGCCGAGAAGTCGAGCTGGCTCGGCCACACGGTATATTCCTCGCCCTTGACCTCGCCCTTGAACGTGCTCTTGACGCCGGCCAGCATGTCCTTGCCGGCGGCATAGTTCGGGCCGATCAGGAATACCGACTTCACGCCCTTCTGATTCATGTAAAGGCCCATCGCCTGCGGGGTCTGGTCGTTTTGCCAGGAGGTCGAAAACACGTAAGGCGAGCACAGCTCACCGGCGAGTTGCGACGGTCCGGCGTTGGCGCTGATCAGGAAGGTCTGGGCATCGACCGCGGTCTTGAGCGAGGCCAGCAGCACGTTCGACCAGATATAGCCGGCGATGAAGTCGACCTTGTCGGACTGGATCAGCTTCTCGGTCTTCTGCTTGCCGACATCGGGCTTCTGCCCGTCATCCTCGTAGATCACCTCGACCGGCAGCCCGCCCATCTTGCGGCCCATGTGATCGAGCGCCAGCTCGAACGAATTGCGCATGTCGTTGCCAATCACCGCGGTCGGGCCGCTGAAGGTAGAGACGAACCCGATCTTGATGGTGTCAGCCGCGACCGCGGGATTTGCCAGCGCCAGAACCGTCGCGCCCGCCAGCCAGAATGCCGTTCTCATCGTTACTCCCCCTCGTCATTAATTAAATACGCCGCCGTCAATCGCCCTGCCCGGTTCGGGGAGCCTTCCTTGCCCCTTTTTTCCGTGTTCGAGCCGCTCCGATTGATGGTGAGCTTTGTGCGCGAAATCTTAGGCTTGCGGCAAGCACGACCTTCGGTGTCCCTTAACACCCAAGGCTGGCTTGCACAGATCATGCACCATAATTCGTATGGGCGACGCAAGGCAAGAATTATAGTTCTGGTTGATGGGCTGCGATTGTCGCAGCCGCCCATAATGCAACCAAGCGTTTTCACGCAGAGATCGCTCGCCCCGACTATCTGTCTCGATCCAAAAACCTGCAGTCAGCAGCCTTCGCTATCCATAGGTAGGCTTCTGCGGCCAGCCCGGCGGCGAGTCTTCAAAATCCTGCTGCCGGCCATAAGGCGTCATGTCGAGCAGCGCGCGGGAATCCGTCAGCGCTTCGGTGCCGCGCGCGTAGGCCGAATAGGTGTGAAACACATCATCGCCCATACGGAAAAAGACGCTCAAGCCGTGCTCTTCGCCCGTGATGGCGTTAGGGACCTTGTTGGCTTCCAGCTCGGCCTTGTTGCGATAGTTGTATTCGACCGGCGCGACTTTCTCGTCATTGGTGACGTGAAAATCGTAGTTGAAGTCGCTGCCGAACGACGAATACCACGCAATATCCCAACCCTTCCGAGCCTTGTAAGCCTCAAGCTTGGCCAGTGGCGCGCGCGACACGAAAGCGAAGGTGGTGTCGTGCTGATTCAGCATGCTGAGATCGCCGATGGCGTTGGCATAGCTGGTGCACCCCGGGCAGCCCTTGTCCCATGAGGGATCGAACATGAAGTGATAGATCACGAGTTGCCGGCGGCCCTCGAACAACTCCTTCAGGCTCCGCTTGCCGTCCGGGCCGTCGAAGACATAGTCCTTCTCAATTCTAACCATCGGCAATCGGCGCCGTTCGGCATTGACGCGGTCATACTGCCTGGTGAGCTCCTTCTCGTGCGCGAGAAGTTTCCTGCGTTCGCCGAGCCATTGGTCGCGCGAAACGATGGGTGGATGCGGAACTTGGTTCGTTGTCATCTCCGTTTTCCTTTCACGACTGGTCAACAAGGTATTCCGCGCCATCGATGACGTAGGATGCGTGACGGAAATCGCGGATATCGGCGACCTTGTCGGCCGACCATTGCAGCAGCATGAAATATTTTGGCCCCGAGCCCAGGTCGTTGGGATCGAACACCAGGATGGCGGGCCGTCCTTCGACCAGCCCTGGCGCCAGATGCCAATCATCGATCTTCGAATAATTTCCGAAGTATCTGGAAACTTCCGCCTTGCCGTTCATGCGGATCTTGTTGACGAGGTCGAGGCGTACATCGTCCGCGATCATGGCGCGGATCGCGTCGAAATCGCGCGCGTTGAAATGCGCGACATAGGCGCCGAGGCGATCGCGATCGGCGTCCGACAATTTCGGTTGCGGCCGATCCTCGTGCTCGTCGGCCAGTTTGCGGAGCTGCGCGCGTCCGCGATGCAGGGCTGCTTTCACCGCGGGCAGGCTGAAATCCATCACCTCGCAAATCTCTTGAAGCGAGCAACCGAGCACATCCATCAGGATCACGCTCGATCGCTGGGCGACCGGAAGCCGCATGAAGGTACGAAGACTGGCGCTTGCGATCTGGCGGCTGGCGACGGTATCGGCCGGGTCGGCAATCATGTCCACCTCCTCGCCCGATCGGAGCGCTTGCTGGCGGTTGCGGCGGCGCAGGAAATCCAGCGCGGTGTTGTGCGCGATCCGGAACAGCCAGCCTTCCGGGTTGCCGACCGGGCCCACTGAAGCAAGCGACTCCACCGCCTTGATCAGCGCATCCTGCAGCACGTCCTCGCCGTCGATCACCGAGCCGACCATGCGCGCGCAATAGCGATGCAGTTTGGGCCGCATCCTGGCGAGAAGGCCGTCAATGTCAGCGGCAGCGGCCGATGCCTCAGGGACCAATTTCATTCAGCCTCCGAACAATGCGAGCCCGACGCTCAGGGCTCACGCAGCATCCGATAATTGCCGACGATTGTAACGCTGCCGGCGAGCGGTGGTTCAATGCAGCGATCGCGAATCCCGCTCTGGAATGCCTTGAAAGCAGCCAGTCCCGGCAGGGCATTCGCGGAATCGGATTCAGTCTCGACTAAATGAACAAAGGTATCATCCTCGAGCCGCAGCGAAAGATAACGTACGCCCTCGGGTTTGGCGGCTTTCAATTCCGCGAACACGCCTGAGATCAGCTCGGCATTCTTGTCAGCCAGCTCCGGCTTGGTCTTATACTTGATCAAGGTCCGTTTCATCATTGCCTCCATGGCAGGTTTTGCGATGCGAAATCATCGCTGTCTCAGCCGATAGACGTTTGGCGCCCCAAGAAGGATTCGGCCGCGAGGAAATTATTCGCGCTTTTAGAGCATGATGTGTTGGAACTGGATCGATTCGTCCCGTGAGCACGAGGCACTAACGATCTCGTGTCCCAGACCCGGCATACCGTCCCTTCGGCGGTGCACGGCAGGGCCTGGACAAAAAATCGCGAAAACAACCCCATGCAAAGTAGAGTGAACCCCGGCTCGCAGCACTCCTGCTGCGCTGCGTCCGGGCGCGAGAAGAAAAATGCGCC
>DATHHQ010000522.1:0-6105 GCA_035490095.1 Bradyrhizobium sp.
AACCCGTCCGCCTCAATCAGGAATTCCGCAAATTCGATTTCCTCTCGCCGTGGGAAGGCGCGGACTATCCGCTGCCGGGCGATGAGAAAGCGACCGACAAGGCGGGCAGCTAATGGCTGAACCAGCACTCCGCAATTTCACCATCAATTTCGGACCGCAGCATCCGGCCGCGCACGGCGTGCTGCGTCTGGTGCTGGAGCTTGACGGCGAAGTCGTCGCGCGGGTCGATCCGCATATCGGCTTGCTTCACCGCGGCACCGAAAAGCTGATCGAGCACAAGACCTATCTGCAGGCGATCCCGTATTTCGACCGGCTCGACTACGTCGCGCCGATGAATCAGGAGCACGCGTTCTGCCTGGCCGCGGAGAAGCTGCTCGGCATTGCCGTGCCACGCCGCGGGCAACTGATCCGCGTCCTTTATTGCGAGATCGGGCGCATCCTGTCGCATCTGCTCAACGTCACCACGCAGGCGATGGACGTCGGCGCGCTGACCCCGCCGCTGTGGGGCTTTGAAGAGCGCGAAAAACTGATGGTGTTCTACGAGCGCGCCTCCGGCTCGCGCATGCACGCGGCCTATTTCCGGATCGGCGGCGTGCATCAGGACCTGCCGCCAAAGCTGATCGACGATATCGACGCCTGGTGCGAACCGTTCCTGGGCGTGGTCGCCGATCTCGAACGGCTACTCACCGGCAACCGCATCTTCAAGCAGCGCAACGTCGACATCGGCGTGGTCAGCCTCAAGCAGGCGTGGGAGTGGGGTTTCTCCGGCGTTATGGTGCGCGGCTCCGGTGCGGCGTGGGATCTGCGCAAGGCGCAACCCTACGAATGCTACGCCGAGATGGATTTCGACATTCCGATCGGCAAGAACGGCGATTGCTACGACCGCTACTGCATCCGGATGGAAGAAATGCGCCAGTCGGTGCGCATCATGAAGCAGTGCATCGAGAAGCTGCGCGCCGCCGACGGGCAGGGGCCTGTCGCGGTCGAGGACAACAAGATCTTCCCGCCGCGCCGCGGCGAGATGAAGCGCTCGATGGAAGCGCTGATCCATCACTTCAAGCTCTACACCGAGGGTTTCCACGTGCCGGCCGGCGAAGTCTATGCCGCGGTCGAGGCGCCGAAGGGCGAGTTCGGCGTCTTTCTGGTCGCCGATGGCAGCAACAAGCCCTACAAATGCAAGATCCGCGCGCCCGGTTTCGCTCATCTGCAGGCGATGGATTTCATCTGCAGGGGCCATCTCTTGGCCGACGTCTCGGCCATCCTCGGCTCCCTCGACATCGTGTTCGGTGAGGTCGACCGGTGACGGTGCCGCCGCCCATACAGTTTGACCGGGCCACCGGCGTGCTCGAGGGCGCGAGTGCGTGGGAGCGTGTCGCGGCGCTTGCTTTGTCGTCTGGCTCGAAGGTGGCGTCGACGTTTTCGCATCGTGGTTACAACAGCTGCGCCAACCTGTTGCGCAAGACGTTGCCCAGGCGCGATATCGCGATCAAACTCAATGCCGATGCGACGTTCGAATTTCCCTATGGCGACGGTTATTGGAGCAAGCTGCTCAACCGGTCATTCTCCTACGAAAACGAGCTTGAGCTGTTGTTTCGGGATTCCATCGGCGTCGACTACACGCTGATCGATTGCGGCGCCAACTTTGGCTACTGGTCGGTGCTGATCTCCAGCGCACCCTATGGTTCGCACAAGGCGATCGCGATCGAGCCGTCGTCGCAGAATTTCGCCAAGCTGGCGCACAACGCCGAAATCAACGGCAGCCGTTTTGAGGTGATGAAGTGCGCGATCGGCTCGAGCCAGGGCACCGCGCGGCTGTCGGGCACCAAGCATGAGGCGTTCAGCATCGCCGGCAATGCGGCGGGCGGCGGCGAGGACGTGCCGGTGATCGCGCTCGACAACTTGCTCGACGACGGCAAGATCCCGGCGAACGGAAAATACCTGATCAAGCTCGATGTCGAAGGCGTGGAGATCGAAGCCATCAAGGGTGGCGCGCGGCTGCTGCAGGGCGACAGCGTCTTGCTGTGTGAGGAACACGGCAATGACCCCGATCATACCGTGTCCCGCTTTATCCTCGAACAGACGCCGCTGAAGCTGATCGTGTACGATCCGCGCACCAATCGCCTCGAAACCGTAACCGAGCTTTCGATACTCAATCGCATCAAGGTTTCATCCCACGTCGGTTATAACGTGTTCGGCACCGCAAGCGTGTTCTGGCAAGACCGGATCAACGCCCTGAACGCGAATGCCAAACGTCGCGCGCAATGAGAGACTGATAGACCATGGCCGTCCGCCGCCTCGCACCGAAAGAACTGCAGCCCGCGAACTTTGCGTTCACGGCGGAAAACCTCGCTTGGGCGAAAGCGGAGATCGCGAAATATCCGGAAGGCCGTCAGGCGTCCGCGGTGATACCGATTCTGTGGCGGGTCCAGGAACAGCACGACGGCTGGGTTTCGGAAGCGGCGATCCGCGCGGTCGCGGATCTGCTTGGCATGCCCTACATCCGCGCACTGGAGATCGCGACCTTCTATACGATGTTCCAGTTGCAGCCGGTCGGCAAGAAGGCGCACGTCCAGGTCTGCGGCACCACGCCATGCCGGCTGCGCGGTGCCGGCGATATCATCGAGGTGTGCCAGAGCCGCATCCATCACGAACCCTTCCATCTGTCCAAGGACGGAAATTTCAGCTGGGAAGAGGTCGAGTGTCTTGGCGCTTGCGTGAACGCGCCGATGGTACTGATCTGGAAGGACACCTACGAGGATCTGAACAAGGAAAACTTTGGCAAGGTGCTGGACGGTTTTGCCTCCGGTAACCCGGTGAAACCCGGTCCGCAGAACGGCCGTCAGTTCTCGGCGCCGATGGGTGGACCGACCACGCTGAAGGAAACCACATGAAGCGCGACCGCGCCGGCGATGTAACGGGGAGTGCAGAGGCGATGCGACATTGGCGCTACATTGCTCTGCACGCCGTGACGGCGGCTGCATTCATTTTTCTGCTGCAGCGCTATGCGCTGAGCGCGTCGCTCGATTCGAGCCTGCTATGGGCGCTGACCTTCGGCGGATGCGCCGCCGGGCTCGCCTATATGCAGTCCAATCGCTGACCCCAAGGGAAGCTTCCAGTCATGCTCGACGACAAGGACCGCATCTTCCGCAATCTCTACGGCCTTGAGGACTGGGGCCTCGAAGGCGCACGCCGACGCGGTGCCTGGGACGGTACCAAGGCAATCATCGACAAGGGCCGCGACTGGATCATCAACGAGATGAAGGCCTCGGGCCTGCGCGGACGCGGCGGCGCAGGCTTTCCGACCGGGTTGAAATGGTCGTTCATGCCCAAGGAATCGACCGACGGCCGGCCGAGCTATCTCGTCGTCAATGCCGACGAGTCCGAGCCTGGCACCTGCAAGGACCGCGAGATCATGCGGCACGATCCGCATCTTCTGGTGGAGGGCTGCCTGCTCGCGAGCTTCGCGATGGGCGCACATGCCTGCTATATCTACGTGCGTGGCGAATTCATTCGGGAGCGCGAGCATCTGCAGGCTGCGGTCGATCAGGCCTACCAGGCCAAATTGATCGGCAAGGACAATATCAACGGCTTTCCGTTCGACCTTTACGTGACCCACGGTGCCGGCGCCTATATCTGCGGCGAAGAGACCGCGCTCCTGGAGAGCCTCGAAGGCAAGAAGGGCATGCCGCGGTTGAAGCCGCCATTCCCGGCCAACGTCGGCCTCTACGGCTGCCCGACCACCGTCAACAACGTTGAATCGATCGCGGTGGCGCCGGATATTCTGCGGCGGGGTGCCGCCTGGTTCGCCGCCATCGGCCGGCCCAACAATGTCGGCACCAAGCTGTTTTGTATCTCCGGCCATGTCGAGCGTCCCTGCAACGTCGAAGAAGCCATGGGGATACCATTCCGCGAACTGATTGAGCGCCATTGCGGCGGCGTCCGCGGCGGCTGGGATAATCTCAAGGCGGTGATCCCCGGCGGCTCTTCGGTGCGGATGGTGCCGGCCGAGCAGATCATCGATACGCCGATGGATTTCGACAGCCTCGGCAAACTGCGCTCCGGCCTCGGCACCGCGGCCGTCATCGTCATGGACAAATCGACCGATCTGATCCGCGCGATCGCGCGTATTTCCTATTTCTACAAGCACGAAAGCTGCGGCCAGTGCACGCCGTGCCGCGAGGGCACGGGGTGGATGTGGCGGGTCCTCACCCGGATGGCCGAGGGCCGCGCGCACAAGCGCGAGATCGACATGCTGCTGGAAGTGACAAAACAGGTCGAGGGCCACACCATCTGCGCGCTCGGCGACGCCGCGGCGTGGCCGATCCAGGGCCTGATCGCGCATTTCCGTCACGAGATCGAGGAGCGCATCGACCAGTATTCGCACAAGGCGGATGTCGACGACGCCGGCATTCTCGACCCTGCGCATATGGTCGCGGCGGAGTAATATCGATGTCGCATCCACGCCCGCCATGGTGGCTTAAATTCGGATCAATAGGGCAGATGGCCCAGGCGGCCGTGGCGCTGCTCGGCTTTGTTGCGATCCTGTTTCAGATCAGCGTGCTCGGAAAGAACGCCCACGAGGCCGGCGCGCGGCAGATCTACCAAGCCTGTAACGATCTCGAATTCAAGAATCCGCAATTCGCCAAGCCGGATCTGGAGCGCATCAAGGCGGGGCCGCCGAACGATCTCGTCCAATACGAAGTCTATGTGTCGTACTTCCTGTATGCTTGCGAGGAGGCGCTCGGTGCCTTCGACAACAAGCGCGAATGGCAGGCGACCTGCGATTATGACTTGAAGGATCATCTGCCGTTTCTGTGCGAGAAGCAGGTCGCGGAGCCGGTTTATCTGACGACCTACAGCACCGCGACACAGCGATGGATCGATACGGAAATGCGACGGCTGGGCGTTACCGCACCCGACTGCAAGGTGAGAAAGACTTGAGGCAATGACCAAACTCATCATCGATGGCAAAGAGATCGATGTTCCCGCGGAATTCACGCTGCTGCAGGCATGCGAGGCCGCGGGCGCCGAAATTCCGCGCTTTTGCTACCACGAGCGGCTGTCGATCGCCGGCAACTGCCGGATGTGCCTGGTCGAGATCAAGGGCGGCCCGAAGCCGGTCGCGAGCTGCGCCTGGGGCGTTCGCGATTGCCGTCCCGGTCCCAAGGGCGAGCCGCCGGAAATCTCCACGCGCTCGCCGATGGTGAAGAAGGCGCGCGAAGGCGTGATGGAGTTCCTGCTGATCAACCATCCCCTGGATTGCCCGATCTGCGACCAGGGCGGCGAATGCGACCTGCAGGATCAGGCGATGGGCTACGGCGTCGATACCAGCCGCTTCGCCGAAAACAAGCGCGCGGTCGAGGACAAATATATCGGCGCGCTGGTCAAGACCTCGATGAACCGCTGCATCCAGTGCACGCGCTGCGTCCGCTTCGCCGCCGAAGTCTGCGGCGTGCCCGAGATGGGCGCGACCGGCCGCGGCGAGGACATGGAAATCACCACCTATCTCGAATCGGCGCTGACCTCGGAACTGCAAGGCAATCTCGTCGATATCTGCCCGGTGGGAGCGCTGACCTCGAAACCGTATGCCTTCGCGGCGCGGCCCTGGGAACTCGGCAAGACCCAGTCGATCGATGTGATGGACGGCGTCGGCTCGGCGATCCGGGTCGATACCCGCGGCCGCGAGGTGATGCGGATTCTACCACGCGTCAACGAGGCCGTGAACGAAGAGTGGATTTCCGACAAGACCCGTCACATCGTCGACGGTCTGCGCACCCAACGGCTCGACCGCCCCTACATCAGGGAGAACGGCCAGCTCCGCGCGGCGTCATGGTCCGAAGCATTCGGCGCCATCGCGGCGAAGACCGCTCGCATCGACGGCAAGCGGATCGGCGCCATCGCCGGCGACCTCGCGGCGGTGGAAGAGATGTTTGCGTTGAAGGAACTGTTAACGAAATGCGGCTCCGTCAATCTCGCCATCCAGGGCGGCGACGGCTTCAATCCGAAGGCTGGTCGTGCCTCCTACATTTTCAATCCAACCATTGCCGGGATCGAACAGGCCGACGCTTTGCTGATCGTGGGCTCGAACCCGCGCAAGGAGGCCGC
>DATHHQ010000523.1:0-7529 GCA_035490095.1 Bradyrhizobium sp.
TAGACTAAAAACCATTGCCGCAGATTCAGGAGTTTCGGGTGTCTGCGTTTCCGCGGCGAAGCAAAACGGGTCCCGTGCCTTTGGCGGCGAGATGATCGCCTGCATTGAAGATCGCACAGCGATCAATCGACAGGCAGCCACAGCCGATGCAGCCCGCGAGTCGATTGCGCAGCCCTTGCAAAGCGGCGATCCGGCGATCGAGGTCAACAGCCCATTTTCGCGAGATGCGCTCCCAATCCTTGCGCGACGGCGTGCGTCCTTCCGGCAGGCCACTCAGGGATGAACCAACCTCGGCAAGGGAGATACCGAGTTCCTGAGCGAACTGTATCAGGGACACGCGACGCAGCACGTCACGGTCGTATCGGCGCTGGTTGCCGCCCGTTCGGTGGCTTCTGATCAGCCCCTTCCGTTCGTAGAAATGCAGCGCCGACACCGACACACCGCTGCGAGCGGCGACCTCTCCAACCGTCAGTTCCTTCGCCATCGGCCAGGCCCTTTACCTCAACCAATGTTGAGGTTGTAGCGTTGAATATCGTTTCACGCAAATAGGGGACCGGCATGGTGACGTCGGAACTGGGCGGGGCCTGGAAAGGCTTGTGGATTTCGGGCCTGCTTGGCCGTTTCGTATTGCTCTGCCTGGGCGTATGGCTGCACGCCGCCGATACGCTGGTCACGGCCACCGTCACGCCGGCAATCGTCGATGAGATCGGCGGTATCGCCTATGTCAGCTGGACGATCTTGCTCTACCAGATCGGCGCGATCGTTGCGGGGGCTGCGACGGCACTGCTTTGCCGGCGCGTTGGCGTGAAACGCGTCCAGGTCATCGCCGCGCTGCTGTATGGCGTTGGCTGTGT
Source organism: Bradyrhizobium sp. (assembly GCA_035490095.1). Taxonomy (GTDB): domain Bacteria; phylum Pseudomonadota; class Alphaproteobacteria; order Rhizobiales; family Xanthobacteraceae; genus Bradyrhizobium. The sequence goes on from DATHHQ010000523.1 coordinate 855, forward strand.
GATCGCCGCAACTGCCCCGGATATGGCGACCCTGCTGGTCGCAAGACTTCTGCAAGGAATTGGCGGCGGCATGATGGTAGCGCTGAGCTACGTAGCGATCCAGCAGTCATTTGCCGAAGAGCTCTGGGGCCGTCTGTTCGGCATCGTGGCGGCGATCTGGGGAGCGGGCTCACTTCTGGGACCCTTGGTCGGAGGCGTGTTCGCAGATTTCGGATTCTGGCGCGGGGCATTCTGGTTCTTCGCCATCCAGGCTGGCGTTCTGGGAGCGCTGGCGCTGGCGTTGCTTCCGTCACAGCCGGCCGGCGAGAAAACCGAGCAGAAGTGGCCGATATCGCCTTTACTGCTGCTCTCGGCGGCGACACTGTTGATCGCCTCGGCAGGCGTAGCCCAAAGCGTCGCACTGTCTGTCGTCGAATGCCTGGCGGGTGTCGGACTGCTCTACGTTGCGGCAAGGCTGGATCGGCGGTCCCAATTTCGGATGCTTCCGGTACAGACGCTTGACCTGCGTCATCCTATCAGTGCCGGGCTCTTGATGATCTTCGCGTTGTCGATGGCGAAGACCGGCTTCTGGGCCTACGGACCGTTGATCCTGAAAACCATGTTCGGCATCGACCCCTTGATATCAGGATATATCCTGGCGGGAGAGGCGCTGGCGTGGAGCGCGGCGACCATGATGGTCGCAAGCGCCCCGATCTCGGCGGCAAGGATGTTGATCCGCACCGGTGTGGGATTGGTCGTCGTCGGGATCGCCGGATTCATCGCAACGGTGCCGATCGGGTCGCTGGCCGGCATGGTCGTTTCCGGGCTGTTGGAAGGCCTTGGATTTGGTCTCTCCTGGCCCTCGATCGTGCGCCGCATCGTGCATCTTTCCGACCCGAGCGAGCGCATCCTTGCGGCGGCGGCGCCCGCAACGGTGCAAAGGATTGGCTTCGCTGTGGGCGCTGCGGCAACGGGGATCGCCGCGAACATGTCCGGTCTCGCCGATGGCATTTCCATCGAAGCTGCCCGGACGGCGGGATTTTGGGTTTTCGCCGGCTTCCTCCCTGCTGTGGTCGTCGGTGTCCTTGGTCTGTGGCGGTTCACGACAACAGAAGATGAGCGCCTGACATCATGATCGGATTTTCGACTCGCCGCGCCCCGGTGCGCGGTGGCATACTGATCGCTTAGCCTTCATATTCGAGCACGTGCAGCCCGGCGTTCCAGTCGCTGGTATAGATCAGTCCATCCCGCGTCACATAGACATCGGCTGTTTTGGCGGCGAGCGCGACGTTGGGCCTCGGATCTATCAGCTTGGCTGGCGCCGGCGGCAGCCAGAACGCCAGCTCCTTCGGCGCAAACTGATCCTTGAGGTCGAACACGCGGACGCCGCCGGCATTGTAGGTGGCAAAAATGGTTTCCTCGCTCTGGAAGGAACCAGGCCGGTTCTCATGTAGATTGTGCGGACCGAAGGTGCCGGGGGCGACGCAATAGTCACGATCGTGCGGTACCGGCATGGTTGAGATCGTCACGGGATTTTCCGGTACCCGCACATCGACCACGAAGATCTGGAACAATCCTTTGGCGCACTTCTCCGCGTTCGCCTCATCCGCCACGACCGCGAGGTTGCGCCCCGGCAGCGGCAGCGGCGTGTGCGTGCCGCCGGGAAATGGCGGCGACCAGTTGATGTGCGACAATAATTTCGGCTGGGCGGCATCCGAGACATCGTGGATGGTGAAGCCGCCGTCGCGCCAGGCGCCATAACCAAGCTTGCCGGCGACGATCATGTGGTGCAGCGCATAGCGCTTGCCCTTGGGCGTGTTCGATACCTCCCCGGCCGCGCGGTTCATGCCCGGCAGCCACCACTTCGACACGATGACTGGCTTGGTGATTTCCTGGAGGTCGACGATACAAAGGCAATGATCGGTAAAGCCGTCGAAGTGCGCCGAAACATAGGCATAACGCCCCCCCATCCAGGACAGGCGGTTGATGCCAAGTCCCGGCATTTCCAGAAACGCGATCTCTCTCATTTCGCCGGGTTTGGAGATGTCGTGGATCGACAAGCCGCTGCGGAAGTTTTTACGCTTGGTGATGCTTTCAGCGAGGCTGTTTTCGAAATAGCCGCGCTGGTCGCTATAGGACTGCATGGCGACGATATTGGCGCCGTTGGCGACGAGAAGCAGATCGTCCGATGATTGCAAGTGATGCGTACGCGTGTATTGCCCGGCTGTAAAAAAACTCACCGGCTTCAGCCGGCGCGGGTCGCTGGCGTCCAGAATGGTCACCCCATCGCCGAACATGTGGCCGACGTAGAGGTGCTTGCGATTTGACATGATCTGGACGCTGTCCGGGCGCCCGCCAATGTCGCTGTAGGAAAGGTGTTTGATCCGATGACCAATCCCCTCTGGGGGTATCGGCCGGTCTTCGGCATGGAGTGCGCGAGGCAAACCGGCCAACGCCGCCATGCCCACTAAACCCTGCAAGTGCGCGCGTCGGCTCATCTTGTGCATCGCCTGCCCCCAAGTCTTTATATTTTTTGGCAGCCTAACATGGAAATAAAGTGCGGCAAGCCCGGCTCGGTGCCCAGACATCTCGCGGCCTGTTCTTCTCAACGCATCAAGCGCGCATCCATCCGCATCTGGCGCCAAGGAGGCCACGCATCCAGGTCAGGTCCAGCCGGAAATATAGCGTAACGAGATGTTACTTTGTGCCGCGGTGCAATTGCCGCATGTTCGCGCTGCGCCACGCTATTCGATTTCCCCGACGAATCCCCGTCAAGGCGACGCGCTCCGTTCAAAAGCCACATGCCCGTGACGTTGCAAAGAAGCATGGCCATTCCAGCCCGGGCTCTGGCGTGGCTCGGCGGTCAGGGCACCCGCGCGATCGCAGCACTGGTCTTCATCGGCATCGCGGTGCCGCCGATCGGCCAATTGCTGAAACCTTTCGTCGCTGAAGCGATTTTTCTGCTGCTCTGCATATCCTTCATGCGCGTGGATGTCGGAGCGCTGCGCGATCATCTGCGCCGGCCCGGCATTGTGCTGGCGGCGACGGCGTGGACCACGCTCGGGGTGCCGTTGATCATGGGTGCAGGCTGTCTCGCGACCGGCCTCGATGCGCGCTCACCGGATCTGTTTCTGGCGCTGATGCTGCAGGCGGTGGCCTCGCCGATGATGGCGGCGCCCGCGCTTGCGGCTGTCATGGGCCTGGATTCAACGCTGGCGCTGATCACCCTGGTGACGAGCACGGCGCTGGTTCCGATCACAGCACCGCTGTTCGCCTATACCTTCTTCGGCGCGGCGCTGACGCTGGCGCCGCTCGGACTCGGATTGAAGCTGGCCGCAATGCTCGCGGGATCGCTGCTGGTTGCGGGCGCGATCCGCTGGAGCGCGGGCGAAGCCGCCATCAAGCGGCACAAGGGGCCCATCGACGGGATCAATATCCTGATCCTGTTCGTCTTTGTCGCCGCCGTCATGGGCAGCGTGGCCGGCAGCATTTGGGCCGAGCCTGCCAAGACGATCGGATTGACGGTGTTTGCCTTCGCGGTCTTTTTCGCGCTGCTCGGCATTACAATGCTGATTTTCCGCGGGCTTGGCAGGGAACGCGCGCTCGCGCTCGGTCTCATGGTCTGCCAGCGCAACATGGGACTGATGGTGGCTGCGACGGACGGCGTATTGCCGGGAACGACATGGCTGTATTTCGCGCTCAGTCAATTCCCGATCTATCTGTCGCCGCAACTGCTCAAGCCAGTTGTCCAGAAGCTGCGCGCGCAGAAAGCCGTGGCAGAGAGCGGCGCAGCGGGTAAGCCGTGATCCGTCGGTCATCCCGGAATGATCGATCGATCGCGAGCGCTACAGCCTGCGGCCTCCTTTGCGGCGATTGGCCGGCTTGAACCGGCTTGGTTCTCGCGATAACCACTAACGACGTCGCGCCTTGCAGGGGTTTTCGACCGCTCGCGATGCTAAGGTGATCGAGCCCATGATGGTGTTTGGAATACCCGTCGATTTCATCCTGTTCGCGCTGACCCTGCTCGGCGTGGCGCTGTTTCATCGTTACACGCTTCCGGTCGCGCTGACCGGACTCGCGGTCATCATCGTCTACAAGCTCGCCTTCACCGGATTCAAATTCGGTCCGGGACTGGGCGGCTTCGGCGAGCACATGGCGCATGAGTGGGTCATCCTCGCTAATCTGTTCCTGCTGCTGATGGGATTTGCCCTTTTGTCCCGGCATTTCGAGGAGAGCAGGATTCCGGACGAAATGCCGGCGCTGCTGCCCGACGACTGGAAGGGCGGCGTGACCTTGCTGTTCCTGGTATTCGTGCTGTCGAGCTTCCTCGACAATATCGCGGCCGCCCTGATCGGCGGGACGGTTGCGCGGCATGTGTTTCAGGGCAAGGTCCATATCGGCTATCTCGCCGCGATCGTCGCGGCCTCGAACGCGGGCGGGTCCGGCAGCGTCGTCGGCGACACCACGACCACCATGATGTGGATTGCGGGCGTCAGTCCGCTCAGCGTCCTCGAAGCCTATGTCGCCGCCGTCGTTGCGATGCTCATTTTCGCGGTGCCCGCATCGCTGCAACAACAGCGATATTCTCCGATCCTCAAGAAGGCCCCAACGGGATTGAAGATCGACCCGGCACGGGTCTTCATCGTCGCCGCCATTCTGATTGCGGCGCTGGCCGCCAACGTGACCGCAAATCTGAAATTTCCCGCGCTTCTGGACACGCTCCCCGTGCTCGGGCTCGCGGTCTGGGCGGTCATCCTCCTGACCGCAGGATTGAGGTCTCCAGACTGGTCGGTGATGCCGGAGACTTTCAAGGGCACCATCTTCCTGCTCGCGCTGGTGACCGCGGCCTCGATGATGCCGGTCGAAAAACTGCCGGCCGCCGCTTGGCCGACGGCTCTCGGACTGGGTTTTGTCTCCGCCGTCTTCGATAACATCCCGCTCACCGCACTCGCGCTGAAGCAGGGCGGCTACGACTGGGGCTACCTGGCTTATGCCGTCGGATTCGGCGGATCGATGATCTGGTTTGGCTCTTCCGCCGGTGTGGCGTTGGCCAACATGTATCCGGAAGCGAAGTCGGTGGGACGCTGGGTCAGCCAGGGCTGGCCCGTTGCTGTCGCCTATGTCATTGGATTTTTCGTGATGCTCGCGATCCTCGGCTGGCACCCCGACGCGCCACATTAGTTGGCACGTCGCGCAGCCCGCGGCACTGGCCGGCCTGCTGCTGGGCATGAAGGCGTCCGGCGCGCAGATGATCGCATCGGTCACCTTCATCGCCATCCTGATGACGATCCTGATCCAGGCCCCGACCACCGAATGGCTCGGCCGCAGGCTTGGGCTTTTGGAAACGAAAGCCCGGTCATAGCTGTCTGCGACTCAGGCTCCAGAGCGCGGCAACCAAAACCAGCCCGATGGCCAAAACTAACCCCGGGCGGACATGGGACCTACGTTGCGCTCGTGGTTGCATCGGTCCGAATGGACCTTAGATCTGCTTCTGAACCCAAAAGGGACGTTCGCTGCCCATTGCCAAACAACGTTGTATTTGGCCCCTGTGGTCATTCCAAGCTGGGATGTGCGTCATGTTCGAAATTCAGTGTCCGTGTGGATCGGCGCATTTACGCATTCGAGGCGAACCGTTTGCTCAGTTTTGGTGTCACTGCTCCGATTGCCAACGCGTTCACGGAGCAGCTTACGTTGCTGAGGCGCTTTGGACGGAAAGACAATCGTCTTTTCCCTGAAAACCACGCCGAGAGTGTCATGCGCCGGATGCGGCACTCGTCTATTCGCCGAACTTACCGAGATCGGAATGCGCGGTTTGAACGGTTATCTATTGCCGAGTGGCGTTTTCAACCCGACCATGCACATCAACTGCAGTGAATCGGTTGCCGCCGTCCTTGACGATCGACCGCACTATCGCACAAAGCCGGTCGCATTTGGAGGCGATGACGCGCTGATGGATTGGCCCGCCAACGCCAAAATGCGGTCTCGTTGGTAGATGTCCGCTTCGCGCCAGCACCAGATGGAGGCGTGGCGCATCCGCTTCGCTCGCGAAAGCCGCTCGACTGCGCGACGCGTTCGAACTTCTCCAGCATGCAAGGTGCCGTTCTGTCAGCCGCTCCGCGCTGCCGGGAAACCAGCATGGCCCTGCGGCAAAGCGCGCTCGAAGTTGGCACACGGCTTGCACATTGACGGCTGCAGATCAGCGTAGGACATTCAATCCAGGCGCAAGCAATCGGGGACCTGGCGATGGATGTCTACCATTTCAAGAATTTCGAAATGCTCGATCCGGAGGCCGGGGAATTGCTCGGCGGCCACGAACTGGTCGTCGAAGGCGACACCATCAAGGAGATCTCGGCCAAGTCGATCAAACTTGCAGAGGCCAGCGTCATCGACTGCGGCAGGCGCACGCTGATGCCCGGCCTGATCGACAGCCATGTCCATGTGGTGCTGTCCGAGGTCGTGATCCGCAACATGGAAAGCGTGCCGTTGACGCTGATGACCGCGCGCGCGGCCGAGCTGATGCGCAAGATGCTGGACCGCGGCTTCACCAGCGTGCGTGACACCGGCGGCGCCGATTGGGGCCTGAAGGAAGCGACCGACAAATGGCTGTTGCCGGGGCCGCGGCTGTTCATCGCCGGACGCGCGATCGGTCCCACCGGTGGCCATAGCGACGGCCGCCGCCGCACCGACCTTGGTGCC
>DATHHQ010000524.1:0-8661 GCA_035490095.1 Bradyrhizobium sp.
GTCATTCCCCAGGAAGTCATCACCGGCTGGCTCGGCCCGGACTCGGGCTGGCTCGGCGTCCTCACCGCCGTGATTGCGGGCGCAGCAACCCCGGGCGGGCCGGTGGTCGGCTTTTCGCTTGGCGCGGTGGCATTGAAGGCCGGCGGCGGCCCGCCCCAGGTCATCGCCTATGTGATCGCGTGGGCGCTGTTTGCGTTCCAGCGGCTGCTGCTGTGGGAGATTCCGTTCATGCCAGCGCGGTTTGTCTGGTTTCGGGCCGCCGTGTCGCTGCCGTTCCCGTTTCTGGCGGCAGCCATCGCGATAGCGATCGGCAGGCCGTAAGGGCTCGGCTGACCGACGGCGAGGCTTCCTAAAAAGTGCTGAAACCACTATGTTTCGGGTATGACCATGCTCGAACAGGCCGTTGAAGCCGTGTCCACTTTGCCCGACGACACGCAGGACGAACTTGCGCGGATTCTCTTGCAACTCGCGGGCGTCGAGCAACCGTCCTATGAGCTCTCGCCCGAAGAAGCAGCTGACATAGACGCCTCGCTGGCCGAGGCCGAGCGCGGCGAGTTCGCGACGGACGAAGAAGTGGCCGCCATTTGGGCGAAGCAAGGGCGGTGAACCCTTTAACTCCCCCGCAATTTTTGGGAAACGGCAATGAGCCGACTTGGTTGCATCATCGCGCTGCTTGCACTTCTGCCTTGCCCAGCCTCGGCCGATACCGCACTGCCGGGCCTAGTCCAGGAAAACCTGCTGCTACCGATCACGCTTCCCAATGGAAGCCAGGTAAAACTTGAGGCCATGGTCATCCGCCCCGATCGGCCCGAGCGCTTTCCGCTGGTCGTGTTGGTTCACGGCACGCCTCGTGCCATTGGTGAAACCCTTCGTACCGCGATGGCTCACCAACCGCCGGCCGAGCTCGTCAGTCCCGCAGTGGCATTTGCGCAGCGTGGTTACGCGGCCGTGTCTATCATGCGCCGTGGCTTTGGTCGTTCGGAGGGACAGTTTGCCGAAAGTCTCTCTGGCACGTGCAACGATCGGGATTATCTTGCTGTCGGGCTGATAGCGGCTGAGGACGTCACCGGCGCTGTCGCCACGCTTCGCGGTGAACCTTGGGTAGACCCCGATCGGGTCCTGCTGCTAGGTCATTCGACTGGTGGTTTTGCGGTGACGGCCGCGGCGGCGAACAATCCTCCCGGCGTCGTCGGCATTCTGGATTTCGCAGGCGGCCACGGATCCGCCGGTCCTGATCGGGTTTGCAGCCCGGATCGTTTGGTGGAGGACGCCGGTATCTTTGGCCGCACCGCACGAGTTCCTGCGCTGTGGATTTATTCGGAGAACGACCATTACATTCCGGCGGCTTTGGGTCGCCGCATGTTCGAAGCCTATGTCGCTTCCGGCGCACCGGCGCAATTGCAGATCCTGCCGCCATTCGGCGTTGAGGGCCATGCCGAGGTGGCGGTGGGCCCAGTCGAATTATGGTGGCCTTCCGTTGAAAGCTTTCTGAGTGGATTGCACCTGCCAACGTCGGTGATGGTCGAATTGCCGGCATTGGCCTCGATTCCAGCGCCCAATCCGCTCAACGCGGCATGCACGATGTATTTCAATCATTACGTGGTAGCGCGCACCGACGCCAAAGCGTTTGCATGGAATGCCGAGGGCCATTGTTCATTGGTCATCGACCACACCGTCGACGAAGCCAAGGAAGAAGCGATGCGCCGATGCGTAGAAGCGTGGAAAGAATGCTCACTCTACGCCGTGGGACAGGCGCGGATGCATGGGTCTACGCCGTAACCGAACCGGATCCCGAGTATCGGTGACGCCCGCACTGCGTGGTTTTGTAGACAGACGTTATGTTATAATATAACATTTTTCCATGGTTCCTTCTCACCCCCACAGCCACGGCCATGATCATGGCCACGTCCATGTTCACAGCCACGGGTCGGCGACGCCGCATCCGGCGCAAGCCGCACCGTGGTCGATCCTGCGCATGACCGTCGTCTCCCGGCTCGGCGCGGCGCTCGCGGTCAGCGCCGGTTTGTGGGCCGTGGTGTGGCTTTCGATGAGGTGAGCATGACCGCGCCATTGCAATTCCGGGACGTCACGCTGGGCTATGATCGGCATCCGGCGGTGCACCACCTCAACGGCGAGGTCGCTTCCGGCGCCTTGCTCGCGATCGTCGGTCCGAACGGCGCCGGCAAGTCGACGCTGTTTCGCGGCATCGCCGGCATCCTCAAGCCGCTGGCGGGGTCGATCCTGACAGGCGGTCTCGATCTCCGGGATATCGCCTATCTGCCGCAGACGGTGGATATCGACCGCAGCTTTCCCATTTCGGTGTTCGATCTGGTCGGCACTGGGTTGTGGCGCTCCACCGGATTTTTCGGCGGCATGGGCAAACCAGCCCGAGACAAGATCGCGCAGGCGCTCGCCGCCGTCGGCCTCAACGGTTTTGAGAACCGCAGCATCGGCACGCTGTCCGGCGGGCAGATGCAGCGCATGCTGTTTGCGCGGGTGCTGTTGCAGGACGCGCGCCTGATCGTGCTGGACGAACCCTTCAACGCCATCGACGCCAAAACCTCGGCCGATCTGCTGGCGCTGGTGCGGCGCTGGCATGCCGAGAAGCGCACGGTGCTGGCGGCGCTGCACGATATGGATCTCGTGCGCGCCAATTTCCCGGAAACCATGCTGCTGGCGCGGGGGCCCGTGGCCTGGGGCGCAACCGCTGAGGTGCTGACCGCCGAGAACCTGCTTGAAGCGCGACGGATGTGCGAAGCCTTCGACGACAGTGCCGCCGCCTGCGCCGTGGACGACATGCCTTCGCGGGCGGCCTGATCGTCATGATTTATGCTGCGCTGATCGCGCCCTTCACCGAGTTCGAATTCATGCGCCGCGCGCTCGCGGCCGTGATCGCGCTTTCGCTGGGCGGCGCGCCGATCGGTGTGTTTCTGATGCTGCGGCGGATGAGCCTGGTCGGCGATGCGATGGCGCATGCGATCCTGCCGGGGGCGGCGATCGGCTTCCTGCTGTCCGGACTCAATCTGTTCGCGATGACCGCCGGCGGATTGATCGCAGGGTTTGCCGTGGCGATTCTGGCAGGCGTGGTGGCGCGCACCACCGAACTGAAAGAGGACGCCTCGCTGGCGACGTTCTATCTGGTGTCGCTGGCGCTGGGCGTGACCATCGTCTCGATCAAGGGCACCAATATCGATCTGTTGCACGTGCTGTTCGGCAACATCCTGGCGATGGACGACCAGACTCTGCTGGTGATCGCGTTCAACGCCACCATTACGCTTTTGGTGCTGGCGGTGATCTTTCGCCCGCTGGTGATCGAGTGCGTCGATCCGGTGTTCCTGCGCACCGTGAGCCGGGCCGGCGCGCCGGCGCATCTGGCCTTTCTCGCGCTAGTCGTCATCAACCTCGTCAACGGCTTTCATGCGCTCGGCACCTTGCTGGCGGTGGGACTGATGATACTGCCCGCCGGCATTGCCCGGTTCTGGTCGCGCGATATCACCGGCATGATCTGCATCGCGGTGGCGAGCGCGATCGTGTCGGGCTATGCCGGACTGGTGCTGTCGTTTCAAACCCGGGTGCCGTCGGGGCCTGCGATCATTCTGGTGGCGGCGGGGTTGTATGTAATCTCGGTGCTGTTCGGGAACGTCAGCGGCCTGGTCCGGCAGATGTTTCCCGGCCGCCATCTCGAAGCCTGACCGCGATGCGACGCCTTCAGCTTTGGTTGACCTGTTTAGCGCTCGTGACAGCGGCTACTCCGGCGTGGGCGCAGGATCGTCTCAATGTCGTCGCCAGCTTTTCGATTTTGGCCGACTTCGCACGCAATGTCGGGGGCGAGCGCGTCGGCGTCACGACACTGGTCGGTCCCGATGGCGACGTGCACGTCTATGCGCCGGCGCCGGCGGACGCCAGGAAGATTGCCGATGCAAAGCTCGTGATCATCAACGGCCTCGGCCTCGAGGGCTGGCTGCCGCGGCTGGTGCAATCCGCAGGCAGCAAGGCAGTGACCGTGGCCGCGACCGATGGTATCGCGCCGCTCAAAATAGGCTCCGATGCCGATCCGCATGCCTGGCAATCGGTCGTCAACGCCAGGATCTATGTCGCCAATATCCGCGACGCGTTGGGCGCCGCCGACCCCGCGGATGCCGGGTTTTTTCGTGCCAATGCCGAACGCTATCTGGCGAAACTCGATGTCCTTGACCGGGAGGTGCGCGAGGCCATCGCGCGGATCCCGCAAGCCCGCCGCAAGGTAATCTCGACCCATGACGCGTTCGGCTATTTTGCAGCAGCCTATGGCATCGAATTCGTAGCGCCCTTGGGCGTTTCCACCGAATCCGAGGCCAGCGCACGCGACATCGCCGGCATCATCACCCAGATCAGGACGTTAAAAATTCCGGCCGTTTTCCTTGAAAATATCAGCGATCCCCGCCTGATCCGCCGGATATCGGCCGAGACTGGCGCGAAGGTAGGCGGAACGCTCTATTCCGACAGCCTGACGGGTGAAAAGGGCGATGCCCCCACTTACATTGATATGGTCAGGCACAATATAAAGGCACTGACGAGCGCGCTGGCAAATTAGGGCGGGGGCCTCCCTGCCGCCGGCTCGCCGCGAATATCGCCCCGGAGTTATTATGCCAGAATTGACCTCCCAAAAAATTCCCGTGACCGTGCTGACCGGCTATCTCGGCGCCGGCAAGACCACCCTTTTGAACCGCATCTTGTCGGAAAACCACGGCAAGAAATACGCCGTCATCGTCAACGAATTCGGCGAGATCGGCATCGACAACGACCTGATCATCGGCGCGGACGAAGAAGTTTTCGAGATGAACAATGGCTGCGTGTGCTGCACGGTGCGCGGCGACCTCGTGCGCATCCTTGACGGTTTGATGAAGCGCAAAGGCAAATTCGACGCCATCATCGCCGAGACGACGGGGTTGGCCGATCCGGCGCCGGTGGCGCAGACCTTCTTCGTCGACGAGGATGTCCAGAAGAACGCGCGGCTCGACGCGGTCGTGACGGTGGCCGACGCCAAATGGCTGAACGATCGGCTCAAGGACGCGCCGGAAGCCAAGAACCAGATCGCCTTCGCCGATGTGATCGTGCTCAACAAGACCGACCTCGTTTCCAAGGCGGAACTGGCGGAAGTCGAAGCGCGGATTCGCGCCATCAACCCCTATGCCAAACTGCATCGCACCGAGCGCTGCCAGGTCGCGCTGTCCGACGTGCTGGAGCGCGGCGCGTTCGATCTCGATCGCATCCTCGAACTGGAGCCGGAATTTCTCGACGCCGGCAATGGCCACGATCACGATCATCACCACGGCCATGATCACCACGATCACGGCCACAGCCATGGCGGGCTGAAGCATTACCATGACGAGGATATGCAATCGCTGTCGTTGCGATCCGATAAACCGCTCGATGCCACCAAGTTCATGCCCTGGCTGCAAAACCTGGTTGCGAGCGAAGGCCAGAAGATCTTGCGCTCGAAGGGCATTCTCGCCTTCACCGACGATAACGACCGCTATGTCTTTCAGGGCGTGCACATGATGCTGGAGGGCGATCACCAGCGGGCCTGGAAGGACGGCGAGGCACGCGAGAGCCGTCTCGTCTTCATCGGCCGCGAATTGCCCGAGCAAATTATCCGTGACGGCTTCGAGAGCTGTATCACCACGTGATGAAAGAGTTCGATCCGGGCGATAACGCCGCCTCCATCGTTTCGGTCACCGACCGCGTGCGTCCGCTTGCGATCGGCATGCCGGTCACCTCAGTGCTTTTTCTCGGCGGCGACGCGGCCTTCGTCGGCGCCGGGGAAAGCGTTGCGGTGGTGAACGGCGAGGGCGAGATGTCGCGGTTTGCCGTCCACGGCGGCGGCATCCTGTGCGCGGCATCCGACGGGAGCCGCATCGTCATGGGCGGCGATGACGGCAAGCTGGTGGCGCTGGACGCCAAAGGCGAGGTCACCCTGCTCGCGACCGACCAAAAACGGCGCTGGATCGACAACGTCGCGCTGCACCCCGACGGCGCGGTGGCGTGGTCGGCCGGCAAGACCGCTTTTGTCCGCAACGGCAAGGCCGAAGACAAATCTTTCGAGGTGCCGTCGACGGTCGGCGGTCTTGCGTTCGCACCGAAGGGACTGCGGCTCGCGGTCGCGCATTATAATGGCGTGACCTTGTGGTTTCCCAACATGGTGGCGACGGCCGAAGTTCTGGAATGGGCGGGCTCGCACCTTGCCGTGACCTTCAGCCCCGACAACAAGTTTCTGGTCACCGCGATGCACGAACCGGCGTTGCACGGCTGGCGGCTGGCCGATCACCGCCACATGCGCATGACCGGATATCCCGGGCGTGTCCGGTCGATGTCCTGGAGCGCGGGCGGCAAAGCGCTAGCGACGTCGGGCGCCGATGCCGTGATCATGTGGCCTTTCGCCAGCAAGGATGGCCCGATGGGCAAGGAGCCCGCGATGCTGGCGCCGCTGCAGGCGCGTGTCTCCATGGTCGCCTGCCATCCGAAGCAGGACATTCTGGCGGCGGGCTACAGCGACGGCACCATTCTGATGGTGCGGCTGAGCGATGGCGCGGAGATTCTGGTGCGCCGGCGCAACGACGACGCGCCGGTCGCAGCCTTGGCCTGGAACGCCAAAGGCACGCTGCTGGCATTTGCCGCGGAAGACGGCGACGCCGGGTTGCTGGAGCTTTAGCGGTCCGAATGAGCCTTGCGTGCCGGGTTCCCGAGGGAACAATGCGTTCACCTGTCCGTTGATCCCGCCAATGAGATGCGGTGAACGATATGTCTTCCGACGACAGGAAACGCGCTTACAGGATGGATATGCTGCTCGCCTGCGCACTAATCGTGTCGGGGCTTGCTATATCGGGCCTTTCGCTGGCCCAGCTCAGAGCCAGCAATCTGCAAATGGCGCAGGCGACGCAGCCGTTGCAGTCGACGCCCGGTGCAGAAACCAAACCGTCCGCGCCCCCCGAGCCCACGACGACCGGTGCGCGGCCAAGCGAGGTTCCACCGCAACCTGCACGGCCCGACGCCGAGGCACAGAAGGCCGGCGCTGCGACCGCGTTGCCGCCGGCTCCCGCTGAAAAGACCGCGGCGCCGATCAAGGATCGATAACCGCTGCCTCGCCCAATCCTCATCCAGAGGAGCGCTCCGTGAGGAGCGCGTCTCGAAGGATGGGCCGCGTGCTCGCCATGGTTCGAGACGCGCGCAAGGGCGCGCTCCTCACCATGAGGCCGGCGTGACGGCATGATGACATCTTACGACGGCATGGTCCGCGCTGCCGATTTTACAGCCTCGATTGTTGCCATCAGCCGCCGCATAATGTCTCAACGCGCGGGTCGCGCGGATGAGACATGAGGCTGATCATGAAAATCGACGACGTCAGGCGAACCGCCTATTCGATGCCGCTGACCAACCCATCGTTCCCGCCGGGGCCCTATCGGTTCTTCAATCGGGAATATTTCGTCATCACTTATCGCACGGATCCGGAAGCGCTTGCCGCCGTGGTGCCGGAGCCGCTCGAAGTGACAGAGCCCGTCGTCAAATACGAGTTCATCCGCATGCCGGATTCGACGGGCTTCGGCGATTACACCGAAACCGGGCAGGTGATACCGGTCCGGCTCAGCGGCGAGGAGGGGGCCTATACCCACGCGATGTATCTCGACGACGACGCGCCGATCGCCGGTGGCCGCGAGCTATGGGGATTTCCCAAGAAGCGGGCGACGCCGAAAATCGAGGTCGAGAGCGATGTGCTGGTGGGAACGCTGCATTACGGTTCGGTGCTCTGCGCCTCCGCCACCATGGGTTACAAGCACCGCCCCGTCGATCATGACGCCGTGCTCAAGAGCATGAAAGCGCCGAATTTTATTCTGAAAATCGTTCCGCATGTCGACGGGTCGTCGCGGATCTGCGAACTGGTGCGCTTCCAGCTCGAGGACATCACCTTGAAGGAAGCCTGGACCGGGCCCGCGGCGCTTGGCCTGTTTCCGCATGCGCTTGCGGACGTGTCGCGGCTGCCGGTGCGCGAGGTGGTCTCCGCGCTGCACTTCAAGGCGGATTTGACGCTGGGGCTGGGGAGCGTCGCGTTCGATTATTTGAAGAAGTGACGCAGTCATTCCGGGGCATCGCGGAGCGATGAACCCGGAATCCCGAGATGAGGCGCGAGATTCCGGGTTCGCGCTCACGCGCGCCCCGGAATGACGTCGAGCCCTTCACCGCACCAGCACGTTCCGGAACTGCCAGGGATCTGAGGTGTCGATATCCTCCGGAAACAACCCGGGCCGGTCGGTCAATGGCGTCCAGTCGGTGTAGTAACCCTTCACCGGGCCGAGATAAGGCCGCTGGATTTCGAGGCAACGGTGGAAATCCATCTCGTCGGCCTCGACGATCCCTGCGGTCGGATTTTCGAGCGCCCACACCATGCCGGCGAGCACCGCCGACGACACCTGCATGCCGGTGGCGTTCTGGTACGGCGCGATAGCCCGCGTTTCCTCGATCGAGAGCTGCGACCCGAACCAGTAAGCGTTCCTGGCATGGCCGTAGAGCAGCACGCCGAGTTCGTCGATGCCGTCCTCGATCTCGTTTTCATCCAGGATGTGCCACTTCGGCTGCATCTTGCCGGTGGCGCCGAAGATCTCGTGCAGCGACAGCACCGCGTCGTTG